>CAZBDA010000018.1:0-25936 GCA_964490445.1 uncultured Rickettsiales bacterium | reverse complement strand
GGGGGGGCGGCGCCGCGCCCGGGCGCCACCGGGGGGGCGTGGTTGCGTGGTGTGTCCCAGGGCTTTGCCGGACGGGACGGAGCACAGGAGTGATCGTCAGCCTGCCAGGAAGCCGGGCTCGTAGCCACGGCGGACGCGCGGTCTACGGCTCCCGATGGTGGGTGGCCGCGGGCTGCTGCGTGTTGTTGGTGCTTGCGGGCGTGTTGCCGGTTCGTGCTCAGCAGGCAGCAAAGAAGGAGGCTGCTGCCGTTGCGGAAGCCGGTCCCAGCGACAAAGAGTTGGCCCTGATCGAGGAGAAGTACCTGGAGACTCATCCGTACGGTCGCCTGGTCTTGAGAGTCAGCCCGGATGCCCTGGTCACCGCCGAGTCGCGAATCGATGCCGGCGTGTTCCGCCTCAGCATCACTCAGCAGCGCGAGGTGGTCGGCCCGCAGATAGCCAAGTCGATCAGTCCCGCCCTGCTCTCCTACAGCATCGTGCCCATTTCGGCACATGCTATGCGCCTCGACCTCCGTCTCAATCCCGGTGTACGTGGGGTTTCCGTCAATCGTCCTGAGGCGACCCGGCTCGAGGTCAACTTCGAGGAGCACAAGTTCTCGGGTCGCGCGGTCGATCTCGCGGCTCGCCGCGAGGGAGCGGCCGCCGTCGCTACCAAGGCATCCTGGGAAGATCAGCCCGTGGCCCAGTTGCTCAGTGCACCGGGCTTCAAGTCGCTTCCGTGGGTGGAGTGGCAGGGCGTCTACCTGGCAGTCGGTGCGGCGTCTCCGGTACGTCTCGCGATGCCCTTGAGGATCCGGCCCTACGCCTTTGGCACGGTACCCATCGAGGTCGAGAAGGCCTGGAATCGCAAGAGTCTGCTCAAGGAAGCCGTCATGTTGGCGGAGTTGGGCGATGCCGTGACAGCTGGTCAGTCTCTGACTGGGCTTCCGGCAGGTAAGGACAGTAGTCGAGCGCTGGTAGCCCTTGCGCGGGGCTACGTGTGGAGCCGAACACTCGACAGCGGCCAGCCCGTGTATGCGGGCAGGGCAGCGGACGCCTATGTCCTGGCTGCCGGCCTCATGCCCAAGGCGGATTGGGCACCCTGGGCCCGGGGCCAGGCTGCTTACCTGCTGAGTCAGGACCGACGTTTCGTGGAGGCGATGCTGCAGGCACGCAAGGCCATCGAGGCCGCACCGGAGAGTCCCGAGCGACCGTACTGGGAGCTCGTGCGCGGTTTCAGCCAGATCCATCTCGGCGACGAAGGGCCCGGGATGACTACGGTGGTCAAGGCGGTCAACGGCGTTCCACCAGATGATGCCCATATCCATTTCGAGGCGAGGCGGGTGGTGGCACATAGCCTGTGGTCTATCGGCGAGTACGCCCGTGCCAGCCAGGTAGTAGACCTGCTGTTGGCAGAGCATCCGGTTGCTGCTCGCAGCCCGATCTGGGACATGCTGTGGAGTCGCATCTTTCTGGACGCCAACCGGCCTGCGCGGGCCCTGCCCTTCCTGGAGCGGATCGAGGAAGCGGCCACCCGTCGTGTAGACCGCATTCGGGCAAGGTGGTGGCTGCACGAAGCAGCCCTGGCGCACCGAGATCTGGACGCCGCGCGCACGTGGCTCAGGGATCTCCTGCACCAGACACCCGGCTCGACGGTTGTGCCGCTCGCGCGCATGAGGTTGCGGCTTCTCGACCTGCTTGCAGTGGAGGACCAGGAAGGGAAGGACCGGATTAATCGCCAGGCCGTGGCCCTGGCCCTGCGTGCCGAGGCACTCGCCTGGCCGCACACGGTGGTCGAAGATGAGGCACTGTCGACTGCGGCGCAGTTGTTCATCGCCCTGGGCCTGCTCGAGGATGGACTCAACCTGTACCGCTGGGTGGAAAACCGAACGCCGACTACCGGCGGTGCGATCGCCTACCAGGAGGTGGTCTGTGATAGTGCCCCGAAGCTGTTCGACTTCCTTCGCAACAGGGGCGAGGTGACCCGAGCATTGGGCATCTACCGAGGTTTTCTCGACGACTTGCGAATGCATTCGTGTGTCGATCCACAGACTCGCTCGGACGCCGCCTCTGCGGCGCTGGCTGCAGGCCTTCCCGATCTTGCCGCCAAGTGGTTGGGCCAGGCGATTGCCGAAGGAGTGTCGCGCAACGATGCTGCTGAGAACCTGGTGCAGTTGGCGACGATCTACCTCGAGGAAGGCAAGATCGAGTCTGCCGCGAAGACCCTCGACTACCTGGAAAACTCGCGGATGCAAAGAGCCTCGCTGCGGATCTCCGCGGCGCGGGCGGATGTGCTTGCGGCTCAGGGCTACTACGAGGAGGCCATTTCCAGTTACGACCGTGCCATTGACCGCTCGCGTAGCTCGGTTCGGACTCAAGCTGCCGTGCCCAGTCTGACTTATCGCCGGGGGCTGGCAGCAGAGAAGGCGGGGGATGACGTGCAAGCTTTGAAGGATGTCTATGCGGGAGTAGCTGCCGGAGGAGCGGGCGATGCTACTGCCGGCTGGTTCCACGTGGCGACCCTTGCTTCCCGCCTGAGACGAGACGCCGGGGACTGGAAGATCGTACTGCGTGCCTGTGACGAACTGGAGCAGGCGCTCAAGTCTTCGCCAGGCGATTCGTCGAGGTTGCGTGGGTTGCTCTGGCATCGCTCGCAAGCACAGTTCCGCCTGGGACGCACTGACGAGGCGAAGCCGGGCCTGCAGGACTTGGCGGTTGGTACCGACACCTGGGCGCTCGCGGCTCGGCAATTGCTGGCAGCCCCCGCCTTCGTGGAGGACGCCAGGGGGCTGATGGTGCGACCGTCAGATCAGTGACAGACTCACTTCCGTCGTCGCCAATCGACTGACAACGGGCCTTTTCTCGAGTCGCAGAAGCGACCGCCCGGCACGATTGGAAAACAAAAAAGACAAGTAAAAACAGTAGGATGCGGCCGATCTCCACGTCGTGGATGCAGTCTGGCATGCAACTTGAATTCTTCCTTCGGAGTGGAGCCGGGTGACCACCCAGCCCCAGAAGGAGGTTTGAATGTCGGATAAGCTCTTCAACCCGGTCTTCCAGCAGCTTCAGAAGACGCTCGATTTGCGTCTCAAGCAGCATGGCCTGGTCTCGTCCAACATCGCCAATGCGAATACGCCGGGCTACCTGGCGCAGCGAGTCAACTTCCACAAGGCCTTCGGCCAGCTCCTGGCGGACAGTTCCCAGAGCACTGCAGCTCTGCGCAACTCATCGACAGCTCACATGGAGGGCGCTAGTTCGAGCAGCCCGCCAGTGGACACGATCAAGGCGCAGGCATGGTCGCAGGACGGCAACTCGGTGAACTCCGAGGAAGAGATGGTCATCCTGGCCGAGAACAACCTGCTCTACAACGCCACGGTCGAGGTACTCAAGCGCCGTCTTGGAATGCTTGAGTACGCGGCTTCGGATGGAGGTAAGTGATGGATCTTCTCAACATTCTCCAGATTTCGGCATCAGGACTGACCGCCGAGCGCACTCGGCTGCAGACCGTGTCGAGCAACATCGCCAACGCGCAGACGACCCGGAGCGAAGACGGCGGCCCGTACCAGCGGCGCCTCCCTGTGTTCCAGTCCGTCGCGGTCGCCAACAATCCCTTTGGTGACGTGCTCGATCAGAAGCTGCAGGCGCCCAGAGTGGTGGACGTGGTGGTGGATGACCGGCCAGCGGAGCAGGTCTACAACCCCTCGCATCCTGATGCTGACCCCGAGACAGGCATGGTCGCCATGCCCAACGTCAACGTGGTCGAAGAGATGGTCGACATGGTCTCAGCGTCCCGCGCTTATGAGTCCAACGTGACGGCGATCTCGGCCACCAAGAACATGGCCCTCAAAGCCCTGGAGATTGGACGATGAGCATCTCTAAGGTTGGTGGCAATTACGCCGCCATTGTCGAACGTGCGGCGTCGCTGCGGAAGGCCGCCAGCCAGAAGGCTGCGAAGGCTCCCGGTTCGGGTTCCTTCAAGCTCGACGCGGTTGGCGACAAGATCCGCGGCGATGGCCTGGGTAAGAAGCTGGGCAATGCACTGGAGAAGGTGTCCGATGTTCAGCAGAGCGCGGATTCCATGGTCATTGACCTCGCCTCGGGCAAGGACGTGAACCTACACAACACCATGATCGAGTTGGAAAAGGCGGACATCGCCCTGAAGTACACAGTGCAACTCCGTAACCGAGCACTGAGCGCCTACCAGGAATTGATGCAGCTGCAGATCTGATGGATCTGAGAACGCGAATGCTGAATGAAAACGCTGACAGGAGTTTGATGTGGATCGCTTGAACGAACTCATTGCCCGCTGGCGGGTATTTTACGGCGCGCTGCCGCCCCAGCGCCGCTTCAGTCTGGTCTCCAGCCTGTTGGCCAGCCTTGCGCTGACCGCAGTGGTGGTGGCCTGGGCTACCCACGATCCTATGGTCGCCTTGTTCGACCAGCCAATGGACGCCAAGACCACTGCCGAGATCATCGAGCAACTCAAGGCTGATGAGATCAAGTACCGCCTCGAGCGGGGTACCAACAGGCTCCTCGTGCCGAGCAGTAAGCGAGATGCGGTTGGAATCGGCCTGCGCGGGAGTAGCTTGTTTTCCGAGCGCGGCACGGGGCTGGAGATTCTCGAAGAGAACAAGTTCGGTTCGACGCGTTTCGTGGAACACGTTCGCTGGATTCGCGGATTGCAGGGTGAGCTGGAACGTCAGATCAACGGCTTCGACCAGGTACTCGGTTCCAAGGTGTTGCTGAGCATTCCCGAGGACAGCCTGTTCTCCGAGGACCAGGAGTATCCCAGTGCTTCGGTTTACGTCGAACTCAAGACGGGCATGACCCTCAGCCGAGACGAGGGTGCCCGCATGGCCTCACTGGTCGCGTCTGCGGTTCCTGGCCTCAATCCGCGTCACGTGGAGATCCTTGATTCCGCCATGCGGGTGATCCATGCGGCCGAGGATGATGCTCAAGAGGTAGGGGTTGGTGGAAAACTTGCGGAACTCCAACAGCACTATGAGGGCTACTATCAGGTGAAGGTCGAGGGGATCCTCGAGAGGATCGTCGGCCCGGGCAACGTGGAGGCCCGTATCAGCGTGGAACTCGATAACCAGGAGCGCAGCATCCAGCAGCGCGAACTCGATGGCGAGCGCGCCGTCGTGATCTCTTCGCGTACCCGGGAAACCAGCGCCAGTGGTGGTCGAGGAACCGCGGGCGTTCCCGGTACCACTGCAAACCTTCCGGAGTTGGCGCAGGCTGCAGGTGGTGCTGGTGGGACCGAGAGCAACGAGGCCGATGAAGTGGCCAATGTCGATGTACCGGAAACGCGAACTGTCGCGGCTTCTCTGCCCGGAGGCATCCTCTCGGTTACCGCGGCTGTGGTCGTCAATGGCAGCTGGAACCTCGCCGAAGGTGCTGAGGCCAGTGAAGAGGGAGCTGCCGAAGAAAAGGTCTACAGCCCGCGCGAGGAGCAGGAATTGGAGCAATTCCGCCAGATCGTCGCCAGTGCCCTGGGTGCGCCGCTCAAGAACGTGTCGGTTGTGAACCAGCCCTTCCACAAGATCGAGCTCAGCAGTGCGCCGACGACGGCCACGTTGGCCGACTTTCGGCGCGGCTTCGACTGGGTGACGGTAGGTCGTTACCTGTTTGGTTTTGTTGCCCTGCTCCTGACCTTCTTCATGGTGGTGCGGCCGATGATGCGCCGACTCGACGAACAGCCCCTCTCGGCCGTCCAGGCAGTGGAGCCGTTGCTTCCGGGTGTCGGTGGGGCTGCCCTGGGGCGTACTGAGGGTGGCGAGGATGATGCCGCCGAAGGTGTCCGCGAGAAGCCGTCCGAGGAGGTGTTGGCCGAGTGGCTCGACACCGTGTCTACGGGCGCTCGCCACGTGACTCGTGAAGAGGTCAACAACCTCATCTCATCGGACATCCAGCACAGCGTAGTCACGCTGCAGGCCTGGATTCGCGAGGAGGCTTAGAGAACCATGAACATGCTCGCAGCCAAGCTTGCTGAAACGACTCACCTTACCGGTCCGGAGAAGGCAGCAGTTCTAATCATGTACCTCGATGAGGCCGTGGTTCGAGAGATCTTCGCGCGCCTGTCCGAGACCGAGATTCGACGGGTTGGCGAGGCGATCTCACGACTCGACCACGTCGATCCCGAACTCATCCAGGCGATCATCGCCGAGTTTGCCGGAGGACTGTCGAAGTCGCTGTACCTGCAGAGCCAGGGCAACAACTACCTGGAGAACGTCTTCCCCGCCGTGCTAGGTGAGGAACGTGGACGGCGAATGCTGCGCTCTATCGAGCCGGTCTCGCGGGTGGGCTTTCAACGCAAGTTCGAAGGTATGCAGCCTGGTGCCCTGGCTGCCCGACTGGTCAAGGAACATCCACAGACCATCGCTGTAGCTTGTGCAGTGCTCGGTCCGGATATCACGTCTGCCTTGCTTCCTTGTTTCGACGTGGACCTGCAGGTCGAGGTGGTACTGCGAGTCTCGCGCCTCAAGGAGATTCCGCTGGAATTGCTCGAGGACATTGAGGATCTCCTCGGCCGGGTCGAGGACCGCCGGGGTGAAGTGCACCACGCCGAAACCGATGGTTCGCAGATGGTGGCGGACACGGTCAATCAACTGGGCACTGCCCTGCGTGAGGAACTGATGACAGCCCTTGCCCGTCGTGATGAGGGCGTAGCCGGCGAAATCAGCAAGCAGATGTTCAAGTTCGAGATGCTCTGCAGTGCCGATAGTCGCGGAATCCAGAATCTCCTCAAGGAGGTGGAACGCAAGGACCTCGCGATGGCGCTCAAGGCGGCAGACGAGGAAACCAGCAAGATCTTCTTCGAGAACATGTCCGAGCGTGCAGGTGGCTATCTCCAGGACGACATGGAGGCCATGGGCCCGGTTCGTCTGTCCGAGGTGGAGGCCGCACAGCAGCAGATTATCGCCCTCGCCTTGCGCCTCGAAGAGGAAGGCAAGCTCATCTTCATGGGCAGCGGCGAAGAGATCGTGGAGTAGATGGATATGGGTGGCTTCGAACCAATCAAGATCAGCAAAGCTCCCGATGCCAGCGAGGAGTTCGCCGACCTGGCGGAGACGAGGACCTCGCAGATGGAGGAAGACGGCTTTGCCCCGATCACTGGAGCCTCGGCGTTTTCGTTGAGTTCGGGCGCGTTCTCTGACTTTACCAACGGCAACGAGGCCAACGACCTCGAAGCTGGCAGTGGAGAGGATGCTGACGGCATGGACTCCGCTCTGAAGTCGGTCCGCGAGGAGTACTTCGAGTCCGGCCGCAAAGAGGGCTTCGAGCAGGGTCGCCAGGAAGTCGAAGAGGAACTTCGGATCGCCCAGCAGTTGCGTACTCGACTGGAGGCGGTACGAGAGCAGGTCTTTGCGCGTTCGGTGAAGGACGTTGCCGATGCGGTGATGCTCATTGCGCGCCAGGTGGTGCGCCGGGAGCTCAGTTCGGCACCCAGTTCCATCGAGCAGTTGGTGGTCTCAGTTCTCGAGCAGGTGCGCCGCAGCGATGAGTTCGTGATCCGCCTGTCTGCCGGTGAGCACAAGAAGCTCTCCGATCTGACCCCAATCATCATGGAGAAGCTCGGTCGAGACGCGTCGTTCCGGGTCGAGTCTGACCCGAAGCTGGAGCCCGGCGGCGTCGTCGTGGAGACGGACTACGGACGCATCGACGCATCCGTCGAGGCCCAGATCGAGGCATTCAATGATGTCGTTGATTCCTGGGCGAGAGAAGAGGTGGAGGTCAATGATGACTGATCTCGGACTTGCCGAAGCCTTCGAGCACGATGAGTTCCCCGAGCGACCTGTCGGTGGGCTACTGCAACGACTTCGCCAGGTGGATCCCCTTACCTACGAAGGCCAGGTCACCCAGGTGGTTGGTACCTTGCTGGAAGCGGAAGTTCCCGGCACCGCGGTGGGTACCATCTGCCAGGTGTGGCCGGGCCGGGGGCGCGAGCCCGTGCTCGCCGAGGTGGTCGGATTCCGTGGTTCGCGGAACCTGCTCATGCCCTTTGACGACGTGGTCGGTGTCACATTGGGCTCCCGGGTTCGTCCCGTACGATCGGACTTTTCGATCACCGTCTGCAACGAGATGCTGGGCCGGGTCCTGGGGCCGTTGGGTACTCCCATTGATGGCAAGGGGCCTTTGTCCTGCAAGCGCCGGGCCTCGGTGTTCCGTGCCGTGGCCAACCCCCTGCGTCGTGAGCGCATCACCGAGCCCTTGGAGCTCGGGATCTCGGCAATCGACGGCATGCTTACGGTTGGACGGGGACAGCGAATCGGCATCATGGCGGGTTCGGGTGTCGGAAAGTCGACCCTGCTCGGCATGGTGGCCCGCAATGTCCGCGCCGATGTCAGCGTCATCGCCCTGATCGGCGAGCGTGGTCGCGAGGTACGCGAGTTCATCGACGAAGCTCTGGGTGAAGAGGGCATGGCTCGCTCTGTGGTGGTTGCCGTCACCGGCGATGCCTCGCCAGTCCTGCGAGTCAAGGGCGCGCTGGTCGCGACCACCATTGCGGAGTACTTCCGTGACCGCGGTCAGGACGTTCTGTTCATGATGGACTCCATCACCCGGCTTGCTATGGCTCAGCGTGAGATCGGTCTATCGGCGGGTGAGCCGCCGACGGCCCGGGGCTACACCCCCTCGGTGTTTGCTCTGCTGCCCCGGCTCCTGGAGCGCTGCGGGACACAGAGTGGTGGTGGCTCGATGACCGGAATCTACAGCGTCCTGGTCGAGGGTGACGATTTCAACGATCCCATTGCCGATGCCACCCGGGGAATTCTTGATGGGCATATCGTTCTGACCCGCGAACTGGCCGCTCGAAACCACTATCCGGCCATCGACATTCTCGCCAGCACCTCTCGTGTGATGAAGGACGTCGTTGCTCCGCAGCAGGTGGTCGATGCTGGCGAACTGCGCGAGCTGTTGGCCATTTTCCGAGATGCCGAGGAGTTGGTGAATATCGGCGCCTATCGCGCCGGAAGCAATCCTCGCATCGACCGAGCCCTGGAACTCATAGGGCCGATCAACGGCTTTCTGCGGCAGAAGGAGTCTGAGGACCTCGACATGGATGAGACACTCTTGAAGTTGGCGGAACTGGCCATGGCGGGCCGTGCTGAGGCCGTCGAAGAGGTGGCGTCATGAAGTCTCGTCGTCTCGCTCGGCTGGTGCGACTCCGCAAGCTCGTCGAGCAGAGCCATGCTGCTGATCTTCAGTCCCGAAAGCACTCTCTGCAGGAGGCCGAGGAAGACCTGCTGCAGACCCTGCTTCGGCTCGAGGAAGTCCAGGAGAAACCAAGTAATTCGACGGCTATGGAGATGCTCTGGCGCTCGCGCTTCGAAGAGCACCTCGAGGAAGAGGCAGACGAACGTCGTGGGGTCATCGGACTCCGGCGGCAGGTGGTGGTGGATGGCGAGGAGATCGTCAAGGCTGCCTGGCAGCGACGGCGCTTGATCCAGCACCTGCAGGAACGCGCCCTGCAACGAGAGCTCGAAGAGGCGAAGTCCAAGCGGTACCGAGAGATGGACGACATGAGTCTGTTGCGTCGTCCGCACGACAGGGATGAAGGGAAGTAGAGCCGTGGGACGACTATTGCAACGTCTTGTTTTCCTCGCGCTGCTCACGGCGGCTTCGCTGCTCGTGGTGCCGATCCCCGTGGTCGACGCCGGTGGCGGGAAGCCCGAGGAAGCTGAGGAAGAAGGCGAGGAGAAGAAGCCCGCCAAGAAGATGACAACGGAGGAGTTGCTCAACCGGCCTCTGCCATGGGAGGTACCGCGTGCTGACGAGGTGGGTTGTAGTGACGAGGAAATCCTCCTGCTCCGTGATCTACGCAACCGAAGTAACTCTCTTGATCGCCGCGGGCATGCCCTCGATGAACGAGCTGCTGTCCTGGCCGGCCTGGAGACGGAAGTTGCTGCCGAGCTTGTTCGCCTCGAGGCTTTGCGGGCCGAGCTCCTCGAACTGCTCAGCGGTCAGCGCGCAGCCCTCGAGCAGCGGGTAAAGAAGCTCAGCCGCATGGTCGACCAGATGAAAGCCAAGGATGCAGCGGAGCTGCTTGCTGGCATCGACCAGGGGGTTGCACTGCAGGTGCTCCAGAAGCTCAAGCCCAAGCAGGCAGGCAAGGTACTGGGTGCGATGCCTCCGGTGAAGGCGCAGCGTCTTGCAGACAAGCTCGCCGAGCTACCGAAGATCGACAAGTCCAAGTTGGAACCGAGGCGGCCCCGATGACGGCCCTACCGCCACTGGCTCTGACGATGCGAATCGTGCTCCACGGTGATCCGCGCGGATTACATGGGGGAGCGCCCGGAATCTCCGGGGGGGGTTCGGTTCCGATCCACCGGTCTTGGAATGTGCCAAGGCCGGTGGCTCGGCCGGGACCGGGATCTACCAACTGCCAAGGAGTGAGCAACTGATGCCAGCAAACGCCACCAGTCATCGCCCGACAGTCGCCGTGCCCTATGCCGACTCGGCCCGCAGCGACACGTCATCTCCGCAACAGGGGGAGGCCTTTCGTTCCGCCCTGGACTCTGTTGATCAGAGCAAGGCGTCCGAGAACAGTCGAGCTTCGAAACGCAGGGCGAGCACGCCTGGTGACGACGTTTCGGACCGCCGTGACGACGCCACCACCCGCGCGGACGACGCCGAGGCCCGAAACGAAGCAGAGACAGAGGCCCTTGCGGGCGAGCAGCGTGCTGAGCAGAATTCCGAAGATCCACCCAGTACAGAGTCCTCCGGGGGGGGGTTCGGTTCCGATCCACCGGTCTTGGATTCCTCCGAGGCCGGTGGCTCGGTACGAGCCGAAGGAACGGCGGTGCCCGACGCAGGCTCTGCTGATGCGAGTTCCCCGACCCCGGGCGACGCCGTATCCTCGGCTGCGTTGGCTGCGGCGAATCCAGGGACCCATGCGAGCGTGCAGCAGACTCCGCCGGTCTCGTCACAGTCGGAGCTCCTGCAGGCCGGCCAGCGCCTCGAGCGAGGCTCTCTCGCAACGTCGCTCGCCGCCTTGGGCCCCGACGAAGCTTCCGCCGGTCTCCCTGGGACCAACACTCCGGGTGCAGACGCGGAGGCGGGCTCGAACCCCCAGTCTGGCAAGGCTCCTGCGGGGCTGGAGTTGAGCAGCCTCCCAGCTCAGAACGGCAACACCGACGCCGAATTCAAGCTGGGCCAGTTGGCCGCCAACAAGACACTAGATGCAGGCAAGGGCGCCGATGGCCAGGCCAACCAGGGCCAGGGGGCCAACAGTCGGCCCGTCGAGGCAGGCCCTCAAGGCCCTGGCACGGTCAACCGTGGGGGGCTGGAGACTGCAGGCCGTGGCGATCTGATGTCGAACCTGCACAACGACCCGGAGCCACTGCCGGGTTCCGTGCGACTGCGGGGCCTGCGTGGGGCTCGCCTTGTCGTCCCGACGGGGGATGGCCAGGTAATCAAGGCCCGGGTCGATCTGAGCGAGGAGCAGGTCGATGTTCGGTTGGCCGCTCCCGAGGGCAGCAGCCAGCTTGCTGAGCGCCGCACTGCCGAACTTCGCCAGGCCCTGGCGAGCCACGGCATGGAGCTGGGCGACTTCGATGTCAGTACCTCGCAGGACAGCAGTAACGAGACGGCGACCGACGGGAGCGATGGCGACAGCAGCCGCTCCGAAGATCGCGCTACCGACAACAATCGCGGCACGGAGGTCGATCCCTGGGGACGCCCCATCGGTGCCGAACCCAGCAGGGGCTCGGCAATGGATGGCCGCGGTGCTCTGCTCGACCTTCGTCTGTAAGAAAGGAACGGTGAGATGACACTTAATCCAGTCGCATACCGACCGCCGGTAGAGACCGGCGCGAACGGCCAGGCCGCAGAGCCAACCCTGGCAGAGGAGGACTTCCTCTCGCTGATGATGACTCAGATGCAGCACCAGGACCCCCTTTCGCCCATGGACTCGAGTCAGTTCATGGACCAGATCACTCAACTGAACACCGTCAAGCAGTTGATGACGGCGAACGAGAGCCTCAACCAGTTGATGGTCGGAATCACGTCCATCAACAACGAGAGCGCC
The DNA here is from genome assembly GCA_964490445.1 of uncultured Rickettsiales bacterium. Classification (GTDB taxonomy): domain Bacteria; phylum Myxococcota_A; class UBA796; order UBA9615; family UBA9615; genus UBA6601. The sequence continues at coordinate 13,926 of CAZBDA010000018.1, read as the reverse complement.
GTCAACCTGGTCGGTCACGAAGTGGTTGCCCAGGGCGACAGCTTTTTGCACGAGGCAGGCAGTTCCGAGGAACTGATGTTCGAACTTGCGGGCGAGGCCAGCGAGGTCGTCGTTACGGTCACCGACCGCAGCGGCGCGTTGGTCGACACCATCGAGTTGGGCGAGCTCGGCGCCGGTGAGCACGACGTGACCTGGAATGGTCGCAACGAGCACGGCTCCCGTGCCCCCGAGGGAGACTACAGGTACTCGGTCAGTGCAGTGGATGAGAATGGCCAGGCGGTTCCCGTCGCCACTTTCGTTACCGGACTGGTCGAGGAGCTTCGCTTCGTAAATGGTCAGCCGATGCTCTACATCGATGGCCAGGAGGTCGGCCTGGGCGCCATTCTGCGCGTCCTCAACCGACCTCCCGCGGAACTGCCCGAAACCACCCCAACGGACACCGCCGCTGAGGGCGCTGGTCAGGGCCGAGAATCGGCTCCTGGAGCCTCTTCAGTAACGGCGTCGTCGGGGCTCGCGGGAGTCAATGTAGAGAGATGATCCCAGGGCGGTCCCGCTGACCGCGCAGAGCTGGAATTCGAACAGCGGTCTCGCGGGCCGCAACAGGTGAGTTGCGGCCTGGAGTGTCGCACAGAGAGTTTACGAGGCCTTGCCCAACACAGGCCTCATAACCCGCAGGCTATGCCTGCAAAGACAGGAGGAAGAGTATGGGTCTCTTCAGCACTTTGAATACCGGGGTTACCGGCATCAACGTCAACGGTCTTTCCCTATCCGTTGTCGGCGATAATCTCGCAAACTTGAATACCCACGGTTACAAGGGGTCCTCGGCTCAGTTTCAGGACCTCATCCACCAGAATCTCGGTGGCAACCGTGGGCAACTTGGAATGGGCGCGTTTACCGGTCGAGTGAGCCAGGGCTTCGGCCAGGGTGCGCTCGAGGGGTCTTCGCGGAACTCGGATCTAGCCATCGACGGCAACGGCTTTTTTGCCGTGGCGGATGCCGAAGGCACACAGTATTACACTCGGGCTGGCAACTTCGAGCTCGACGCCAACGGCAACCTGGTGAACCTGGTGGGTATGAAGCTGCAGGGCTTCGGAATCGACAATACCGGCACCCTGACGACCACGGTCGGTGACATCGTCATCCCGACGGATACGATCCCCGGCCAGGCGACCACTACGGTCGCATTGACGGCAAACCTGGACGCCGATGCCACCATCGCGCCGGTGATCACGGCGGCTCCGCCGGACTTCACCACGATCGCTAACGAAGCCACCTTCACTTCGTCGACGGTGATCTATGACAGTCTCGGTGGCGCCCATGACGCTACTGTCGCCTTCTACAAGACCGGTGTGAACACCTGGCAGCAGAGGGTTTTCGTCGATGCTGGTGAGGCCGGCGGTACTGCAGGCGTTCCGCAGGAGATTTTCTCCGCAAACCTGAACTTTCTGACTTCGGGTTCCCTGGATACGGCCACTTCGACCGCCACCTCGACGGCGGTGACCTTTGCTGGTGCTGCGGCTCAGACCGTGGCCTTCGACATCGGCTTGGCCGCTACCGATACCGGTACGATGACCCAGTTTGCGGCGCCCTCGGACGTCGCTGATGTCAATCCTGATGGCAACGGTTCTGGAAGCCTGGTGGACTATGACATCAACACGGACGGACTGGTTCGCGGTGTCTACAGTAATGGTGAATCCCGCACTCTCGGCCAGATCACCCTGGCGTCCTTCCAGGGCCAGACCTACCTGGAGCGTGTCGGGCACAACCTGTACCAGAGCACGACTGACTCCGGAGAACCGGCGCTCGGCGCCGCGGACAACGGGGGACGTGGCGTGGTGCACTCCTACTCGCTGGAGATGTCCGACGTCGACATCGAGACCCAGTTCGTGCGCATGATCAAGAGCCAGAAGGGCTACCAGGCCAGTGCCCGCGTAGTCTCTGGCGCTGACGACATGCTCCAGGAGTTGATGCAGCTTGTCTAGCCGGGAGTCCGGGGTGTGACCTTCGCCCCGGACGGCTGGACTCGAGACGAGGCCGGGTCGCTGGTGCGGCCCGGCCTCATCTCATCCAGGATGCGGGTTGGAGAGCGGGCCAATTGCCCGCTTCCGGTGTAGTCTGTGAACTGGTAGCCGGAAACTCGACACAGGGGCAGTGCAGAAGCAGAGGTCGAAGGATGGACTTAGCAACTCTAGTCGGGATCATCGCAGCCTTCGGCCTGGTCGGTTGGGCCATTGTCTCTGGCGAGGGCGCGAGCACCTTTCTCGAGCGAAAGTCCCTGCTCATTGTCATGGGCGGAACCTTCGGTGCGACCCTGGTCTGCTTCCCGCTGAAAACGATCATGAGCGTCCTGGGCGTCGTGCGGAAGGCCTTCTTCAATGCAGGGGTCGATGCCGGAGCACTCATCACCACCCTGGCCGAGATGGCGACCCGTGCACGCAAGGAGGGCCTGCTGTCTCTGCAGGCCTCCACCGACGAGGTCGATGATCCCTTTTTCAAGTCAGGCTTGCAGTTGGTCATCGACGGCCAGGAGGCCGACACGATCGAGCAGATCCTTACCACCGAGTTGGAGTACGTCGAGGCCCGCCACAAGGTGGGTGCCGACCTGATGAAGACGATGGGCACCCTGGCTCCTGCATTTGGGATGATTGGAACCATCATCGGACTCATTCAGATGCTCGGTAGCATGGAGGACCCGTCCAGCATCGGTCCGGCGATGGCCATTGCCCTGGTCACGACCTTCTACGGCGCCCTGCTCGCGAATGTCCTGTTCCTGCCGCTGCAGACGAAGCTGCAGACGCTGTCGACTTTCGAAATTCAACAGAAGACCCTGATCCTCGAAGGACTGCTATCGATCCATGCCGGTGACAACCCACGGATCCTCAAGCAGAAGTTGTCTTCTTTTGTGTCTCCCAGCATGAGGCAGTTGGAAGAGGCCGCGTGATTCATGGCGTCACGGGGGAAAGAGGGCAAGTCCAACTCGGGCGATGAAGAGGGAGGTGCACCGGCGTGGATGGTCACCTTTGCCGACCTGATGACCCTGCTGCTTACTTTTTTCGTGTTGCTGCTCTCCATGTCCACTCTCGACAATCAGCGAATCAAGCTTGCCCTGGGCTCGCTGCGTGGCGCTCTCGGTGTACTCGAGGGCGGCGGCCAGCCGCGTGAAGGGCGCAAGGAGATCGCGAAGACACCCAAGGTGGCCCAGGGTGAAATGAAGCTCATGACCACGCTTGAGACCTTCAAGGAAAAGCAGAAGACAAAGGTGTCTAACGATTTCATTCAGATCGGGCACAAGGACAACAAGGTCTTCATCACCATCGATGACTCACTGCTGTTTCCGCCGGGTGGCGTCGACATCCTGCCGACCGCCTTCCCCTTTCTCGAAGATCTGAGCGCGGTACTCGGCGAGAGCAAAGCCAACATCGAGTTCAGCGGTCACACCGACAACTCGTCGCCCAGCGGGGGGTATGAGAGCAACTGGGAGGTGGGTGCCGCCCGAGCCCTCGCGATGCTGCTGTACGTTCAGGATAGTGGCAAGATCGATGGCAAGAGGCTGAAAGCAGGAACCCACGGGCAGTACATGCCGAAGTACCCAAACAAGACCGCAGCCGGGCGTGCGGGGAATCGTCGTGTAGAAATTCTTCTAACAACGACGACGGCGACCGATAAGTACTTTTACGGAGAGAACACCGTCATCGAGGAGGTTCAGCCGAGCCCCGACGGTGCAAAGGAGCCTAGATGAGCGAAGATCTGATGCAGGGCGAGGACCTGGACGGCCAGGTGGCGTCCTTACAGGGCAAGGTCAAGCTGTTGCTGATGCTTTTGGCAGTCGCGCTCCTATTAGCCGTTGGCGCGATGGGCTATGCCTTCGTGCAGGTCAAGGGGCTCGCAGCCGAGGTCGGTGACGTCAAGAATGTGGTTGCCAAGCAGGCTTCCGGCGTTGAGAAGGCGCTTCCCGAGATGGAGGCCGGTGCCCGTCACGTTGGCACGATCCACCCGCTCGGTAACTTTGTCGTCAACCTGCTCGATCCGGGCAACGTCCGCTATGTGAACTGCCGGATCGAGGTTGAGGTCGAGGACTCTGCCACCATCAAGGAGATCACCGCCAGAGACGCACTCTTCAAGGACGCCGTGATTTCGTTGCTCGGCAACCAGACGTACGAAGATCTCCTTGGCATCGAAGGGAAGGCCCAACTCCGCGAGGAACTGATCGTACGTTTCAATCGAATGCTTCCAGCTGGGCAGATTGCCCGGGTCTACATCACCGAGTTCGTAGTCCAGTAGCTATGTCTGACAGCATCCTCAGCACCAATGAACTCGATGCACTGCGCGAAGCAGTGGATACCGATGGTGTGCCCGAGAGCGCCGATGGCGAGGATTCCAATGTGCTCGAGGACGGTGAAGGGCTGCCCAGGTACCGTTTCGGCGAGGGACGGGTCGTCGGTGCACGGCTCGAGGAGAGGCTGTCCTACGTCATGGACCGCTCAGCCAGGGCCCTGGAAACCCGGTTCTCGGATGTCCTGGAAGTCACCGCGACTGCAGCGGTGACCTTCCTTAAAGTGACTCGCTTCAGCGAGTTCCGCGAGGCCTTCGAGGTCGACTCCCGGGAACTCGCCATGCTTGGTTTCCGCATCGCAGGTCTGCCGGGCAGTGGTCTGCTGGCAATCGAGCCGGAATTGGTCGATCGACTGGTCGAGGCCTTGATGGGCGGTGCCAAGAATCCCGATCCCGGCGGTGGAAAAAGAGGTCGCCGCACGGTTACTGAGTTGGACCTCCGCGTTCTACAGCGACTGGCGGGAGCCTTTCTGGACGATGTGGGACGTGTTTGGAACCCTTCGGAGCCCCTCGAGCTGACAGTCACCGGCGCCGATACGACCGGAGTGATTGCGCGTTCGTACGCGGATTCCTCGTCGGTGGTTGCGGCCCTCCTCGAGGCCAGCCTCGGTAAGCGCATGATTGGGATGCTTGGAATCGTCTTGCCGCGTGGCGCGGTGGAGGTGATGGCCGATCCCGTGACCTCGGAGAGTCCGGGCAAAGCCGGCGGAGCAATCATGGATGGTCCCCTGGCAGATATGGTGCCGAGCTTCGAGGTGGCCATCGAAGTCCTGCTTGGTAGGAAGAGGATCTCTGTGAAAGAGCTGCTGGCGCTGAGCGAGGGAGACGTCGTCTTTCTCGAGGGCAAGAAGAGGGCTGTAGCCCATGTTCAAGGCGTGCCGAAGCTACTGGGCGTGCCGGGAAGTAGAAACGGAAACAAGGCACTTCGGATCGCCGAAGTGATCGGAAGGAACTGACTCACGATGCGCAAGCCATTCCACCTGTCTCCTGACAAGGGCGCAGAAGGCGCCGAAGAGGGCCAGAACCTCGACATGATCCTGGACTTGCCCCTGGAGGTCCAGGTTCGATTGGGCCAGACTCGCATCCTGATCAGGGAGCTACTGCGCCTCGACAAGAATTCCGTGTTGGAACTCGATCAGGGCGCCGATGAAGCTCTCGACATCGTGGTCAATGACAGTGTCCTTGCTCGCGGCGAGGTCGTGGACATCGAGGGGCGGCTAGGCATCCGCATTACGGATATCGTCTCTCGCAAGGAACGGGTAGAGACCCTAAGCTAGCGAAATGTTCGCTGAGGCCCCGTCGGTGCGTTTTTCCCTCGCGCTCCCTGCTGTGCTCGTGCTTCTTGCCGGCTGTTTCAGTTGGCCCGGAAGTGGCGGGGGTGGCGTCGGTGATGATGACACGGTCTTCGGTGACGATGATGTGTTCGGCGACGACGACAGTGCCGGTGGCGACGACGACACCTCAGGTGACGACGACGACACCGGTGACGACGACACCGGTGGGCCGGGCGACGACGACACCGGTGGGCCGGGCGACGACGACACCGGTGGGCCGGGCGATGACGACACCGGTGGACCAGGCGACGACGACACCGGTGGACCGGGCGACGATGACACCGGTGACGATGACACCGGTGACGACGACACCGGAGGGCCGGGCGACGACGATACCGCTACGGCTGGGGCGATGTCGCTAAGTGCTCCCCAGGGAACAGCCTTCCCGCCGCTGTCGACCGGACAGGCCGCGACGCTCCCGTTTCGACTGCACAACGGCAGTGAAGGTTTCGTGCTGTGGAGCCTGCAGATCCAGGTCAACTTCCCAGGCAACGGCACAGTATTCTTGATCTCGGGTGGCACTTCGGGCTCCATCAGCCCACTGCTTTTCCACGAGCGGGAGCTCATCTTCGCTCCCCAGGCGGGGCTGTCCTATACCGCCGAAGTGCAACTGTTCCACGATGGACTCAACGTCGACGGTAGCGCTGGTGCGGGTGCCGACGGTTTCTATCCCAGCGCGGATGACATACCGGCCACCCTCATGTTCACGGCCACTGCCGCGACCTCTTCGGAGAGCGACTGTGCCGACGGCATCGACAACGATGTCGATGGTCAGGTCGACTGCGCCGACCCCGACTGCGCCACCATCTGTCCTTGTGGCGAGTGCTGTGATGACGGCGTCGACAATGACGGCGATGGTGACATCGACTGCGCCGACTCGGACTGTGGCTTCGACCCCAATTGCACCGACTTCTGCTGCAGCCCTGGTGGAGACCAGAACACCTACACCCTGTGTCTCGATAGCAGCTGTGTGAACGATGCCTGCAGCGCGCTTGCGGATTGCTGCTCGGGTGATCCGGCAACGGGCGGCTGGTTCCAGTCCTGCGTCGACGCCTACGTGAGCTGCGGCGCCACCTGCCCCTGAGCGACTGGACGGGCCGGCATCCGGGGCCCTAGAGGTTGGGGTCGGTGTTGCTGGCGAGCGTCGGTTCGAGTTCGTACTGGGCGATCAGGCGGTCTATGACTGGTCGGGTCGTTCCCAACAACAGCGCCGCTTGTCCCCGTTTTCCCTCGCTGCGGTCGAGGGCTCTCGATATCCGCTCCTTCTCGAGTTCGGCGATGGACGCGGTATCCCCCCTTGCCTGCGCATCGGTTTGTCCGGCCATTGCGCTTAGTTCACGGGCAATGTCGTCTCGCTCGATGCGGCTTCCCCGGGCCCGAACCGTGACCCGGTTGACCAGGTCCTGGAGTTCGCGCACGTTGCGCTTCCAGGTGTGCTGTTCGAGCAGTTGCAGTGCCTCGCTGGTGAAGCCCGTCATGCGGGCCCCTGTGCGGGCGCTGAAGCGGGCCATGAAGCGGCGAGCCAGGGGCTCGATGTCCGCCTGGCGGTCACGCAGCGCGGGAAGATGCACGGTGTGGGGTGCGATCATGCGGTAGAGCTCCGCGTGGAAACTGCCTTCCTTCGCCATCGCTCGTAGATCCCGCTCTGCACCAGCGATGAAGCGCAGATCCAGTCGGATCGGACGGGTAGCGCCCAGGCGGTGAATCCGCTCTTCCTGCAGGGCCCGCAGCAGACGCACCTGCAGAGCAAGGCTCAACTGGTCCACCTCGTCGAACAGCAGTGTGCCGCCCGTCGCCCTTTCCATGAAGCCAATGTGGCGGTCGGAGGCACCGCTGAAGGCGCCTCGCTCGTGTCCAAACAGCAGGCTTTCCTCGGCGCCATTCGGCAGGCTGCTGGTATGAATGGAGACAAAGGGGCCCTTGGCGCGTGCACCCTGAAGGTGCACGTAGCGGGCGAGAAAGGCCTTGCCAGTACCGTGCTCCCCGACCAGCAGCACCGGCGCCTGGATCGAAGTGACCCGGTCAATGTGGGTGAGCATCTCTTGCATCGCGGGACTTCTGGCCACCGGGCTCTCAAGGCTCTCGGCTCCGGCGCCGATGCGTAGGAGCAGCGGGTCGCCATCGAGAAGTGGTCCGAACGATAGCGACACTACCGACTCGAGGACCTCTCTCTCGATCGTGCCCAGGGCGTTTTGCCGCGGGACCGCCACGTATACGATCCCCGTGGTCTTCTCACCGAAGCGGATCGGAATTGCAACGGACGAGCCTGCCTCGGCGCGCATACTGGCTCTCTCCCCTTCGGGAACCATGAAGCGCAACAGGAAGCTGCCGGTGGTCGCTGTGGCGCCGTCTTCGAGTACCGACTCGATGAGCTCACGGGGCAGCGTGACGTTGGCTCCCGCTGGATGGGTCACGACAGACGAGGGTTGCTCGCGGTGACTGGCGTTGCGCAGCAGGCAGCCTTCCGTACCGCCGAGTGACTCCACCAGCGCGCCCAGCAGAGCTGCCGGCCGACCCTTCTGATTGGGGTCGCTTGCTTCCTGCGCCAGGCGCTCCAGCAGGGTATCGATGCCGCCATCGGGCAGACTGCCCTCCGCGGGCGGGCCCGAGGGAGGAATCGAGTCTGCGTAGCCGGCGCGGGCGGCGAGGATGACTGCACCGGTGCCGCAGGTGTCGCGGAGAATCTGCATTGCAGGGTCGAACAGCAGTCGGTTGACGCCAATACCAATTTCGTCGCCGGCTCGCAGGAGCCTGGGGCCAGCGATTCGCTCGCCGTTTACGCCGGTGCCGTTGGAGGAGCCTGCGTCTTCGACTTTGAACTCGGTATCCAACTGCCGAACGATCGAGTGGGTGCGGCTCACCTTTTCGTCGAGTAATTGGATGCTGCAACTGGACGCCCGACCGATGGTCGTCATCCCGGCGATCTCGTACGAGACCCCGAAGTGATAGCCACTGATTGCCAACAGGCGTGTCATTGCCGCCAAGATTAGCTTGATTCGCGACACCCTGCATCGGTCGAGACAGAGCAGCAGGCTACTAGCTGCCCGGGTTGGCGTGTGCCCGCACGGGAGCGCTGGTGCACGTGAGCAAGGCGGCCCGAGGCATTTCCCTGATTCCAGGATTCAATGGTCAGGTACGAACACGGCTAGAGAAAGGGCCTGATCATGAAACCAAGTCTACTTGCACTGCTTTTCCTATTGCTCGCGATGATTGCCGTTCCAGCCTGCGACCCGCAGTCTGACGACGACGACTCGTCCATCGGCGACGACGACGACTCGTCCACAGGCGACGACGACGACTCCTCCACCGACGACGACGACGACTCGTCCATCGGCGACGACGACGATGAATCCTCCATTGGCGACGACGACGACGACTCTGCCGGCGATGACGACTCTGCCGGCGACGACGACTCTGCCGGCGACGACGACTCCGCCGGGGGCTGAGGAGCGCTGTCCTCTAGTCGGAGTTCTCCAGGGCCAGCAGGACCTGTCCACGGGACACTTCCTGCTGGTCCTGTACTTCGGCTCGGAGCACCAGAGCTTCGGTTTTCGTGTCGGGCTGCCATCGAATCGGGTTGAAGGTCTTCATTACCTCGATGAGGCCGATGACCTGTCCCGCGCGGATGCGGCTCCCTACTGCGACAAACGGCGGAGCACCTGGCTCGGGACAGGCGTAGAAGATCCCGTCGATCGGGCTACGGATCAGTTCCTCGGTGGCCTCGCTGCTGGCTGAACTCTGTTCTTTGCGGTCTCTGGTGTCCACGCCGTTGCTAGCCAGCGAGGCGAGGGGGGTCCCGTACTCCACGTCATGCAGGCCGGCGCCGATGCTCTCGACCACGCAACCGCTGCTCCCCTCGGGGATGCAGATAGCGTAGATGCGATTGAGGACTCTCAGTGTCCCCAGCACAGCGCCCGGATCCAGCTGTTCGCCGGGCTCGTGGCAGGTGCGGAACCTACCGACGCCGGGACAGCTCAGTCGGAGTACGCCGTCATTGCCCGGGTGACTGCCTGCGTTCAGAGATTCCACGGCGCTAGTTTTCCGTGAGAACCTGCAGGTCATGGAGGCTCCAGATCCGCGGATTCTTGACTCGCCGGTAGCCCGAGCTCTGGTAGCTCATCTCTGCCCAAGCCACCAGGCGTTCACGCAACTCGGCGACCAGCACAACCTCGTCAGTGTCCATCCGGCGGGCCGATTCGAGCGGCTCCATGTCGCTTTCGATGCGCTCTTCGACGGCCTTCATGCCAGCTTCGAGGTCGGCACGCTCGGCCGGGTCATCGCTGGCGATCTCGAAGTTTTCATCGAGGTGGGCGCCGAAGGTGCCGATGGCGAGAGTGCGACCTTCCATGACCGACAGGCGGGTCACCGGCGTCGACAACTGCAGCACCGGGTCATAGGGCAGGCCTGCCAGTGCGTAGTAGCCGGCACCGCTCGCCTTGCGCAGTAGCACCGTTGCCATGGGGGCGGTGTTGGTGGAGTTGGCGTAGATGAGCGAACTACCGTATCCCAGCAGGCCGTGTCGTTCTGCCTCGGGACCAATGTCGAAGCCTGATACGTCCTGAAGCCACAGCAGCGGGATCCCGTCATCGTTACAGGCGCGGCTGAAGGTAGCGAGCTTGGCGATGCCACGGCGATACAGGATGCCAGCCGGCTTGCTGGCGCCTTCGTGGTCCGGGTCAGCGATAAGACCGCTCTGGTTGGCGAGGATCCCGACGTACAGGCCGCTGACGCGGGCGATGCCCGTGACTACCTCGCAGCCAGTGTCGGGCAGGAACTCCCAGAACAGAGAATCATCGACCAGTCGCGCAATGACCTCGCGTACGTCGTAGGCCACCCGGTGGTCGGCAGGCAGCAGCCCCGTCAGTTCCTCGGTCGGAAAACGCGGCTCGGCTGCTTCGAGTCCGTAGCGGTAGTAAGGCACCGCCGAACTCGGTAGAGAGGCAACTTCGCGGCGGATCGAAGCGATGCAGTGCTCGTCGTCGGGAACTCGGAAGTCGGCGCAGCCCGACACCCCCACGTGGATATCCGGCCCGCCGATGGAGTGGCTGGTCATAGACTGGCTCTTGGCGCCCTTGATGAGGGCCGCGCCGGCGATGACCATGTAGGCCTGCTCGGTCATATAGACCTTGTCGGAGATGATGGGCATGTAGCCGCCCCCGGCAATGCAGTCGCCAAACACGCCGGCGATCTGTGGGACTCCTTCGGACGAGAGCAGCGAGTTCATCTTGAAGATATGGCCGGCTCCCCGAGGACCTGGGAAGGTCCTGGCCTGCTCGGGTAGAAACAGACCGGAGCAGTCCACCAGGTAGAGGACTGGAATACGCATCTTCCGGGCCATCTCCTGGGCGCGTTGAATCTTTTCGGGGGTACGCGGCCACCAGGAGCCGTTGGCGACAGTGTTGTCGTTGGCGATGATCATGACCCACCGGTCTTCGACCCGGGTGAATGCGGTCACGATGCCGGCCCCGGGCGAGGTCTTGGCTTTTTCACCGTAGGTCTCGCCGTAGTTGACCAGGGATCCAACGGCCAGCAGTGGCGCACCCTCGTCGCGGAGCGCATCGAGGCGTTCCCAGGTGGTCATCTTGCCCTTGCGGTGGACTCGTTCCCTGCCCTCGTCACCCCAGCCGTCTCGGATCTCCTCGCGGGCTTTGATGATCCCCTCGCTCCGCTGCAGCATGGCCTCCTGCTGGCGGTCGAAGGTGGCATCGTCGAGGGCCCGCTCACGCGGTTGCCCGATCGGTTGGAGGAGGACTTTGGCCATGTCAGGGATTTCCTTTGGCGGGCGCTGCTGAGCTGAGGTCGGGACGACCGGGGATGATGCCTACCTGGAGCCTGCCGGCCGCGAAGTCCGGCGCCCCGAGTACATCTGCGTGCAGCTTTGCGGTGGTGGGCACTCCCTCGAACTCCATGTGATCGAGTGCCTCGCGGCAGGTCGAGATGGCTGCCTGTCGGTCGGGGCCCCAGCCGATGATCTTGGCGATCATCGAGTCGTAGTAGGGAGAGACGACGCTGCCCTCGTCGACGGCAGCGTCGATGCGTAGTCGGCAGGCAGGATCGGTGGGCTCGGGAATGTAGAAGCGTTCGATGGGTCCGGGGCAGGGGCGGAAGTCCTGGTCCGGATCCTCGGCGTTCAGGCGCAACTCCACGGCGTGCCCGTCGATGCTCAGGTCTTGCTGGCTCAGCCACAGCCGCTCGCCGGCAGCGATGCGGATCTGCGCCTGTACCAGGTCGATGCCGGTGATAGCCTCGGTGACCGGGTGTTCTACCTGCAGCCTGGTATTCATCTCGATGAAGTACAACTCGTCGCTGGCCGCGTCGAGCAGAAACTCGACCGTGCCAGCGCCGACGTAGCCCATGCTTGCCGTCGCCTCTGCAACGAGAGCACCCATCTCGTCACGACGCTGTGCGTTCAACGCGACAGACGGTGCTTCCTCGAGGAGTTTCTGGTGGCGGCGCTGAATGGAGCACTCCCTCTCGAACAGGTGGATGGCGTTGCCCCAACGGTCGGCGAGTACCTGGAACTCTATGTGGCGAGCAGCAGGGAGGTACTTCTCCAGGTACATGGCGTCGCTACCGAACGCAGAGGCGGCTTCGCGCCGCGCCTCTTCCCAGCCTGTGCGGAGTTCGTCCGGCTCTTCGGCCTTGCGCATGCCTCGCCCGCCTCCGCCGGCGTCGGCTTTCAGCAGTACGGGATAGCCCATGTCTTCGGCCAGCGACAGCGCCTCGTCGAGGTTGGCGAGCAGCCCCGCGGATCCGGGCACTACGGGCAGTCCGGCTGCCTTCGCCGCCGCTTTTGCCGAGGCCTTCTCCCCCATGGTCCGGATCACCGATGGCGGCGGGCCGATCCAACCCAGTCGTTGCTGCAAGACCATTTGCGCGAACAAGGCATTCTCGGACAGAAAGCCGTAGCCGGGGTGGATTGCCTGGCTGTGGCTCTGCTCGGCAGCCGCCAGGATCGCCTCCATGTTCAGGTAGGAATCGGACGCTCTGGCTGGCCCGATGCAGACCCGGTGGTCGGCCTCGCGCACGAAGGGCGCGTCGCGATCTGGCTCGGAGTACACCGCCACGGACTCGATGGCCAACTCAGCGCAAGCGCGGATCACGCGCCGCGCAATCTCCCCCCGGTTGGCTATCAGGACGCGAGCGAACATGGCCGGGAGGGTAGCAGAGTCCAGCGGACGGACCTGCGGAGCTTGTCTACTTCGTGATTACTCCGTCGTAGTTCATGTTTCCGTTTCGGTCCCACCACTGCACGGTCATGGTGTTGCCGATGATCTCGAACCAGGCAAAGCCCTCGGTGCTGTCATCCTGCCAGTAGGTGGGGTTGTTGCCCTCGAAATCGGTGGTCTTCGCGCCTGCGCCGGACACCATGAAGGCGGTGCCGTTGCAGGTGTCCGACAGCCACTGCCGACTATGGTCGTGCCCACTCAGGTACAGGTCGACATTGCCGCACAGGTGGGCGTTGACGAAGTCTTCGATCTCGCCTCCGTTGGCATAGGGAATCGCGCTGACTCCATCGTAGGAGCCCGCGTTTCCGTGCGGACCGTTGGACAGATAAGGATGGTGTCCGTAGGCAATCTTCCAGGTGGCGGTGGACGTCGACAGAGCTCCTTGCAGCCAGGCCTCCTGGTCGTCTACCAGGTCGCCGAAGTCGGCGGTAAAGAATGGGATGTGAAGCCCGTCGAAGAAGATCTCGCTGGTGTCCAGGACGAACATGTCGACGGGTCCGTGGTTGTGCTTGTGCCAGCGTGACGGAAGTTTCCATTTGGTCGTCGCACCCGTCCAGGGTAGCGGCGAGGAGCCCGCGCTGGTGTAGGCGACCTGGTTGTCTCCCTGGTCGACGTTGATTCCGGTGCCGCCGAGGAAATCATCGCCACCGTCGTGGTTTCCCAGGGTCGGGTAGAAAGGCAGGTTGATGTTGGCGTAGGGAGTCTCGAACTTGCTGTCCCACTGTGGGTCGGTGACGCTGTCGACGCCGATGTCGTAGAAATTGTCGCCGAGCAGGATCACGAAGTCACAGCCCTGGCTTGCGCAGACCGTCTCGAGCACCGATGCGACCTCGAACTGGGCAGTATTGCCTTCGCCGGTGTCCCCCATTGCCACGAAGCGAACCGCCTGTCCTGGCGGCGTGCTGTCGTCGTCGCCGCTGTCGTCGTCGCCGCTGTCGTCGTCGCCGCTGTCGTCGTCGCCGCTGTCGTCGTCGCCGCTGTCGTCGTCGCCGCTGTCGTCGTCGCCGCTGTCGTCGTCGCCGCTGTCGTCG
>CAZBDA010000017.1:0-64300 GCA_964490445.1 uncultured Rickettsiales bacterium | reverse complement strand
GACGATGACGATGACGACGACGACGACGACGACGATGACGATTTCGACTTCAACGGTCTGACCTTCGCACTCCAGTTGACTTCGGTGGCGCCCGCGGCGGGCGACGACGATGACAGCGCCGGCGACAATGGCGACGACGACGACAGCACTCCGCTCGGTGACGACGATGATAGTGCCGGTGATGACGACGACAGCGCAGGGGATGACGACGACAGCGCAGGGGATGACGACGACGACACCGCCGGTGACGACGACGACAGCGCCGGTGATGACGACGACGCCTCCATCGTGACGGTCGATTACACCTTCTCCTACTGGACTGACTACCAGAGCCAGATCCTGCAGTGCCGCCAGACCATTCGTTTGACCGGAACCGGCAACTTTGGCTTCGGTGTTGCTGATGGTTGCAACAACTGCACTGGCTTGTTGGAATTCGACCAGGCGAGTCTCCAGGACATCTCGGATCCCACGGCTGACGACGAGGCCTGCGACCCGGCAGTGCTGGCGGCCGCTGAGGCGGACTTTGGTACCGCGATGCTGACGGCTGCACCCGATGGCTACGGTGACTTCCTGTCCATGGCGCTGGTTGATGCTGACTCCATGGAGAGCCTCGGCCTCGACCTTGCTGAAGGTGGCGGCTACTCCGCAGAGGAGATGAGGGCTACCTGGGAAGAGTACGAGCTTGAGTTCACCCACGCCGGTTACGTCGACAACCAGAAGGGCACCCTCGCCGAGGGTTCCGGCCTCGAGGCCGTGGCCGCGAACGCGGGTGGTACCTCCAACTGGTACGGCTACTGGCAGCTGTTCAAGAACCCCAACGACAATCCGCACACGGGCATCGACCTCGATGGTGCCTACGGCGGACAGGCTGTGTGGGTGATTACTTTCAACCCGCAATAGCGATTGTCTGAGGGCTCCTTCGGGAGCCCGATGGAACACCTGAAAGAAGCGGCGGGGCCAGAATGGCTCCGCCGCTTCTGCTTGGTGGCGGGGAGTGAGCTTTGCTCGTGTCCGGCTACTCGTCTTCGTAGGACGGGGGTGACTCCGGGTCTATGGGGTGCAGGATCGCCCTCAGGAAGAACAGGCTGGGCACCATCAGGGCCAGCGTGGCCCAGGTGATGGCTACTGCGCGGAGCACCCGGCGGTGCGGTGCTGGTCCTGGCTTACGAGCCAGAAGCCTTGCCCAGAGCCGGTAGAAGAGACCACCGCCGGTGCGGGCTCCTCGCTCCTTTAGATTGGCGATCTGCTCGGCGCTGAGGCCGCCCACGCGGCGGAAGTCTGCTCCAGCAACCTGCGCGTCACTGAAGTTGACGTCAGTGAACCATGCCTCGGTAAACAGGCAACTACGCAGGTCCGCGCCCCGAAACGAGACCGTCTCGAGTACTGCCCCCTGGAAGTCGCAACCCTCGAGCCGCGACTCGCTGAGGTCCACTCGGGTCAACTGTGCGCCGCTGAGATCGCACAGTACGATCGATGTCCGCACCAGCGAACTGTCGCTGCAGCGCGAGTCACGCAACGACAATACAGAGAGGTGGCTTTCGTCGGCGTGGAAGCCCTGCAGGCTTGCGGACTCCAAGTCCAGGATCGTCCAGGTGCTGCCAGTCGCTTCGACTCGGCCGAACTGAATTCCGCGCAGGTTGCTTCGAGACCAGTGGCCGCCGGCGAAGGTGAGGGAGTCCAGCTGCAGCCCGCGCAGGTCGCACTCTGCCAGGTGCGTGCCGTTGAGTTCCACGTGGTCGAGGTGGCCGCGCAGTAGCAGGCCACTTTGGCTCTGCTCGACGCTGAACCCCTCACTCGGAGTGCTACTGCTGCGCACCTCGCGCAGAGATCGGGTCAGCGCAAGGGCCGGTCTCTCGCTGAACAGAAACGGTGCGATGGAACGAAGGCTGCTGAAAAGTGAACGCATAATTTGCCGTGGGGATCTATGGCGAGGCTTTCGTAGCGACTCGGGGCGCAGTATAACCCCCCACATGCCGGAGCCAGCGAGTGCCAGCCGCCGACCTCGATACAACCGACGTGTGGTTGATTTCGTCCTGTCGCTGGAGGTCGCCATTGTGCGCCTCGGCATCTCGAACCTCATCTACAGGGTCGTAGCGGGGCCCCTGGCTTTCCTTGTCTACTGTGTTTTCTTTTGGAAGCATGGTGTCGAGATTCGGGGCAAGGAGAACGTGCCGCCAAAGGGTACTGGCTTCTTTTTGCTGTGCAATCACATCTCCAAGGCCGAGGCGCCGGTGATTGCTGCGTACCTGTACCCTCGTTCGTTCTGGTTCCCATCGAAAGCCGAGTTCTACAAGGGCTGGCTGGTGGCTTTCTTCTGGCAGTTGGCGACGGCGGTACATACCTTTCCCGTGCGTCGCGGCGAGCGCGACATGAAAGCGGTTGGGCTGATGGAAGACCTGCTGAAGTCGGGGAAGAACGTGCTGTTGTTCCCCGAAGGTACGCGAAGTCCCGATGGAGAGTTGCTGCCGGGCAAGCGCGGCGTCGGGATGATCGTGCACCACGCGCGCTCGCTGGTCCTGCCTACGTACGTCCGCGGTTTCGAGGATCAGTGGCCCAGCGGTCACATTCTGCCCCGACTCAATGCGGGCAAGGCGCTGATTGCCTTCGGCCCGCCGATGGACCTGAGTCAATACTGGGACCAGCCGCTGGATGGGCCTCTTGCCCAGGCGATTATTGATGAGGTTATGACCGAGATTGCTCGTCTCAAGTCCCAGGTGGAGGCTGGCGAAGCGCAGCCCCCAGAAGGAGAATCATGATGAAGGACCTCTTGCTCTTGTTGCTCGTTGCCCTGTTGCAGGTGTCCTTTCTGGTCGATGTCCAGGCGGGTAGTCGCAAGTCCGTCGGCAAGCGAGTGGATTGTGACATCACCGTCGGAGATCGTGACGCCGACGGCAACAACCTGGTCATCGCGTCGTGCGACTGGAAGGTGCCCATCGACAAGCTCAAGGCAGCCTTCAAGAACGTCGCTAATCACGATGAGTATCTGAGCTCGGTCGTCCAGAGCGAGGTGCTGGCCGATGGGCGGGTGTTGCAGGTTCACCAGGCCGATGGCATCTCGGATCGGCAGATCACCCTGACATTCAGTCACGAGGACCTGGCCGGTGGCGGCTACAAGGTCAGCTGGGCCCGGTCCGACAAGCAGGAGCCGCTGGTCGAGGGCCGGATTGACGTACCGCTGAATGACGGTCACTGGCTTGTGCGGCCGGGTAAGGATGGCATCAACAAGGTGGAATACTCGCTGCGTTATGACCCCGGTGGCCGTGTCCCGACGTGGATCGTGCGGGCTTTTCAGAAGGGCGGCACGGGCGACATCCTCGAGGAGATGCTGGCGGCGGCCAAGAAGCTCTAGTCGGCCTGCTCTCGGCCCGTCAGGATGGCGGTGAAGCCGCGGGGGTCTTCCCACGGGGCAAAGTGGCCGCAGTTCAGCCAGTGCAACTGCCCACCTGTAGTTCGCTGGACCGCACGGGCGATTCGTTGGGGATACCACGGGTCTCGTTTGCCCCAGATCAGCCGGACCCCACAGGAGCGTAGCCGTCGGGCGAGATCTCGGGGGGGCTTCATCGCCAGGGCAATGCGGCGCATTCGCTGCGGCCAGCCCGGACCATGGTCGCCGAAGACCTCGAGCAGTGAACCGGCATGCTCTGGAAGACAACCAGCGGCCAGGAACCGGCGCCCTGCGTGTCGTTCGTAGAACCAACGGTGCACCTTCGGGAGAGCCGTCATTCGGATCGCCGACCAATACAGGCCCAGCGCCGTTCCCGAAAGCACCACTCCCTGCCCGGGCTGTGCCAGCATCGCGCAGAGCACACCGCCCAGGTCATGGCCGATCAGGAGGTCGGCGTCTCGGGCCGTCGGCGCCAGCTGCCTGGCACACTCTTCGAGGCTCCAATCGGCCGGTGTTCCATCAGCGCCGAGTCCGGGCACTTCGGGAGCGTGTAGCGTCCAGTTTGGCGGCAGTTGGAGACGTTCCCAGAGTCGGGGCGAGGTCGGTAGACCGTGGATCGCGACCAGCTTCATAGCAAAGGGTTCTCAGCCAACCACTTCGACTTCATCTCGGGAGACGGTCTTGGCAATCTCACGCAACTTCTCCGACATGTAGGGATCTTCTGAATACACGCGGCGCAACTGATTACACAGGTCCTTGGTTCGCCGGAATGCGGACACCAGGTCGCCGGAGACGTCGTTGGCGCTGTCGATCATCAGCATCAACTCGGACAGCGTCTTGCCCTGGTACCAGCCCAAGCCGAAGGGAATCATCTCCGGCGTGAAGGTGACTGGGATGCCGATGGCGTGCTCGCAGGTACGGACGGCCTCGCCGTAGCGAACAGCGCGTAGTGCTTTGGCCAGCTTCGCGGCGGTGCCTCGCGGCCGCTCGCGTACCTCGACCGTGCGGGAGAAGGTGTTCGACAGGGCACACAGGCCCGCGAAGATCAACTCGGGTTCGAGGCTGTCGAGGATGCCCAGGAGCACGATCTCGGAGGAGAAGATCTCTTCGATCTGCAGGTGCTGCAGGACCTGTGCTCCGGCGTTGAAGCTGAGGTCTTTTTGCAGGTAGCCAATGCCCTGCAGGAGCTCGACCTTGCGTGAGAAGTCTTTGAAGACCCTGTCCTGATCACGTCCCATGAGCTTTTTCAGCTTGCGGTACTTCTTTGCCCGGCCGCTCAGGGCCTTCGGTGGCGGTGGAGCACCCTCCTGCTCGGGATCCCACTGGTCGCGAACCAGGGAACGGCGGATGTCTTCGAGGCGCTGAGAGTCGCGCTGTGCCCGTTGCAGGAAGTGGAAGTTGAGAAAGCTCTTGTTGATGACGTCTCGGATGTCGTCGAGGTTGCGCTCGTGGCGGGCCAGTAGGTTCACTACCGAGTTGAAGCTGAGGTTGAAGGCCGACCGAACCTGTTCGTGGCGGCCGCCAATGTAGGCTCGAATAGCCTCCTGGTCGCGCTCGAAGTCTGCGAACTCCTGGAGAATCACCACGTAGCCGACGTCGTCGAGCCCTCGCCGACCGGCGCGGCCAGCCTTCTGCATGAACTGACGCACGGTCAGGGGGACTACGCCGCGGCCGTCGTACTTACGTAGACTCTGGAAGCACACGCAGCGCGCCGGCATGTTGATCCCCAGGGCAAAGGTGGACGTGCAGTAGAGCACCTTGATCAGGCGCTTCTCGTAGAGCTCCTCGACAAAGCCCTTGAGGCCGACGTGCAGCCCCGCGTGGTGATAGGCGATGCCTTTGAGGTACATGTCCTCCTGCTCAGAGGTCATGACCTTGACGAAGTCCTCGTCGAACTGGTCGATCCGTGCCTTGATCAGCAGCTTCTCGTCGTCGTTCGTGAAGCCGTCCCCAGGCCCTCGCCGGTTGAGTTCCCGAGCGAACTGTTCGCTCATCTTTCGCGAGAACACGAAGTAGAGCAGTGGCCTGAAGGGCTCGCCGAGCATCTTGACGATCTCGTAGTGCCTGGTTTCTGCCTGTCCCGGCAGGGTCAGCCGCCGCGAAGCGCGCCGCCCTCCCCGCCGGCGCCCTCCCCGTCCCCGACGTTCCTTGTCCCGGGACTTTCTGATTTCATTGCTCTTTTGTTTGGCGACCTGAACCCATCGTCGTTGCAGGTGCTCGTAGCGGGTGATGTTGCAGGCTCCGGCGTCTCGGTTGGCGAGGTAGACGTCCAGGGGCACATGTCGGTGCTCGCTGACCACCACTTCGACCTGAGTGCCGCGGACATGGGTGAGCCAGTCAGCAAACTCGCGGATGTTGGCCAGTGTTGCGGAGAGTCCGAGGATGTTTACTGTCGGCGGGAGGTAGATGAGGACTTCCTCCCAGACCGTGCCGCGCTCGATATCGTCGAGAAAGTGAATCTCGTCGATGATCACGTAGCTCAGGTGGTCCAGGCTCTCGCCCGTCAGCAACATGTTGCGCAGGATCTCGGTGGTCATGATGCGCAGCGGCGCATCCCGGTTGATGACCAGGTCGCCGGTGATCAGGCCGACGTTGTCCGCGCCGTACAGGCCGCAATAGTCGCGGAACTTCTGGTTGGATAGTGCCTTTACGGGCGCGGTGTAGATGACGCTCTTTTTCTCGCCCAGCGCTTGCTCGACGATGTAGTCGGCGATGATGGTCTTGCCCGTGCCGGTGGGTGCGGAAACCAGCACACTACGCTGATTCTGTGCATGCTCGATGGCCTCTTGTTGGAAGGGGTCGAGCTCAAGGCCTCGGTATTGCACGTGTTGGCCTCAGTGACCTTCCACCGAAAGTTCGACTTCGGTTCCGAGCTTGTCGAGGAGAAAGGACTTCAGCTTCTGCTTCATGCCCGCCTCGATCTGGCGTACTCGCTCGCGGGTGAGGTCGAACTCCTGGCCGATCTCTTCCAGGGTAAGTGGGTCTTCCGACATGAGTCGCTGGTGCCAGATGATCAACTCGCGCTCGTTTTCGAGGGTCGCGCCGAAGGCCCGCATCGCACCGCCGACAAGGTGCATCATCTCCGCCTCGCCGACCTCGTCGTCGGGGTCGGGGCCATGGGATGGAATGGTCTGTCCGAGGGTTCGGTCGTCTTCCTGCCCCACGGGCGCATCGAGGCTTGCGTCCGGTGAGGACATGCGTTGCTTCATCTCGATGACGTCCTTGACGTCGACGTCGAGACTCTCAGCGATGCGCTGCGGCGTCGGATCGAAGCCCATGTTGCGCAGCCGCTTGGTCTCCTTGTTGAGGTTGTAGAACAGCTTGCGCTTGGCCTGGGTAGTGCCGACCTTGACGATGCGGTGGTTGGCCAACAGGAAGTACATGACGTAGGCCTGGATCCAGTAGCGGGCATAGGTGCTCAGGCGCACGCCCCGGTTGGGGTCAAAGCGCTGGACCGCTTTCATCAGGCCGATGTTGCCTTCCTGGATCAGGTCGAGGACGTTCTTGTAGTAGCGCCGATACTTGAAGGCGATCTTCGCCACCAGCCTGAGGTTGGCGGTCACCAGCTTGTAGGCAGCCTGTGGGTCACCGTGTTCCTGGTAGCGCTCGGCGAGCGACACTTCTTCTTCGACGGTCAGCAGGTCGTAGCGTGATACCTCTGCCATGTAGGCACGAAGCGGGTCGCGTACCGCGACATGGCTGTCGGCGGCCCGGATCGGAACGCTGCTACTGCCGACGGTATTGGTGCGGTGATCCGCATCCGGCGAGAAGGAGCCGGTGTCGGCGGGCACCGAGCTGGTGTCCACAGGAGACGGGCCGGGCTCTACGGGTATCGACGCTGTGTCCAGATCGATGGAACCAGTGGCACCATCAGGGGCCAACGAGGGTACGTCGAGGGTGATGGGCTTGTCCGTGTAGCCATCGATCCGATGGGCCATGGCGGCCGCCTCGATGCCATCGTCTTCGATGGTTTCTACTTCAGCGCGCACATCGGCAGTGAGTACCTCGTCGGGCAGCAGGCTCGTCTTTGCCTTGTCGTCGCCTTCACTCACTGGGATGCGATCTCCACCTGGATTGCCAGCGGTTCGCCGCGGACACTGTCTGCCTTGGTGACCTGCAAGCCCTCACAACGCTGGAACTGCACCGCGAGCACTTCGCTAGCAACCAGTTGCTCATGGTACTGCAGTGCGTCGACGACGGCAGGTCCACCATCCCACGATAGTGAAATCCGGTCGTCGTAGGCGAGGTTGAGTTCCTTGCGCAGAGCCTGAATGCGGTTGATCACCTCGCGAGCGACGCCCTCGCGAAGCAGCTCTTCGCTGATCTCGGTGTCGATTGCCACCAGCACGGTCTCGTCAAAGGCGGACGCGGTTCCTTCGCGTTGTTGAATGCGAACCTCGAGGTCCTCGCCGGTGAGTGGTACGACCGAGCCGTCTTCGAGGGTTACCTCGAGTTGTCTGTCGCTTTCCCAACGGGCCACCGCGACCGCAGCATCGAGACCAGCGACAGCCTTCGCGAGGGCGGGCATCTGTTTGCCGAGCCTCTTGCCAAGGGTTCGGAAGTTCGGCTTTACCTGGTAGGTGACGTAGGTGCCGCGGTCTTGCGCGAAATCGAGGCTGCGTACGTTCAGTTCCTCGCAGACTACGGTGCGTGTCTCGGGGTCCTGCAGAGAGCGTAGGACCCCTGCGCTTACCGTCACGATGGTGGCGGATGCCAGGGGCTGGCGAACGCCCAGCGAGGCGTTCTGCCGGGCTGCATGACCGAGGGTGACCGCCTGGCGGGCAGCCGCCATGCGTTCGACGATCGCGGAGTCGACCTGTGAGGGGTCAGCCTCGGGCCACTCGTCGAGGTGCACCGACATCGTCGAGTCCTTGCGAAAGGGCCGTACCAGGCCCTGGTGCATTTGCTCCGCGAGATAGGGGGTGAACGGCGCGATCAGCGTGGCCAGGGTGGTCAGCACTTCGTACAGGGTCCAGTGGGCGGCGGCCTTGTCGCTGTCGGCTTCGGACTTCCAGAAGCGACGCCGGGAACGACGGATGTACCAGTTGGTGAGTGCCTCGATGAAGGTCTCCAGCGCCTCGGTGGCCGGCACGATTCGGTGCTGGCTCAAGTCATCCGTGACGGCAGAGGTCGTCGTGTGCAACTGGGAGAGGATCCAGCGATCCAAGGGCGGCCGGGACGAGAACTCGGGTGCTCGGTTGCGGTCATTGGGCAAGAAGCCGTCGATGCCAGCGTAGATCGAAAAGAACGACCAGGCGTTGAGCAGAGGGATCAGAAAGGCCTTCAGGCTGTCGCGAACCGGTCCGGGTCCGAAGCGCGAGGGTAGCGTGGGATTGGAGCGATACAGGAACCAGCGAAAGGCGTCGGCGCCGAAGCGATCGATGATCTCGTCCGGAGCCACGACGTTGCCGATGCTCTTACTCATCTTGCGGCCGTTCTCGTCGAGCAGGTGGCCGAGTACGACGCAGTTGTCGAATGCGGGGCGGCCTTTCAAGAAGGTCGCAATTACGTGCAGTGTGTAGAACCAGCCACGCGTCTGGTCGACCGCCTCGGAGATGAAGTCTGCGGGAAAGGCCTCGCCGCTGTCGACGAGTCGCCGCCCTTCCTCGTCAAAGGGGTAATGATGCTGAGCAAAGGGCATCGAGCCGGCGTCGAACCAGCAGTCGATCACCTCGACTACGCGAGCCTTGCTGCCGCCGCACTGCCCGCAGGCGTAGCTGATGTCATCGACAAAGGGCCGGTGGGGGTTCCACTGCTCCCGATCGTAAGGATTCTCGGGGAGTGCCTTGCCCGCGCGGGCGAACAACTCCTCGTAGCTGCCAAAGCAGTCGATGTCGTTGCAGTCGGCGCAGCGCCAGATGGGCAACGGAGTACCCCAGTAGCGCTTGCGGGAT
This sequence comes from uncultured Rickettsiales bacterium, assembly GCA_964490445.1. Taxonomy (GTDB): domain Bacteria; phylum Myxococcota_A; class UBA796; order UBA9615; family UBA9615; genus UBA6601. The sequence continues at coordinate 55,021 of CAZBDA010000017.1, read as the reverse complement.
AGGGCCCAGTCGACCACTCCTTCGAGCCACTTGCCGAAGCGCCCATCGCGGATGTGGGCGGGAGTCCAGTTGATCTGCTGATTGCCGGCGATCAACTGTTCCCGCATGGCGGTCGTGCGGACGAACCAGGAAGAAGTAGCGAAGTAGTAAAGGGGCGTGCCGTGTCGCCAGCAGTGAGGGTAGGGGTGCTCGTATCGACCCGAGCGCACCAGCAGCCCGCGCTGCTTGAGGTCGCCGATGATCTCCGGGTCCGCGTCCTTGAACCACATGTCCGCATAGTCGCCGGTGTGCGCCTTGAAGCGACCTCCTGGCTCGAGGGCGCAGTACATCGTCAGCCCGTAGCGCATCCCAACTCGATGGTCGTCCTCGCCAAAGGCAGGCGCGACGTGGACGATGCCGGTCCCTGATTCCAGGGTCACGTAGGGGTCGACCACGACGGACCAGTTTCCAGCGCGATCATCGGCTGCCTCGGTGTCTGTCCCGGAGAAGGCGAACAGTGGCTCGTACTGCAGGCCTTCGAGATCGCTGCCGGTGAACTCGGCGACGCTGGGTTGCGCGCGCAGGTCCACCGGCTTGTTATCGATGAGCTCTTCGACCGGGCCTTCCAGTCCTACCGCCAGCAGGTAGTGGCGGCCGGGCTGGGCCTGGGACTCGATCAGTTGATAGCGAAAGTCAGGGTGGACGCAGGCTGCCATGTTCGAGGGCAGGGTCCACGGCGTGGTGGTCCAGGCGGTGATGTAGCTGTCTTCGGGGAGAGCGACGCCGCCCACCTGCTGCCCGGGCAGCACCTTGAAAGCGACGGTTACCGACGGGTCCTTGACGTCCTGGTAGGCCTGCGCGACCTCGTGGCTGGACTGGGTGGTTCCGCACAGTGGGCAGTAGGGCAGGACCTTGTGCCCCTCGTACAACATGTCCTTGTCGAACATCTGCTTGAGGATCCACCAGACCGACTCGACGTAGCGGTTGGTGAAGGTGAAGTAGGCGTCCTCGTAGTCGAGCCAGAACCCGAGTCGCTCGCTTGCCTTGACCCAGTCACGCTCGTAGCGGCGTACGGACTCGTAGCACTTCTGGTTGAAGGGCTCGACGCCGTACTCCTCGATGGCGTTCTTGTCCTTGAAGCCGAGCTCCTTTTCCATGGAGATCTCGACCGGTAGTCCATGAGTGTCCCAGCCGGCTTTTCGTTGCACCCGGTATCCCTGCATGGTGCGAAAGCGCGGGAACAGGTCCTTGATGACGCGAGTCAGCGCGTGGCCGACGTGAGGCACGTTGTTGGCCGTGGGGGGACCCTCGTAGAAGACGAAGTTTCCCTTGGGTGCCGGCTTGCGCAGCGAGGCTTCGAACACCTTGTGTTGGTGCCAGAACCGTAACGTGTCCTCTTCGCTGGTCGGCAGATCGCCGACCTCGGGAGGTCTGGGGAAGTTGGCGGATGACACGGCGAGGAACCTTAACCCGAATCCGGCAGGATCACAGTCCCTCAGCCGAACAGCGCGGCCTGGGATGTGTCCGGCGGCTCGGGTTCGGGACGCGCTGCGGCAGCCGCGTTCGTCTTTTCAGCGCGAGCGGCTCGGCGCTCTGCAAATGCGGCTTCCTGGGCTTCCCGCCACTGCTTCTGCTCGTCGAGCAGCGTGCCCAGGTTGACGGGGACCTTGTCTGCGAAGCGCAACAGGATCTTGCCGGTGGCCTCGGCGTCGTGCTCGGCACGGTGTGCCTGGCTGAGGTCGACACCCAGCTTGTCGGCGACCCGGACCAGGCGGTGGCTTCGCTCCCTGGGCATCAGCTGCCGCGCCCACACGAGAGGGTCGAGCACGGGAACATCAGGCAAGGTCAGACCGGCGAGTTCCATCTCGCGGGCAAGGAAGCTGTGGTCGAAGCTGGCGTTGTAGGCCACCATGACACGGTCTCGGAGACGCCCGTAGACCTCCCACTTGACGTCACGGAAGCTGGGTTTTCCCTCGAGCATCTCGGCAGTGATGCCCGTGATCTCGGTGACCTTCGCGGGGATTTCGCAGCCGGGATTGATGAGTTGGCCCCAGCGCTCGGCTACCTGGCCACGCTCGAAGCGTACGATCCCGACTTCGATGACGCGGCATTCGGCCGGGTCGAGGCCGGTGGTCTCGACATCCACGACGGCCAATGACATCTCTCGCCAGGGGCCACTCAGATCAAAACACAGCATAAAACTCAGGTAGCACGGCAAGTCCGCCAGTACAACGAGCTTGTGAGGTGATCTAAGTTTAGGCAATGAGAGACGATGCACCGCAGTCTCGGTCCGTGCTTGCCGGGGGCCTCGAACACCGACTTCTCGAGTGGTCGGGCGCCGGGGATACGCTGTTGCTTCTGCACGGCTTCCTCGACTGTGCCGGCACTTTTTGTTCGTTGGTGCGGCACCTGCCTGCCGATCTGCACATCGTTGCGATGGACTTCCGCGGCCACGGTGACTCGGCCTGGCTGCCTGCCGGGGGACACTACAATTTTTACGACTACGTGCGTGACGTTCGGGATGTCGTTGATGAGGTCCGCCAGGGGCGCCTGTACCTGCTCGGACACTCCATGGGTGGTGGGGTGTCGCTGCTGTTTACCGGCTCCTGGCCCGATGAGGTGGAGCGCCTGGTTGTAGTCGAGGGCCTGGGACCTCCCAACGAGGCTGTTGCCGAGGGGCCGGAGCGTATGCGCCGATGGCTCAAGGAAGAGCGGGAGGTGCCTCGCCGTGTGCCGCGCGAGTTCGTCTCTCTTGACGAGGTCGCGCAGAGACTCATGGTCCGTCAGCCGAGGCTCACGGAGCAGCGGGCCCTGGAACTGGCGGGCTGGCTGGCCCGAGAGGTGGACGGTAGCTGGCACTGGCGGCATGACCCCAAACACCGGGTCCGGGGCCCGAAGATCTACCAGGTGGAGACCTACCGCCCCTTCCTGGAAGCGATTTCCTGCCCCGTGCTGTTGGTGACGGGCTCGGAGTCCTGGTACCGCTGGGATGACCTGCCGCAGCGCCGTCGTGCCTTGCGGAACCGCCGCCTGCTCGACATTCCCGAGAGTGGTCACATGCTCCACCAGGATCAGCCCGAACGCCTGGCTGCGGCGATTACGAGCTTTCTGGCTGGGCAGGAGCCAGAGGGATCACAGTTGCCTACCCAAGAGGAAAGCTGAGCGGAAACCAGATTGTCCCTTGCCCTCGGCGCGGCGCGCTGGCACCTTGCTGCGCCATGTCTTCCGAGAACTCCTTACAGGACTCTGAGCAGCCGGCGGTTCGTGGCAGCGCTGCTCACCCGATCGTGGTCGAGGAGGAGCAGCTGCTGACGGCAAACCTCGAGGCCTTGAAGCAGGTCGCGCCCGAAGCCCAGCTGGACAACGATGCCATCGTCGCCGAGATGAAGCGGCTGCGGGATGAGATCCCGACCGCCCAGACCGATGAGCGGCCCGGACTGATCGACCAGTACGAGCGCCTGGGCAACCTGCTCATGCAGCAGGGAGCCTCTCTCGGGGGGGCCGGTGTCGATCCCGCAAGTCCCTACTTTGCCCACATGAGGCTGCGCCAGGACGACCGGGTGCGGGACGTGTTTCTCGGTAAGGCCACCCGCCTCGACCACGGGCTGAGAATTGTCGACTGGCGGCATGCCCCGGTGTCGGCACTGTTCTACCGCTACGCCGAAGGAGACGACTTCATCGAGGAGATTGGCGGCCGAGAGGTGGAAGGTACGGTTCTGGCCCGGCGGGTGGTGGGGATTACCGACGGCGTTCTGAACCGGGTCCAGGCACCCCAGGGGCTGTTCCTGCGAGATGGACAGGCCTGGCAAGGGCAGGGCACTTCCGGGCCTCGGCTCGAAGGTGGTGCAGGTGCCGCAGTCCGCGGCCTGGTGACAGGAAACAGGGGCTCTGATTCGCGGCAGCGGCGCGAGAGCTACCGCGTCGACAAGCATCTGCCAGAGATCTCGGCGCTGATCGATGCGGAGCAGTTTGCGGTGATCTCAGCTCCAGGCGCCGAGTTGGTGGTGGTGCGGGGAGTGGCAGGCTCTGGCAAGACGACTGTCGCCCTGCACCGGCTGGCCTTTCTAAACTACAGCGACCGTGGCTATTTCCGAGCCGATCGCATGTTGGTGGTGGTCTGGGGGAATGCTCTTCGCCGCTTCATCTCTCGACTTCTCCCGGGTCTGGGGGTCCACTCGACCCCGGTGAAGACCTACGGCTACTGGGCTCGGCAGTTGCGCAGGCGACTGTTTCCCTTCCTGCCGGGCAAGAATACCGACGAGACCCCAGCCATCGTTACGCGCCTGAAACTGCATCCGGCGTTGCTGCCGATCCTCAACAGCTACGTCGCTGAGCATCCGGCGCCACCGACCTCTCGCCAGGTGCTCGAGGACTGGATGCAGGTGATGAGTGATGAGCGATTGCTGCGCGAAGGAATGCAGCGCTGGGCGCCCGGCGCCTTCAGCGAGGCACAACTGCAGCGGGTGCTTCGTTGGACGGCGCTGCAGGTAGGCCAACTGGTCGACTATCTCGAGCCCGAGGAGCGCGAAGTCGAGGCGGATGCTGACGGAGTCTCCAGCAAGCCATCCGACCTGTTTCTGGATGCTGAAGACGACCCTTTGTTGCTTCGCCTCTACCAGCTTCGGGTTGGTGCTCTCCCCGCGGGTTCGCAGCGTGGTCGCCCGCTTCGCTACCGGCACATCGTCGTCGACGAGGTCCAGGATCTCTCGCCCCTCGAAGTGCGTGTGTTGATGGATTGCCTCGACCAACGCCGCTCCATGACGCTGGCGGGGGACACCCAGCAGCACGTACTCCAGGAGGCCGGCTTCACCAACTGGGAGGAGTTCTTCGGCCATCTCGGCGTCAAGGGAACATCCGTCAACACCTTGAACGTTGCCTACCGATCGACCCGTCCGATCGTCGAGTTCTCTCGTCGGGTCCTGGGCGAACTCGCCGAGGACGACGAGCCGGAGGTGAGTCGAGACGGTGCCGAGGTCGAACTCTTCACGTTCCAGGATCACGGTGAGTGCATCGCCTTCCTGGCCGACGCTCTGCGCACGGTGGCGGACAGCGAGCCTGAAGCCAACGTCGCTCTGCTCGGTCGAACGCCCGAGACCGCTGACCTGTACTGGCAGGGCCTCAGCCGCGCCGACCTGCCGCGGCTGGAGCGCATCCGCGACCAGGAGTTCTCCTTTGAGCCTGGCTTCGAGGTGACCGATGTGGTCCAGGCGAAGGGGCTCGAGTTTGATTACGTCGTGTTGTTGGATGTCAGTGAGACGAGTTGGCCGCGAACGGATGCGGGGCGAAGGCTCCTGCACGTGGGTGCGACTCGGGCTGCTCACCAGTTGTGGGTGACCTGCGTCGGCAAGCCATCGCCGCTGCTGCCGCTCAGTTCGAACTGAGCAACCTCGCGACCTGGGCGAGAGCTTCGAGGTCGTGCACTTCTCCCTGCAGACGAGGGATTCTCGCGAAGGGTAGATCCTGTCCGCAGTGGCTGCGCAGCTCGGCGATGCTGCGGTCATCGAGTTGCGCCAGCTCGCGTTCCGCGAGGTAGCGATTCCACAGAGAGTCGATCAGTGGGTCGCGTCCCTGTCCAGTCGAGGGCGTGAAGCCTGCCTTCCAGGCAGTCTCCGGGAGCGAGGACCCATCTGCGTCGACTTCGCGTCGGGTGCGATTGACGATGATCCCATGGACGGCAATGTCGTAGTTGGCGAGCTGGTCGTGGAAATACAGAGCTTCCGACAAGGCCACGCTACTGGGCGAAGCGACCAGGACAAAGGCGGCGTCTTCGCTCCTGAGCAAGGTCATCACCTCGCCGGCACGAGAGCGCATGCCATCGATCAGGCCGGAGAAGGAGCTGATGAACTCGGAGATGCCGCTGAGGACGTCGGAGCCGATGAAGCGTTCGAACATCGAGAACATGGTCTGCTTGCCCACCCCGAACAACATGGCGCCGGCCCGTGCTGCCGAGAACCGGCCATTGCTGGGGGCAATCCACTTGACGATGCTGTCCTGCAGAATGGACATCATGCGCTCGGGTGCCCGCAGGAAGGCCAATGCGTTGCGGGTTGGTGGCGTGTCCAGTACCACCAGGTCGTAGTGCTCACTGCGCACCACTTCGAGGAGCTTCTCCATCGCCATGTATTCCTGGGAGCCGGCCAGGGAGCCCGTGGCGCGCTGGTAGTAGCGGTTGGCGAGGATGCGTTCTCGGGTCTCGATGTTCGGTGCGAAGCGATGTACCACCTCGTCCCAGGTGGACTTCGCATCCAGCATCATCGCATCCAGGGTGGCTCCCTCAGGCAGCTTCCAGTCGCCGCCTGGAATGCTGGAGGTGTCGATTGGACTCGCCTGGTTGAGTAGTTCGTCGATTCCCAGGGCGCTGGCCAGCCGGCGGGCGGGATCGATGGTCATGACCAGGACGCGGAGGCCCTGCCGCGCTGCGGACAGGGCCAATGATGCCGAGACAGTGGTCTTGCCGACGCCCCCCGTGCCGCAGACGACGATGACCTTGCGTTGTCGCAGGAGATCCTGGAGACCGTTGACGCCGGACCGGTTGCTCATGTCTGCCACTGTCCCAACTGGGTGGCGAGCTCAGCGAGACTGTCGACGTTGATTTCACTGTCGAGCAGCGGCAGTTCGAGTACCGGTAGTCGGCTCTGGGAGCGGATCCTATCGCTGTAGACCCTGGCTTCGCGCCGTAGTTGGAGAATTTCCTCTCCATGGGCGACCGCCGCTGCGGCATGTCCGCCCAGACTCCTGCCCTGTTCGGCAACTTCCGGCCACCAGCTTTCGAGGTCAGCGGTTGGCGCCAGCCCGGGCGGCACGGCGTTCATGACTACGCCGGCGAGCGACACGCTGAGCTGTTCCCGCAAGGTCGCTACCGATTCGAGGGTCTCGGTGACTGGCATCTCTTCCGCCAGGGTCACCAGCAGGACAGCGGTCTTGCTGGCGTCCGAGAGCAACTCGTGGATCATCGCAGAGTTGTTGTAGAGGGGGCCTGCACCGGTTACGTCCATCATGGTCTGAGGGGCCTGCAGGAGGGCGAGCCCGTGACCTGTCGATGGGCAGTCCACGAGCACCAGGTCATAGCGCCAGGGACCTTTTGCTTCGGGTCCAAAGCCGCCATCCTCGCGCAGCCACTCAAGGTCCATGACCTTGCCCACTGAGGTTAAGTCACTGAGCCCCAGGATGCCGTTCATGAACGGCTCGATGTAGCGGTTGCGGAATACCAACTCGTACAGCTTGCGGAAGCGCAGCGCGCGAACCAGGTACTCCTCAGTTGCCTGCTCTGGTGTGATCGAGATCGCGTCGATGTTGTCTGCAATGGGTGTTGCCGCGTAGCCCACTGGCGGGCAGCCCAGCAGAGCAGACATGCTCTCACAGCCGTTCATCTCGGCGATGCAGACTCGTTGCCCCCGGGAGGCCGCGAGCAGAGCGAGGGAAGCCACAACAACGGACTTGCCGACCCCGCCCTTGCCGACGACGAACAATACGCGCCGGTCGAGCAGTGGAACAGCAGGCTGTGGCTGGCTTTGATTGGGTCTCACGGAGGGCTCTTATACAGCAAGCACCTGTCCTGGCAGAGCGTAGTTCGCGACCGCGAAGGCGACGATGATCAAAGACGCTGTTGACCTGAGGTGGTCGTCCCCGATATGTAGCGTTCTCGGGAGAGCACGATGCCCATCTACGAGTACGTCTGCAGCGCCTGCGGTGATGAGTTCGAGAAGATCGTCGGACTTGCCGATGCGGCGCCGTCGTGCCCTGCCTGCGGTGGTGCTGTCGACAAGAAGATCTCGTTGTCTGCGTTCCACCTCAAGGGTGGCGGTTGGTATTCCGACGCTTATTCAGGCCAGGACAATCGCGCTCCGGGATCATCTACTGCATCTGAGCCTTCCAGTTCGTCTTCGAGCGACGGCTCCTCTGCGGACTCCTCTTCTTCTTCCGGTTCGGGCGATGGTGGCGACTCGACCTCGAGTAGTAGCAAGGGGGACGAATGATCCTCGATGGCAAGGGCCTCGCTGGCCGTATCCAGGCTGACCTGCAGGTCGAGAGCGCACAGTTCCTGCAGCGCCATGGATTCCGTCCCTGTCTGGCGACGGTCCTGGTCGGCGACGATCCAGCGTCCGCCGTCTACATCCGTAGCAAGGGCCGGGCATGCGAGCGGTTGGGTTTTGATTCCCGTCATCATCCCCTGGCCGCTTCTACCAGCCAGCAGGAGCTCCTCGACCTGGTGGCTGGACTCAACGCTGATGACGACGTGCACGGCATCCTGGTGCAGATGCCTCTGCCCGATGGCCTGGATTCGTCGCAGGTGCTCAGTGCAATCGATCCGCGCAAGGACGTCGATGGCTTCCATCCTGACAACGTCGGTCTGCTGGCGCTAAAGAGGCCCCGGTTCGTTTCCTGTACTCCTCGCGGGATCATGGCGCTGCTCGAAGAGAGCGGGGTCGACCCGTCGGGCAAGCGGGTCACGGTGGTCGGGCGCTCTGCCATCGTGGGTCTGCCCGTCGCATTGTTGCTCATTCATGCCAACGCCACCGTCCGAGTCGTGCACTCGCGCACCCGGCGCGAAGACCTGCAGGCTGCGGTGGAAGAGGCCGAGATCCTGGTGGTTGCCGTCGGGCGGCCCGGCTTTGTTCCCGGCGCGTGGGTTCGAGAGGGAGCTGTGGTCATTGACGTTGGCATCAATCGTCTACCGCCCGAGGAAGAGGGCAAACGCGGCAGGCTGGTCGGAGACGTGGAATTCGAGGCAGCAGCGCAAAGGGCGGCGGCCATCACGCCAGTGCCCGGCGGTGTGGGCCCGATGACCATCAGTATGTTGATGCGCAACACCTTGGATGCGGCCCTCGCGAAGGCCAAGGCTTGAGTCCGGGCAGCTGTCCGGGGCAAAGGTGGGAGAGAGGACGATGACTACAGCGGACCCTGGAAAACTGCGTCGCACCCCTTTGTTCGAGGTGCATCGCGATTCTGGCGGGCGGCTTGTCCCCTTTGCCGGTTGGGAGATGCCCGTCCAGTACAGCGGGATCATGGCGGAGCACCGCGCGGTGCGGGAGCAGGCCGGACTGTTCGACGTCAGCCACATGGGCGAGTTCCTGGTCGATGGACCCGGAGCCGAGGCCTTCCTGCAAAAGATGACCAGCAACGACATCTCGGTGATCGAAGTGGGGCAGGCGCAGTACAACCTGGCCCTTCTGCCTAGCGGCGGCATTGTTGATGACCTGTTGGTCTATCGCCGCGGCGAAGACCGCTACCTGGTCTGTGTCAATGCGGGTCGTCTCGACGAGGACTGGGCCTGGTTCCGCGAGAATCACTCGGCAGCTGACAACTGTGCGCTCGTCAATGCTTCGGATGACTACGCGCAGCTGGCGGTCCAGGGCCCACGTGCCGCAGAGATTCTGCAACGCTTGACCGATGTCGATCTCTCGATGGTGAAGACCTACCGCTTCACCGAAGGGCTTCTCGGAGGCGTGCAGTGCATCATCGCCCGCACTGGCTATACCGGCGAAGACGGTTTCGAGCTGTTCATCCCGCCGTCGAGTGCGCCCGACTTGTGGGCGAATGTCCTGGCAGAGGGTGCTCCCGAGGGTCTTGTGCCGGTCGGTCTGGGCGCCCGCGATACGTTGCGCTTGGAAATGAAGTACTGCCTGTACGGAAACGACATCACTACGGAGACCACCCCGCTCGAGGCTCGACTCGGTTGGATCACCAAGCTCGACAAGGGTGAGTTTATTGGTCGGGAGAGTCTGCAAAGGCAGAAGGAAGAGGGCGTGCCGCGTCGGCTGATAGGCTTTCAGTTGTGCGAGCGTGGTGTCCCACGCCATGGCTATCCGGTGCTTGTCGACGGGGAAGTCATCGGGGAAGTCACATCCGGCGCAATGAGCCCCTCTCTTGGCACGGGCATCGGGCTGTGCTACCTCCCTTCAGGTAGGACCAAGTCCGGGACCACTTTCGAGGTGGAGATTCGCGGTCGACGTCTTGCTGCTGAGGTGATCAAGACCCCGTTCTACAAGAAGGAGCAGTGAGCGCTTCGCTCATAGACTTGAGGGCCCTGTTGATGTCCGAGATTCCCGAAAACCTGCTGTATTCCCATGACCACGAGTGGGTTGCGATTGCCGATGGCATTGCAACCATAGGCATCAGTCATCACGCCCAGGACCAACTGGGCGATGTGGTCTACCTGGGCGACTTCCCGGATATTGGTGCCAACCTCGAAAAGGGTGACGCTGTTGGCGTGATCGAGTCCGTGAAGGCTACTTCCGACATTTTCGCACCTCTCAGCGGCAAGCTGGTCGAGGTGAACGCCGACTTGCTCGAGGCACCGGAACTGGTCAATAGCGATCCATACAACGAGGGTTGGATTGCTCGTATCAAGATCTCCGAGAAGAGCGAGGTCAACGACCTCCTCGAGGCCGACGACTACGAAGACCTGGTCGACTAGCCGCGACTCAAATCTCGTAGCTCTCCATCGGCGGGCAACTGCAACTGAGGTGGCGATCACCCCAGGTGTTGTCTACGCGTCCCACGGGCGGCCAGAACTTGTAGTCCCGTAGCCAGGGTGCCGGATAGGCTGCCAGTTCGCGTGAGTAGGGGTGTGTCCACTCGCTGGCGGTGACCATCCTCGCTGTGTGCGGCGCGTGCTTGAGAGGGTTGTCCTCGCGATCCGCCGTTCCCGTTTCGATCGCGCGAATTTCCTGGCGAATTGAGATCATCGCATCACAGAAGCGATCCAGCTCTTCGCGGCACTCGCTTTCGGTGGGTTCGATCATCAGCGTGCCCGGAACCGGCCAGGACATGGTCGGGGCGTGAAAGCCGTAGTCCATGAGCCGCTTGGCCACATCGTTCGGGCCGATGTCTGCGCTGTCCTTGAAGGGGCGAAGGTCGACCACGAATTCGTGTGCGACTCGGCCATTTGCGCCGGTGTACAGGATCTCGTAGTGCTCGCGCAGCCGCTCCGCCATGTAGTTGGCGCTGAGGATGGCCACCTGGCTGGCCCTCTTCAAGCCTGCGGAGCCCATCAGTGCGATGTAGACCCAGGAGATGGGAAGGATCGATGGGCTGCCGTAGGGAGCGGCCGAGATGGGGCCCAGGGACTGGGTGCTGTTCAACTCGGGCGCAAAGGGGTGACCGGGCAGGAAGGGAGCGAGGTGCTCAGCTACGCAGATGGGCCCCATTCCGGGGCCGCCGCCGCCGTGCGGGATGCAGAACGTTTTGTGCAGGTTGAGGTGGCACACGTCGCCGCCGAAAGTTCCCGGCTGGCAGAGGCCCACCTGGGCGTTCATATTGGCGCCATCCAGGTACACCTGGCCGCCGTACTGGTGGACGATCTCGCAGGCTTCGATCACTCCGGCCTCGAAGACCCCATGGGTGGATGGGTAGGTGATCATCAAGGCGCCCAGTTGCTCACCGTGTTGCTCGGCCCGGTTGCGCAGATCGACCAGGTCGATGTTGCCGTCGTTGTCGCAGGCGACCGGGACGACCTTGAAGCCCGCCATGACCGCACTCGCAGGATTGGTGCCGTGGGCCGAGGTCGGGACCAGGCAGACGTCGCGATGCTCTCCTCGGGATTGGTGCCAGGCGCGAATCGTGAGTAGTCCGGCGTACTCTCCCTGGGAGCCTGCATTGGGCTGCAGGGAGCAGGCCGCAAAGCCGGTGATCTCTGCCAACCAGCGCTCCAACTGGCCGAACAACTGGAAGTAGCCGTGGCATTGGTCGGCCGGGGCGAAGGGGTGCATGGCTCCAAACTGCGGCCAGGTGATCGGCAGCATCTCGGAGGTCCCGTTGAGTTTCATCGTGCACGAGCCCAGCGGGATCATCGACGTCGCCAGAGACAGGTCGCGGGATTGCAGTCTCTGCAGGTAGCGCAACATCTCCGTTTCGCTGTGGTAGCGGTTGAACAGAGGGTGTTCGAGGAACTTGCTGGTACGCGCAAAGCCAGTGTCGATGTCGAGGACGGTGTCGGCCTCGAGTTCGGCGACGGTGAAGCTGACCGCTTCGCTGCCGGCGAAAATGGCGAGTAGGCGGGCAATCTCATCGCGGTCGGTCTTTTCGTCCAGGGACAGGCCGACACTGCCGTCTGCGTAGCCACGCAGGTTGATGCCCTGCTCGGCTGCAGCGGCCAGCAGCGTGCCGCCGTCGTGGGGGCCATCGTGGATGTGCAGGGTATCGAACACCGGCTGCTCGCCGAGGCGGTATCCGAGTCGCTGCAGGCCTGCTGCGAGGATGCTGGTGAAGCCATGCACGCGTCCGGCGATGCGCTTCAGCCCTTCGGGACCGTGGTAGACGCAGTACATGGCGGACAGGATCGCCAGTAGCACCTGCGCGGTGCAGATGTTGCTGGTGGCTCGATCCCGTCGGATGTGTTGCTCGCGGGTCTGCAGAGACAGCCGGTAGCCCAACTGGCCCTGGGCATCGCGGGACACGCCGATGAGGCGGCCAGGCATCTTCCGGGTGTACTTGTCCAGGGTCGACATGAAGCCTGCATGGGGCCCACCGAAGCCCATGGGCAAGCCCAGGTGCTGACTGCTGCCGATGGCGATGTCGGCGCCGAATTCGCCAGGAGGTCGCAGCAGAGTCAGGGCCAGCAGGTCGGTAGCCGCCACGAGTAGAGCACCCTGGTCATGAACACGCTCGGCGACCGCCGAGTAGTCCTCGATCCCGCCGTCGCTGGCGGGGTAGGAGACGAGTAGTCCGCACAGGTCCAGGGACTCGAGGTCGGCGGTGTGGACATCGCCCACTTCGACCTTGATTCCCAGGGGAACTGCTCGAGTGCGAACCACCTCGATGGTCTGCAGGTGGCAGAGGTTGGAGACAAAGAAGGTCGTTTTCTTGCCTCGCCCTACCGAGAAGCACATCGCCATGGCCTCGGCGGCAGCAGTGGCTTCGTCGAGCATCGATGCATTTGCCAGGGGCAGTCCCGTGAGGTCTGCGACCATCGTCTGGAAGAGGATGAGGGCTTCGAGCCTGCCCTGGGCAATCTCGGCCTGGTAGGGCGTGTACTGGGTGTACCAACCGGGGTTCTCTAGGATGTTGCGCTGGATGACCGGCGGGGTGATGGACTCGTAGTAGCCCATGCCGATAAGAGAGCGATGCACGGTGTTCTGCTTGGCGATCGCGCGCAGTTCCTGCAGCAGGTCGTGCTCGCCGCGAGCAGGACCAATATTCAGGGGCTTCTCCTGGAGGATCGCAGCTGGAATCGTCGCTTCGACCAGCTGGTCCAGGTCCTGGTAGCCGAGCTTCGCCAGCATTTCGCGGACTTCGCTCTCGTTCGGGCCGAGGTGGCGCCGGACGAAGGTGTCAGAGGGGTTCAGGAGTGGGCTCTGTGGCATCGGCGGCGCCGGGTTCGGGAGGGGGGAGGAGTCGCGTCCACTGGCTTCGGATTGAGTGTTTATCACAGGCGGCTCAGCGCGGCAGGGTCTGCAGGCCCGGGAACTCGATCCCCTGCCTGGGATCAATTCCCGACATCTCGGCGCGGGCGCCTCCGAGAATGATTGTGAAGCCGAATCGGCGAATCGGTATATAGCCCGTTCCCGGATCTGCGGCCCCCTCGGGAGGGTCGGGAAACGGTGCAGCGAGCCGGAAGGCCTCCTTTACCGCATTGTCCCATTCAGGAACACCACTAGATTTGTCGATTTCGATGGTCAGCAGCCGTCCGTCCGTCGCGATCGCACCGGAGAGCACCATCTCGTAGCGAGGACTGCGTAGCGCTACGCGAGGCCGGGCGTTGGCCAGGGTCTGGTCAGCGTAGAAGGACACCAGCTGTTTTACGCGGTTCCAGAAGGATGCGTACAGGAACTCGTGCGCATTGAGTGCCGTGCGGTCTGCGGAGGCGACGTTGGGAAGGTGGTCGTTGCTCGGCGAGCCTGACAGCTGCGTTGCACCGTGGCTGGCCGTTGTCGGAGTGTCGAGGCCTTTCTTGCTGCTGAAGTCGAAGGGACTCTGCCGATCGGGGAACAAGGAGTAGTTCCCGTTCCGGTAGATCTGGCGTCCAGCAGTGGCGCCGCTGGTGGGAAGTTGGCTTGGGCTGGCCTCAACCTGCTCCTGGAGCTCGAACGCGTCGTCCGAACTGTAGCTCGGAGCCGTGACGGTGCGATCGAGTCGGTAGCGGCGGTCGACGCTTTCCTCCGGCACGGTGCTGTCGTACTCGGCGAGGTAGTCCGCTTTTTCGGGTTGCCGCTGGTCTACGGGGGGAGCGATCTCGACGATCTGGCCGTCGGGTGTCGCGGCTTCGGGCTCTTCGGGCTCCTCTTCGGGCTCGGCTTCGCTGGCAGCAATGCTGAGCAACTGGACCCGCATCGGTTCCAGCGGCGGGATCTCTTCGGACCAGTAGGTCGAGTTCAGGAACCACATGGCCACCGGTACGTGCAGGAGTAGGGATGCGAGCACCGCGAGGCTGCTGAGGCGACTGGGAGTCCGGCGTTGAGAGGGTCGCACGGACTCAGGATAGATTCTCACTCCGCTTTCTCACAGCTTTGCAGTTTCATCCGGTCAGCTACTCGGTAGTCGCCACGGGGACGGCGAGGCTGCGGTCACGGCGCAGTTCGGCGGTCAGAGAGGTCTTCATCGGGTCGATCTTGAACTTGCGGGCTCGGAAGGAGGGTTGCCACTGCAGGGAGAACTCGCGGTCGTGCACCTGCAGCAGGCGCCGCTCCTTCTTCTTCAGGCCCGCACTCGCCTCGATCCAGATGTCCACCGGCATGATCTCCTCGGTGTTGTGGCGGATCAGCAGGTCGATTCGACCGGTGGCTTTGTCGATCGTGAAGTTGTAAGCGAGTTTCGACAGGGTGGTGCCCTGGACGGCAGTCCTCAGAATGGCCCCCAACTCCGGGCTCGCCCCCGAACTCAAGCTATCGATGAAGGTCTCGGTGCTTACCCCGGGCCCAGCGGAGCGGTTGATGAGGGCTCGAGAAGAATTGAGGAAGACGCTGGCAGTAAGCCGCTCGACCAGCGAGTTGACGATCAGTGGCCCGCGGCCCCATACCTGGAACGGGTAGTTCCGCCCCAGCCGCTCACCTATGGCCAGGGGAGCGCTCTCCTTGCTGCCATCCACCATCAGGTCGTGCAGGGTGTCGAGCCGCTCCTTGAGGGCACCGCGACCCACTGCGGCCTGCATGAAGACAAGGCCCGTCCAGGTGGCCATTGCTTCGCCAACCCACGAGTCCCGGTAGCTCTTCGGCGGCACCATGTGTCCCCACCACTGGCGGGACATGTCGATCACTCGCAGGTACTTGGCCCGCTCGGTTGGATCCACCAGTAGGCGGTCATAGGCCCTGGCCTCTTCCATGTCGACGGCCGGTGTCGTGCTTGGCGAAACGGACAGCAACATGCCGGTGGGGCCATCCGCGATGCCCTGCCAGACATGCAGGTTGCCCGGCGCAACGCAGGACCAACTCCCAGCAGAGCCGGTCTCGCCACCTCCCCAGTTGTTGGGCGGATAGGGCATGTTCTCGACTACGTGCAGGGTCGAGTAGGGATAGGGGCCCCAGATCGACGCCACGAAGTCCAGCATCGAGCGTGCCGCATCCGCCGTGCCACGAATGCTCTTTTGCTGGGTCGCCGGGTACCACGTGATGACCTTCGGGTTCAGGCCCCCCTCGGAGTCCTTGCTGCGCACCATGTCACCGACCACCAGCGTCAGGTTGCGTACCCCGCCCGGCTCTTCGTAGACGTAGTGCCAGCCGCTCTTTTCCTCGCGAGTCTCTACGGGACTGCCAGGCGCTACAGCGCGCATGAATCGGGGCAGATGAACCGCCACTCGTGAGGCGAAGCGATCGACGCGTGGATTGCGCGGATACCAGGCCCACGGACCGATCTCGGAGAAGAAGGTGTCCGCCTTGGCCCCTGGCAGGCCCTGGGTCATGGCGCCGCCGTACTCGATGGTCAGGCGCTCGGCCGCGCCAGCCGCTACCGACGATTGCAGGGGCACCAGCAGCTTGCTTCCCCTGTGGATGGCTGCCAGCGAGCGTCCGTTCGAGTCGACCGCCCGGCTGACCTTTAGACGTGTCTCATAGCTCTGTGCTGTACACAGAGGCCGTTGCGGCGCCAGTTCGAGCAGCACTGCTTTGAGCGGGCGGTTGGGGCGAAGAGCGACGAGGTCCAACTCAGCCTTGACCCTGGCGTCGACCAGGTTCCGGTCGTTCTTGTGCCGAGTCGGGAAGGTGATGTCGATGTAGGTGGAGGTTACGTCGTAGGCGTCGGTGGACTGAGCAGAGCTGCCGAAGCTGCTGAGAATGTTGATGTCAGGGGGAACCTGAGCGCCCCGCCGCGTGACCCGGTACAGGCTGGTTGTCTCCTTGCCGACCAGCCCGCCGCGCGGGTTGTGGAAATACGACAGCCAACCGCCAGGGGACCTCTGCACCATGCGAAATTCAGCGAGCAGGTGCCCGCCGACGTGCCCGCCGCCGTACAGGTCCATGAGCTGGTCGATGATCAGTCCCGGGTGCCAGCGGGTCCAGTCTGGGTTGTCGAGTAACTCGCTGCGGGCGGTGAAGTGGCGAAAAATGCTGCCGTCCGTGTCGGCTACCTGCTCCGCTACGGCAGCGCCCAGCAGGTCGTCGAGGCTGGCGTCGGTGAAGCGAAGGTAGGCCGCCGAGAACTCCTGTTGCCAGGGGGCGAAGTCAGTGTTCATCTGCCAGGAACTGGTCTCGACCCCTTCGGGGATACTCAGACGAATGGCCCCCTTGCCTTCGAACACCAAGCCTGTAGTGCGACCATCCTCGCGCTTGATGGGATAGAACCGGCCCTCGGCGAAGGAAGCCTGCAGGCCCGGTCGATCGAGGATCTGCCCAGCCGCGGCAAAGGAATGGCTGGCATCGACCTTCAGCTTGCTCAAGCGCTTCGCCGTGGCGACCACCGTCTCAGGCTTGTACGCCGCATCGGCGACGCCGCTACTCAGCACGGCGCCGGCAAGCCACACAAGAGACGACAACAGCGGCAGGTTGCGCAGGTGCTTCAAGGCGTCTCCGTGGGCCGAGCAGGGGGAGGAGCGCAAGGGTAGCAGGAGCGCTGCGGAAAACGCAGCTATTGACTGCCTTCGGTGTCTGTGGGATTGAGGGCTTGCTGTATACTTGTAACCATCAAGTGAATCCTGGCGCAGCACGCTGTTCACTCGCAAACCACGGAATCCCTCGTCCCCTTGGAAAAGAAAAACCAGCTCGGTCTGTTCTCTCCGAAGACTCGGCAGCCTGCCGAGGATGCGGCTGCCCCTGCGCCCGATTCGGGCGAGCAGCAGCCCAGCGAGAATGCAGCCCCCGCGGCGCCGGCTGCCAAACCCGCCGTCGCCGAGCCGCCGCCGGAGCTGGTGGCTGCCCTGGTCGATGAGATCGACCCCGCCGAGTTCGTCAGCCCGTCTCTACGGCGCCTGTTTGCTCCGCGACCCGAGCCGCCCGAACCCCTTCTGTTTCCGGATGATGCCGCCCATCGGCGGGCGGACATGCCCTTCTCTCGACGCATGTCGGATCTCATCCGGCGCTTGCAGTTGCTCGAGCGTGAGGCCAAGGCGGACATAGGTGTCACCCTTCCCCAGGCCCACGCAATTCACTCCCTGATGGACGCAGGCTCCCTGCGCATGCAGGAGTTGGCCGCTGACCTCGGGCTGGCGCAATCGACTGTGACGCGCCTGGTAGCGCCCCTCAAGCGCATGGGCTTGCTGGATCGGCGTCCGGACAGCAACGACGGTCGTGCTACTCGCGCCTTCCTTACCGAAAAGGGCATGGTCCTCGTGGACAAGCTGTTGCGGGTTGATCTCGAGCTCTACGACGGCTTGTTGGCCCGCCTGCCCGAGACGCGGAGGGCGGAAGTGGTCGCCGCGGTCGCCCTGATTCATGAGGCCGTCCTCGAGCTCACCTCGGACTGATCTTGGAGGGCATAAAAAAGCTCTTTCGAGATCAGCCGCTGCTTGCCGGCTGCGGCTCCGTCCTGGTGCTCATGCTCCTGCTCTGCGGCCTGGGAGGGCTGCTGCTGGGGTTGGGTTGGGACAAGCTCGGCGGCGTGCTCAGCGATGCGTCGGGAGTCGATAGCTTTCTTGATACGGCAGTCGACGTGTCGGCGGCCGATTTTTCCTTCGAGGTCAGCAACACCACGGACTCGGGCATCGAGTACACGATGCAGCCGAATGGTCCGCGAGAAGTGAGCTGCGAGGAGCTCAAGGCCATCCTCGGGCCCCACCTGGTCGGGGATCGAGAACGCGTGGTGATTCGCTCTACATCCACCATCGAGGCAGGCGATGGTGGTGAGCAGGTGGTGCCGATCGAATGCACCTGGGATGGCGCGGCTGTTACGGCTCCGGAAGCAGCTCAGTCTCCAACCGAGGCGGCTCCGGCCGCACCGCCCGTCGAGCCCTCCGAAGAAGCCTCTTCTCGACCCTGAGTGGATTCACCAGCGGTCATTCCCTGGGTGGCTGCTATGCTCCCCCGTCGCGGGGCCGCCAATGGCCTCCGATGCGCCGCCTACCCTCGTTGGAGACCGTCGTGACTGCACGCAGATCAATCACCCTCCTTGCCCTGCTGTCCCTGCTCATCGCCCTGCCGGCGCTGGCTGCGAAGAAGGAGCCCAAGCCGCTCAAGCAGCTGCAGCCGCTGGTCGACGAGACCGCCCTGGTCGGGCCGGTCAGTAAGGATGCGTTCAAGGCGCTTCGCTACGCCGATCGTTGCCTGACTTCGGACAAGAACTGGGAGCGTGCGCAGCAAAACCAGGTTCCGATCAACCAGTTTTACGAGATGCTATCGAGCGCTGTGGTCTGCTGGCAGACCGCCGAGAAGAAGCTGGGCAAGGTGGGCGAGTCCGTCGTCACCGCCGGTCTCTGGGTTTCTGCCCGGGCGCGCTACATGGAGGCATTTCGGGCCTACGTGTGGGGGGTCGACGCCAAGCAGAGCGGGAAGCGAAACCAGGTCTGTCGCCGTCTGAAGGAGGCGACCACCCTCGCGGTCGCTGCCAACGAGGCGAGCTCTGGCATTGTCGACAAGTTCACTGACGCCAATGCCAAGGGCCTCGCCATGGCTGCTGACCAGCTGAGTGAACAACTAGGCGCGCAGATCGCCACAGAGTTCAGCAACCAGAAATGCGATTGATGACCCGTCGCTGCCTGGTACTAACAGCCCTGGTGGTGGGGCTGTCGCTTGGAGCCTGCCTGAAACAGGGGCAAGCACCGATCAACGTCGCCACCTCTGGCACGACGTCCTCGGCCTTCGTCGTGGCTCGATCCTTCAGCCAGTTGAATTCGCAGCTTCACCTCGAGTTGCGCGCCTCATCGTCCAGCGAGGTGACTGTCGGAAGCTTGCGCGCGAGCCGAGACACGCACCTGTTTACCGAGGAGCGGGTGCGATGGGGTCCAGAGCAGCAGTTCCGAGTGTTGCAGTTCACCGATACCAACCGGCCCACCTCTTCGGACCCTCCGACTGCGGCGTGGTTTCTGGGGCCGGAGCCGGTCGATGGTGCTGCTGATGTAGTGGCTGCGATCCTGTATCGGAACTTCGACGCGGCTCCCCAGGCGAGGGATCCAGAGAGCCTGCTGGTCGCACTTGCTGGGAGTTTTCCTTCGCCCTGGAAACTCTGTCAGCCGACCGCAGCCGATTACCTCGACCTGGTGATTGCCTATGACCCGTCGCGAGGCATCAAGCTGGCAATGTTCCAGTATCCCGATGAGCCGAGAAACTGGTCGGTAGACCACGTCGAGTTCATCTCGTCGCCGGTGTCTGTTGAGAACTGGTGGAAGGAGAAGGGCTACGGCAGTTGTGTCAACCGGGTGGTCGAGGCAGCGGAAGACGGCGGTTGATGGGCTCGTTCCCTTGCCATGGCGCTGGGCTGGGCTGCGGCCTGCTGGCCTTTGTCGTGGTGCTGTGGTTCCTGCCGGCGGATGTCTCAGCAGGTCCAGCTTCCTTTGATCACGGCTACCGCAGTTATGACGCGTTGCTTCGCGCCCATGTGGGCGACGACGGACTGGTCAATTACGATACGGTTGCCAAGGACCGCCGCCTCGCCGCCTTCGTCGAGGAGATAGGGACGCTCGCCCCTGAGGTACTTGCCGATTGGAGCCGAGACCAGCAGATCGCTTTCTACATCAACGCCTACAACGCTCTGACCCTGCAGACCATCGTCGACGCTCCCGGTGTCCACTCGGTCCGAGACATCAAGCCCGACCCCTGGGACAACGATCGTTGGAAGGTAGCTGGGCGAGACGTCTCTCTGAACTTCCTGGAACACACTCGCTTGCGGCGCCAACTTCGGGAGGTCCGGGTTCATTTTGTGCTGGTCTGTGCGACTCAGGGTTCCCCGAAGCTGCCTCGCCGCGCCATTCGTCCCGACAGACTCGGAGAGCAGTTGGACGGGTACGCGCGGGCTTTTGTTCGCGACACCATGCGCAACCGAATCGACCGCAGCGGCCGCAAGATCTACCTGAGCAAAATCTTCCACTGGTACGGTGAGGACTTCGTCGATCTCGCAATCGACGGTACTCCGGCAGCACTGTTGGCCCTGTCGGGTCGGGAGGGTGCATCCGTTCGTTACGTCTACTCGTTGCTGCGCGAGGTCGACCGGTCTTTTCTCGAGGATGGTAAGTTCGAGGTCGTGTACTCCGAGTACGATTGGAGCCTCAACAAGCGCTAGCGTCCAGGCAGGACACTAGGCCGAAGAGAACAAGTAGTGGCCCGCAGCGTTCCCATTCAATACACGGACCTGTTCTCCTTCCTCGAGGATTTCCGGACCAGTATCCGTGCTTCGCAGTACAACATCCCGACTCCCGAGCCTGTCGACCGTGGCGAGGACGTGGAGTTGCAGTTCAGTGTGCCCTTGCTCGAGGGCACGGTGTCTCTGTCTGGTCGAGTCGTCGCTCCCATGGGTGAGTACGCCGGGGTTCAACTCGACCTGGCCGTCGGCGACGGCATGGAACGCCTCGAGGGCTTCTACCAGTTCGTCGGCCGGCTCGTGGAGTCGATGCTGAGTTCTGGGCGTTTCCAGGTGACCGGTCAATGGGCTGCTGGGGTGACGCCAATGGACTATGGGGCCGCAGCGGCTCCCGGCGGTTCCGGCGCGGGCGGGGTCGGAGTTCCCCCGGTCGGCAGCCTGGGCAGTGCGAGTCTCAGCGGCGATCTCAACGAGGGGACGTTCACCGAGTTGCTCATGACCCTGTACCTGAAGAAGTCGACCGGGATTCTCGAGATCACCACGGAGCAGGGTCGCCGAATTGGCTTTGTTCGCAAGGGTGGCTTCACGCAGTGGCTGAGTGATCCCATCGTCGAGGATGAGTGCCTCGGCGTACTCCTCACCCAGGCCAAGAAGCTCGATGCGGACCAGCTACGCGAGAGCCTGGAGATGATGAGTGAAACGGGGACTCTGCAGGGGGAGTGCTTGATCGAACTGGGCTTCCTCACCTTCCCGCAGGTGGTCATGTCCCTGATCACCCAGGTCGAGATCATCACCCGCAACGTGTTTGCGTCGGGCTCGGGCAAGTACTCGTTTTATCCGCGCGAGCGCCTGGATCGCAGCTTCCCCAACCCGCCGATGAAGACACCCGGCTTCCTGTACTCGTACTTCAAGCGCGTCTACGCCTCCAAGCCGTCCAGCGAAGTCGAGGCGGAGTTTCATCCGTTGCTTGACCAGTACTCGATTCTCGCCGACGAGGTTGCCTGGGAGGACATGCGGCTCAAGAAACGGGAGAAGGCGCTGGTCGACATCCTGCAGGCCAAGTCGTACCGGTTTCGCGAGATTTTCAGCGTGTCCAGCATGGGACGCTCTCAGACCCTCCAGTCCCTGATGGCGATGGCCCGTCTGGGAGTGGTCGAATTTGCCTCCGAGGAGGATTCGGCCCAGGTACTCGGCCGGCTGTCGGAGCAGTTGGCCCACAAGGTCTCGTTTCAGGACACACAGCACGAGTTCGACATCCTCGAGGTGCACTGGACGTCCTGTACCCCTCAGGTCGAAGATGGATATGCCAGGATTCGCGCCGAGTACGAGAATTTCGGCCGAGGTCTGACTCTGCCCGAGGAGGCCGAGGCAAACCGCCAGACGATCCTCGCCAGCCTCGACAGAGCCTACGAGGCGCTCAAGGCTCCTGGGACGCGCAAAGCGGTGCGCAAGCAGCACTATGAGCCACAACAGCACGAGGCGAACGCTGATCTGATGGCTAAGAAGGCGGAGATGCTCATCGTCCGCGGCGCCTGGGAAGAGGTGCTCGACCAGTACGAGCGTGCGATCGAGTTGATGCCCGGGGTCCCGAAGTACCGGGCCGATTTGAAGAAGGCCTCGGCTCTGGCTACGGCGGACGGTTACAAGGTCAAGAAGTAGCGGGCGGCTCGGCAAGCACATCCTGCATCGAGTACAGGCCCGGCAGCCGTTCCTGGGCGGCCAGCCAGCGTGCCGCGCGCAACCCACCTCGGGCAAAGGTCTCTCGATCCCAGCAGCGGTGCGTCAACTCGAGGCGCTCGCCATGGCCGACGAGGTAGACGGTGTGTTCACCGACCACGTCACCTCCGCGCAGACTCTGGACGCCGATCTCGGCATCGCTGCGCGCGCCGACCTCGCCGACCCTGCTCGGCGTGGCCCGTGTTCTCGTCTCGCCTTCGCTCTTGCCGTTGGCCCGCGCGGCCGAGTCCAGCAGCATCCAGGCGCTGCCGGATGGGGCATCTACCTTGTTGCGGTGGTGCATTTCCAGGATCTCGATGTCCCAGCCGGGTCCGAGCGCTGCCGCAGCCTCCCCGACCAGTGTCGCCAGCACGTTGATGCCGGTGCCCGTGTTCGGGGCAAGCACGACCGCGCTGTGTTGCGACAGTGTCTGCAGGTCCGACAGCAGGGGCTCAGAGAGTCCGGTTGTGCCTACGAGCAGGGGCTTCGGCGCATCCATCAGTGCCGATACCAGTTCGGCGGTGCAACGGGGGTGACTGTAGTCGAGGACGACGTCCGCTTCGGCCACCGTACTGGCCAGGTTCAGCCCGACCGCGGCGGCATCTTCGCCAGCGAGCAGATCCCGAAGGGCAGTGCCCATTCGGCCGTCGCCACTGAGAAACACGCGGCTCAATGGGCTGGCCCTTCCGTAATAGAGCCATCCAGTTCGAGGGTGCTGGCCTCGGCATTTTCCTGGTCGGGTACTTCGCCGGGTCCCAGGGTCGAGGCGGTCGCCTCGGTTATACGGGGTCGCATGTTCAGATCGTGCAGGCACTGCTGGAGTTGCTCACAGCCGGCTGCCGACAGGGGGGTCAATGGGAGTCGCAGTTCCGCTGTGGGAATCAGGCCAAGCCAGGCACAGGCGGTCTTGACTGGAATGGGATTGCTCTCGCAGAACAGAGCTTTGCTCAGTGGCGCGAGGTGAAGGTGCAACTCGCGGGCCCGTTCGAGGTTGCCCGCTGCCACAGCTGCGAGCATCTCGACCATCTCCGTTGGAGCGACGTTGCTCACGACGGAGATGCACCCGTCGCCGCCCTGCGCCATGAAGGGAAGGGTTGTCGGGTCGTCGCCGGTCATCAGGGCGAAGTCTGCGGGGCATAGAGAGCGCAACTCAGTCGCGCGAACCAGCGATCCGGTGGCTTCCTTGATTGCGACGATCCTGGGATGCTCGGCGAGGCGAGCGACGCTATCGGGCGGCAGGTCGACGCCGGTACGTGAAGGCACGTTGTACAGGCAAATCGGCAGGTTGGTGTTCTCGGCTACGGTGCGAAAGTGGACCTCGAGGCCTGCAGCCGTGGGCTTGTTGTAGGCGGGGGTGACCACAAGCAGCCCGTTGGCACCGCTGGTGCGGAGTCGTTCGGCCAGGGTCAACGCTCCGTGGGTAGAGCGCGCGCCGATTCCGGCGACCACTGAAATACGGCCCATGCACTCGTCGACGGTGATGCGGGTGACATACTCTTGCTCGTCGATGCTGAGGGTCGCGCCTTCGCCCGTAGAGCCACAGGTGACCACACCGGCTACGCCCGCAGCCAGTTGCAGGCGAACCAGCTGCCTAAGACCGCCCTCGTCGATACAGCCCTGCTGCATTGGCGTGACGATTGCGGTCAGTACGCCTTGAAACTTCATTGCCGCTCCATCCACTGGTCCCGGTAACTGAGGCTTGCAGCCCCCGCCAGACGTAGCGGCGAAGCCATGCTGCCAGCCCAGGATACCTGTAGGAGCCCCCCGGGGAGAATCACCTCGCATGGGTCGTCCCCGATGCGTCCGCTCAGGCGGCCGGCTACGACGGTGGCGCAGGCGCCGCTGCCGCAGGCCTGGGTCTCGCCAACGCCACGCTCCCAGACGCGCAACCGGATCCTGTTGGTCGCTTCGGCCAGTGCCCACTCCACGTTGCTGCGTTCGGGAAAGGCGTCAGAGGTCTCTAGCGCACCAGCCCATTGCGCGAGATCGGGCACTTCTACCCTCTGGTCGTCGCGAAACAGGACGAAGTGTGGATTGCCCATATCGACTCGTCGGCCGATGAGCGGAAGTCCGGCGGCGAGTAGTTCGACGGGCTCGGGGTCTGCGGAGCGGGGCGCAGGCAACTCGACCTCGATCTCAGCGGCCGCCTCTGAGCTGGATAGCAGGCGGGCACCGACCGTACCTGCCGGGGTGTTGATGGTGACTGTGCCTCGGCCCGACCAGTGACCGTCTTTGCGAAGCAGCAGTGCGATGCAACGCAGTCCGTTGCCGCACATCTCGGCGACGGAGCCGTCGGCATTCCACAGGGTCATCGAAGCAGCGGCGCCTGCTGCATGGTCCGCCTCGCCCAACGAGTCACCCTGGCCGACAATGAGCACTCCGTCCGCGCCAATGCCAGTTTCTCGATTGCAGATGG
Source organism: uncultured Rickettsiales bacterium (assembly GCA_964490445.1). Classification (GTDB taxonomy): domain Bacteria; phylum Myxococcota_A; class UBA796; order UBA9615; family UBA9615; genus UBA6601. The sequence continues at coordinate 30,315 of CAZBDA010000017.1, read as the reverse complement.
CGGGCGCGAAATCTGGGCTCAGTTCGTCCGGCAGGTCATGAGCGTAGACGACGACAAAGTCGTTGCCCGTGGCCTCCATCTTGGCGAAAGGAAACGCAGTCATGGCAGCCCCGTGTGTGGGGTGATCGGCTAGGACACCGGTCTAAAAGTGCACCATGGCGCGAAGTTCACCGCCGAAGGTAAAGTCTCGTTCTTCGCCGTACACGGCCCCTGGGAAGAAGAAACCTGCCCGTGCGCCGAGGTCGAAGCTGCCATAGAGGCGCCAGCGAACGTCGAGATCGATTTCAATCCCGTACGACGTGGCTTCTCCCTCGAAGGCTTCCTTGACTACCGGCCAGGCTGCGACCAGCACGATTCCGGCGCGCAGATCTTCGCGGATGTCGACGTGGAAGCGGGGACGTAGGTAGAACGCGTTGGACACGCCCTCTCCGGTCAGTAGTCCACTTGTGTCCTGGTTGTTGTTCTCAGTGCTGGCATTGTCGCCCAGAGAGAACACCGGCATGGGCTGTTCGAACATCAGCAGACCGACGTCGTGGTCGCGGTCCATCTCCAGCGTGTGCCACTCGTTGTCCTGGCTGTTGCTGTCACCGCTAGCGACTCCGATCTGCAGCCCGACCTCCCATGGATTGATGGACAGCTTGGCGTCGAAGGCGCCACCGCCGGCCAGGATCTTGAGGTTCTCCACGCCGATCTCGGTGTCGTCTGCCTCGCCCCAGAGGATGAGAGCTTCCAGTTCCAGGGCCAGGGGGCCGAGCCGGGTTGCGCCCCATATGTCGCCGTGCACCACGTTGAATCCATTGCTGGGTTGGCGTGTCCAGCGAACGTAGCCGCCGAGCTTGTGCACCTCGCCCATGTAGCCGCCCGTGAACAGGAAGGAATGGGTGTCGTCGTCGCGGTTGATAAATCCTTCGGAGCGCATGTCGGCAGCGAGACTGAGGCGAATCGGGTCGAGGCGACTGGTACTCACCATTACGCGGTCGACGATGTCGCCGTAGTCGCAGTTGTCACAGTTGCCGTCGTTTGCGAGCAGGCCCATGCCCCAGTGGCTGGACATGCGACCGATCTTGACGTCCACGTAGGGGGTGTACAACTCGACCCAGGCGCGCCGTGCGAACAGGGATTCGCGGTAGTCCGAGCCTGGAATCACCGATCCGGTCAGGGCCACGGGCTGGAGGAAGGGGCTGCCGTTGCCCTGGAACTGGCCTGCCGCTGTCAAGACTTCGGGCTGCTGGCCGAAGCGCAGCGCGTCCATGATGTCCAGATCCAGGAAGACGTGCACCTCGGGGCTGAGACGGATGTGCGGTACGAGCCGGAGTCGGTGCTCGAGGTAGGAGCGCACCTCCTCGCTCTCAGTGTGCTCTCGATTCAGGCTCAGTGTGTCGAACAGGTTGGCGCGGAATCGGTACATACCGTCGAGTCGGAATTCGACAGCGGAAGCCGATGAGGGGGCCAGCAAGCCCAGGATAAGCAAGGAGAGGGCTGCGGATAGGCGAAGACGGTTGGATGTACGCACGAGCCGTTCCTCGGAAGAGAAGCAAGGGCATTCTGATGGCCGTAGGCCGGGCGCACCGAAGGCCGCGGATTACTACCACTCGGCTTCCTAGGCTGTCAAAGTCAGCTCGGCCCAGGATGCGCGCTGCAAGGCTGTTGCACTACGTCGACAGGCTGGTAGATTCCTCGCGGAGATCTTGATGAAAGGTACGACCCTTACCCAGCATGTACGTGCCTCTCAACTCAGTCACACTGAGGCAAAGGGAGAGCTCACCGCACTGCTGACCGAGATCGGGGTCGCGGGCAAGGTGATCTCCAGCAAGGTCAACATGGCCGGATTGGTGAAGATCCTCGGCAGTACCGGTCGGGTCAATGTCCAGGGCGAGGTCGTCCAGAAGTTGGATGAGTACGCCGAACACACAATTCAGGGCATCGTCGGTGAGAGCGGCTACGTGTGCGCGCTGATGTCCGAGGAGTTGCAGTCGATCATTGAGATCCCTGCCCCACTCGCCGGCAATTACCTGATCGCCTACGACCCGCTCGATGGTTCATCCAACATCGACGCCAACGTGTCCATTGGCACCATCTTCGGCATCTATCGGAAGATCAGCGATGACGCCGGGGTCAGCCGCACCGACACGATGCGGCCGGGCACCGAGATGGTTGCTGCCGGCTACATCATTTACGGCTCGTCGACGATGTTCGTCTACACGGTCGGCGATGGTGTGCACGGCTTCACCCTCGACCCGAGCGTGGGTGAATACGTCCTCTCGCACGAAGATCTTCGCTTGCCGGCCCAGTGCAAGACCCTCTCCATCAATCACTGCAATGCACCGTACTGGCCGTCGTGGACACACGACTTTGTCGACCGCATGCTGGCCCGAAACGACGCAGAGAAGCGCCGTGTGAGCTGCCGTCACATCGGCTCCCTGGTGGCCGACTTCCATCGCAACCTCATGTACGGCGGAGTGTTTCTCTATCCCACCGACCTTCGCTCGCCGCGCGGCAAGTTGCGCCTGCTCTACGAGGCCGCACCGCTGGCGATGATCGCCGAAGAGGCTGGTGGCGCTGCCTCAGATGGCACGCAGAGGATCCGCGATATCACGCCACAGGATCTGCATCATCGGACTGGCCTGATCCTGGGCAATGCTGCCGAGGTGGCGTTGGCCGAAGAATGCGTCCGGTCTGCCCAGGACAAGGCCAGGTAGTTCCAACTCAGAGTCCAGGCCGCCTTAGCCGCCCCACAGCACCCCAGAGAGTTCCCCTGGGTGGAGCAGCCCCATCGCTCCTTGCATCGCGCTCTCTTCGTTGAACTCCGTGGGTTCGGTTGCGCCGTGCCAGGTGGCGAGTAGCAAAGGCACCGGCTCGGCCAGGTGGTTGCCGGTGATGGACGAGGTGCCGTGATCTGCAGAGACCACCACTCGCAGTCCCTCGCTGATGTCGGGGTTTTCCGTGAGGAACTTTCCCAGCTCCACGTCGACCGAAGAGATGAAGTTGCGCTTCTCGATGGGCCGCCGGTCGTGGGCTGCGATGTCGGCACCTTTGATGTGAATCACGACGTAGTGCCGCTGCCGAAGTAACTGTGCGGCTGTGCGGAACTTCTCGGCAATGTTGGTGTCGAGATTGCCGGTCATTTCGGCGCTGGTGGCTGGCTGCAGTCCCACCGCTCTGGCAACCCCCAGAGCGGTCGGGCAGGCCGAAACCAGCGCGGTCTCGGAAGTGCCGAAGCGCGGTGCAGGGAGTTCGTCCACACAGCCGACGCCACGGGTAATGATGCAGTTGGCCGGGAACAAGCCGCGTTTGACCCGTTCGGCGTTGTGCGAATGACGACCGAGGTGCTTGTGGGCGATGTCCAGCAACTCCTGCAGGGCGCGAGCCGTCCTGGCAGCCTCGGGGCTGTCGTCCAGGGGCATCGGGTCCTGGATCTGTTGCACTGCGGCTTCGCCGCCAGGATCAGTGTCGGCCACCGCAGTCGACAATGCGGTGCCCACCAGTGTGACGACGACCCGGTGCTCATGGCCCGGGTAGATGTGCCCGTGCACCCCATCGGAGAGGGGCACGTCGCGCAGTTCGGCGAGCAGGTCTGCGACCCCTGCGCGGATCCTGCCGGCGCGGCGGTCGACCAGGGTGCCGTCGGTTTGTAGAGTCGCCATGTTGCCGCGCCATAGGATGGCGCCAGACTGCAGCGGCAGGCCCTGGCCGAGTGCCTCCAGGAGTCCACGCCCGAGAGGCTTTTCCGGCCGCGGTTCTCCAAGCAGGGCCAGCAGTCCCTGGTCGGTGCCGGGGGGGACTCCTTCCTCTTCTGCGGTAAGAACCCGGCCCTGTCCCCCCGAGCCTGCAAGCATGTCGAGAAATGGTGTCTCCGCCGCTTGCAGGGGGGTCTGGCCATCGAGCGCCGGGTTCGGCTCGTCGGCCAGGCCATCCAGGATCAGAAGCAGCGTGCGGATCTCCGAGCCATCGCTACCCGAGCGCACCGTCAACGGCACTGGACTGGGGCTTGACTCTGTCAACGGAAGGGCTCGACTGAGGTAGCCGACGACGCCGCCGATCGTCTGGTTCAGTTCATCGTTTGCGACGATGACGCTGTGGGCATCCTCGGCGGCGTGCAGCAGATCGTCGTGGATCCAGCGTACGGATTGAAAGGCCTCGAGGTATGTGTTCGGGTCGCGAGCGGTCTGCTCCCGGGCACGCAGCGGGAAGCGCGCCTTGTGACGGCTTTCCTCGGGTACGGCGAGCACGAACCCGGCCATGTAGACATCGACCGCAGGTGGGATGTATTGGCTGAACGGCGGTCGGATGTGTGTTCCCTCGATAATCATGTGGGCGTTCTCGCGAACGGCTCGACGAATGACGCCCCGTACACCGACAGCGACCTGGCTGCACTGTTGGTGGAAGCCGGCAAGGACTCGTTCTCGGGGGTCAGAGAGTGCTTCGCCGTCCTGGACGATGCCCCGGAAGGAGTGGTCGTGTAAGCCCGGTACGACAGCCGGTGAGAGTGCGGTGCGAAGGGTCTCGCGAATCATGTCGGTGCTGGTCACCAGGCGCACGCCGAGGCGAAACGCCAACTCCGTTGCCAGGGTCGACTTGCCGGTACCCGTGGAGCCGCCGATGAGGATGATCACCGGCTTGTCGGCGCTGCGGATCCCGCAGGTAAGCCGGTACCGGCGGGCATGCGACTTGCCAAAGCGCGAGGTAAGCCTGCGAATGACCTCGGACTCCATCTGCTCTTCTGCGATCTCAGCCTCGCCGAGGCCCTGCACCCAGCCGTTGATGTCCCTGCCGAGGCTCATGGCCGCCTCGATTTCGAGTCCGGAGGTGATCAGGTAGCGCATGAGCAGAGACTGGGAGAACGGAGTCTTGCCGTGACGCCCCACGACCAGAGGGGTTACCGAGGGCTGCAGGTCGCCAGTCAGTGGGCTCTGTTCGAGGTCTTCGTCTCCGGAAGTGGCCTTCAGGTAGTGCTGTAGCCTTTGCTCGAGTTCGTCGGGAGTGATCTCGCCGAGGTTCGCAATCTCCTCCTTCAACTGGTTGGAGATGCTGAAGGCCTCGGCCATGGGGAGCCCGCGCTGCAGTAATGACGCGGTGATCATCCCGGTCTGGAACCGGTAGCGACCGTGCCTGCTGACGACCATGGGTCGGGTCTGCTTCTTTGGTTTTCCCATGGGCCCAGAGTAGCAGCGTCACGAGACTCGTACTGCGGCCGACCTGGCCGATTTCGGCCTGTGCTTCTTTGCAACGGGCTCCGGCGTCAGCCGGCTCGCGGAGCTCTGCTACCAAAGGTCTGCACCGGGGACTTCTCCCGGGACACGACGAAGCTGTTTGCCGCCGCGCCGCAGGCAGGGTAGATCCCCGTCATGAACTGTTACTTCAAGATCTTGCGAGCCCGTGTGACTGCCCCTTTGCTTGCGGTGGCCATCGGCTCTCTTGGCGCCCTGCCAGTTGCTCGCGCCGATAGCGTCTGCATCGCGAAGCCGGCCAGCTCCATGAGCGCTCCTGCGACACTCGCCGGCGACGGGCCTCGCGCCGTGGGCACGCTGGCTCATCGCCGTTGCTACCCAGTTGTCGAGCGGATGGAGCGAGACACGCGGATCCTGGTCACCTCCGAAGATGGCTTCAAGGGTGAAGTCGAGGTGTCGAACAGCATGCTCGCGCACGTTCTTACCGACGACATCGACATGGTGCTGAGCCCGGACGGCGAGGTGTTCGGCAAGGTTTTGTCCGGGTCGCTGGTACGGGTCGAATCGCATCCTTCCCCCGACACCTTGCGTGCCACCCTGCTGGAAGGTCGCCTGCGCGCTCGCTTCCTGGTAGCCCAGGACGATGTGTACCCGACGCAGAGCTGGCCCCGGCCGGACCCGGACGAGAGGGCGGATGGCGAATGGCCCAGCGCTTCCCAGCCCCCGCCGCCGGCAGCTGGCATCTTGCTCGATGATCCCACAGGCATGCAGTTGCGCGCCCAGTTGAGGGGCTCGCTGGCCTATCTCGAGGACCTGCGCAACGACCCCGCCAGTGGTGCCTCGCGAATGGAAGTGCTGGAGACCAGGTCCGATGCGCGCAAGGTGCTGTGGGTGGGACCGACTGTTTGGGCCGAGGGCTGGGTGACAGGTGGCAGCTGGCTGGAGGATGCGCCCGCTGGGGGCTGGAGTGCTGTGAGTGGCTTTCCAGAGACCTCGCTCGGCCGCACAGGCGCGCGGCAGGTGGGCGCCAAGCCGGCTTCTCTCCATCTCGCTGTAAAGGGGGCCGAATTCGGTGCGCTCGAGCCGGGTGCTCGAGTCGACGTGCTGGCCGAGGAGAAGTCCTGGCTGCAGGTGCGTAGTGACTGGAACGGCGGTGAGGTGACCGGCTGGTTGGAGAAGAAGCGCCTGCTCAAGAAGGGCAAGGAACTGCCGAGAACGGCGCGTGTGGCCGAGGTTGCCGCCGTGCGCATTGGTCGGATCGCCCAGCAGTGGCGGAGTCCCGAAGACCACCGGGAGGAGCTTCCTGCGCAGCCCGCAGGAAACGCAGCGGCTGCCTCCGGAAACACCGGCGGAGGAGCTGACCAGGCGCCGGTAGAGCCGAAGACCCACATTGTGCCACCCGAGTTGAACCTGGACCCTGTCTTGAGTCAGCTGAGCCGCTCCATGGCGCGGCTGCAGTGGCTCTACGCGCAAGCGCTCGAGGTCAAGCCGCAGGCTGGAGGCGAGGTCACGGTTCGGGTCCTGGTAGGGCCGAGCGGCAAGGTGATTGAGCAGGGCATCCAGAGCGCGAGCTTCAAGGCAGCCGAGTTCCACGAGCTCATCGAGGGGGAGCTCTCCAGCTTGCCCTTCGAGAAGCGGAAGGTACCGCGGCGTAAGCGCGGGCAGCCTGAGCGGGACTGGCACGTGCAGGTCTGGATCCAGTACAGCTTGAGTACGATCCTGCAGTGACCTGCCTGCTGTTTCGGCCGTGGCGGGTGCCAAAAGGGCCCTTGTCCTCTACCAGGATCTCTGGAAGCATTGCGCCATGAAAATCAGCAGCAGCTTCTTTCTTGTCCTTGTTCTGCCCCTGGCGGTACTGTTGGCGGGTTGTAATGGCCTCGCCAGTGGTGTGCTGGTGATCGATGGTCCCGGCGACGCGAGCGGTGACGACGGTGACGGCACCTCTGGCGACGACGGCTCCTCTGGCGACGACGGCTCCTCTGGCGACGACGGCTCCGGTGGCGACGACGGCTCCGGTGGCGACGATGGTCCGGGTGACGACGATGATGACGACGACGATGATGGCGACGACACCGAGCACGAGTTGACCGGTGAGTACGAGGGCTACCTCGTCATGTTGACGGAGTCGTGGGACGAAGACGAGCCAGAGGTGTTCTGCGAAGGTGAGCTTGGGCTCGAGGTGGAAGAAGATGGCTCGTACCAGGCAGATGGCGAATGTGAGGTCGGCTGGACCCAGCAGGTCTACAACTTCGAGCTTGGCGGTGAGGTGACCTCATCGCTGCAGTTCAATGGCGAGGTTACCGAAGAGAACTCCTGGACCAACGATGTTTCCCACTATTCCTCGATTGGTTTTCTCGATGACGGGTACATCCTCCTGCAGTGGGATGGTGCGACACCGGGTCAGTGGACTCGTCCCTACGCCGGCAAGGTATGGCTGGAACTGGACGACTAGGGCAGCCCGTTTACTTCCGTTCCATCCCCTCCTGATTTCGGGCGGAGCGTAGGGTGAAGACTCGTAGGCTCTTGTTCTACCTGGGGCTCGTCCTCGTGGTTCTCGGCGGGTTCATGGCCACCTCGCTGGTGTGGACCTTCCTCGACTCGCCCAACCCTGGTTCTACGAAGCGATGGTCACTCTGCGTGTTGCTGACCCTGGGCTGTGGCCTGGTGGCTCACCTGGTCGGCCGCCGTCAGGACGCTGGGTCTGCCAGCGGTCGTCTCGTCGTGTCCCTTGATGGAGCCCACGAACTGACCCGCCGCGAGGCCCTGCTGATCGTCGGCCTCGCCTGGGTGACCTGCATCCTGTTTGCCGCTCTTCCGTTGTGGTTGGACGGCATGGTGTCGAGCCCAATCGATGCCCTGTTCGAGGCGACCAGTGGCATCACCACCACCGGTTCGACGGTGTTGACGGACATTGAGTCGAACAGTCGTGCAGCGTTGTGGTGGCGATCGATGATCCAGTGGCTCGGGGGTATGGGCATCATCGTGCTGTTCATCGCCATCCTGCCGCAAGCCGGTAGCGGTGGACGACGACTGTTTGAGTCCGAGGCCACCGGACCGACTAAGGATCAGTTGCGTCCACGGATCCGAGAGACCGGCCTCACGCTCTGGAAGATCTATTCGGGCATGACGATCGTGTTGCTGGTCATTCTCCTGCTTGAGGGTATGGGAGGCTTCGATGCGGCCTGTCACGCGATGACGACCATCGCTACGGCTGGGTTCTCTACCCGGGCAGAGTCGATTGGAGCTTTCAACTCGCCGCTCATTGAGATGACCATCGCGCTGTTCATGCTGCTTGCAGGGGTCAACTTCGGGCTCTATTTCGCTCTGCAGTCCGGTCGTGGCTTCGGCGTGTTGCGTGACCGAGAGCTGGGCGCTTACCTCGCGATCTTCGGGGTCTCGACGGCGGTGGTCACTCTTGCCCTGCTCGAGCCTAGCGATGGCAACGTGCTGACTGCGCTTCGCTATGCCCTGTTCCAGGTGGCCACGACAGTCTCTACGACCGGCTACTCGAGCGATGACTTCAATCTCTATCCGAACTACTGCAGAGTCCTACTTCTGTTGCTGATGTTCGTGGGGGCGATGGGTGGGTCGACCGGTGGTGGCTTCAAGATCAGTAGACTGCTCATCATCGTCAGTACGGCGTTCCAGGAGGTTCGTCATGGACTCCACCCCCGGGCGGTGTTCTCGACTCGCATCGGCAGTCGACTGTTGGACGACCGGGTGGTGGCTGCAGTTACAGGGATGTTTGTCCTGGCGGTCGCCGGCCTGGCCCTGGGCACCTTGTCACTCTCCGCAATGGGATTCGATACCGAGACCGCCCTGGCGGCCAGCACGACGGCACTCTTCAACGGGGGGCCTGCTCTCAATGAACTGGGTCCAGCGGGCAATTTCTCGTCGGTGCCCGATGCTGGCAAGCTGCTGCTGTCTGCCCTGATGTTGCTCGGCCGGCTGGAGTTCTACACCGTCCTGGTGCTGCTCCTGCCTCATTTCTGGCGGCACCGCTAGCGGGGCTCGCACTCGAAGGCGAGTCCTGGCTCAGTGTCCGATACGCAGATTGCTCAGGCTCGGGCGGAACTGGTCGGCGAGGGTGAGGGCCCCCTTGACGATGTTCTTCGCCAATACGGTGTCACTGAAGATCTTCTGGGCGGCGCGCTTCATGAAGCGGGGGTCGAGATAGAAGCTGCGGTAGGCCTCCTTGAACGTGGCCTCCACTTCTTTGAGGTCTCGGTAACCGCTGGGCACGTACACGGCCTGCTTCTGTAGCTTGAAGGAGCGGATGAACTCCTCGGGTCCCCAGCCGAGTTCGTCGAAGGACTCCGAGCCAGGCGGTGGGCGATACAGGGAAAACACGGCGACGTCGACCTCCTGGCGGAGCGCCTCGGCGACGGTTTTCCGCACCTGCTGGGGTGAACTCTTGGGTACGCCGACCATGAACAGTCCCACAACCAGGATGCCGGCGGAGTGGGCGGCACGAATCGCCTCGTGGCACGAGTCGATGGTCAGGTCCTTGTTCAAGTCTTCAAGCATGTCGTTGTCGAGTACTTCGATGCCCATGAGAACCTGGTGACAGCCGGCGGCCTTCATGGTGTGGAACACACCTGCATCGACCTGGCTGGCGCGCACGTAGCAACTCCAACTGACCGGGTTGTCGCGGCGGCGCAACTCCTCGCAGAAGTCGTAGATCCAGTCCTTGCCGACCACGAAATCGTCGTCGACAAAGGCAATCTCGCGTGCGCCGTACCTGCGGTTCAGGGTTTGGACTTTCTCTGCAGCGATCGCCGGGCTGTGGCGTCGAAAGCGATTCTTCAGGCTGCCCGCGCTGGTGCAGTAACTGCACTTGGCGTAGGCACAGCCGCGGAACAACTCCATGTATACGGCGGGAGTCTGGCGCACCCGCATCGGCGGCGCAGAGTAGCGTTCCAACTCGAGCAGGTGATACGCGGGCAGGGGGGCATCATCGAGACTTCCTTTCGGAATGCGCGGCTCGTTTCTGCGCACCTGCCCGTCCTCCTTCCATGCCACTCCGCAGACTCCTTCCAGGCTCTCTCCTGATGCCAGGCGGTCGACCAGCTCAACTGCGGTTTCCTCACCCTCGCCGAACACGGCGATATCGACGCTCGGGTTCTCCAGGCAGTGTTCGGGGTAGGTGCTGGGGTGGGGCCCGCCCACGAAGATGGGGACTGCGAAGCGCTCCTTGAGCATGGGAGCAAGCTTTGCCGCCGAGTGCCAGATGACACTCGTCGAACTGATCCCCACGGCGTCTGGCCCGAAATGGTTGACCTCGGCGCAGGTCTGCAGCAGGTCGAGATCGAGAGCCGGCGCGTCGACGACCTGGACCTGGTGTCCGGCCTCGCGTAGGTGCGCCGCGACCGAGATCGCTCCGAGGGGAACCGCGTTGTGGAACGAGCGGCTCCGCATCAACCCATACAGCATGCGGCCGTAGTCAAACGGCGGAACGACGATGGATACTTTCACGGATACTCTCCCGTTGCGCAGGTCGCGTACTGCACAAGTTAGCGCGTCGGCAGGCGTTTCGCAGCGTTCGACGTGACGAGAGTCACCTAGGGCTGTGGGGTCATGATGTCATCTGTCCCTGGAGGACCGAAAAGGACTCCGTCGAATGGAGTCGCCGAACAGGTCCACAGCTCGCCTGGATTGATCTGCGAGGCTTCTACCAGGTCGATTACGATACCGGTGTCGATGCCGTTCATCGTCCAGGAAAACTGGTAGGTGATGATTGCGCCGGGATCGCCCGGACTCTCGGAGCCGACGATGATAGAGCACTCCAGGTCGCCGTTACCGAGTAGAGCGACCTCAACGACCGGTTGGGTTGGGGGTTCGGGGGCTCCGGCCTCGATGCACGCGCTGTCCGCGACACTGGCGCCCATGCTTGTTCGGTCATATGCCACCACCACGCAGGTCCAGCAATCGCCTTCCAGGACCATCTCGCCGAGAACCATCGAGGTGTGGTTCTCGCTGGGTACGTCGTTGAGTTCCCAGCGGTAGCTGTAGGCGACCTCGTCGCCATCGGCGTCTTCGGATGCCTGGTCAATGAGGCAGTACAGCGCGGCGCCGGCCTCTGCGTTGGCCGGCTCGATGATCAGGCCCGGCGCCGTGGGAGGGGAGTTGTTCGCGCCGATAGTCACCGAGGCGCTGCTCGCCGGGCCGTGCGCTTCGGCATCTCGTGGAATCACCTCGCAGACCCACTCCTGGCCGAAGGTTGTCGCGGCCGCTGGGACGTAGTTCGTCGTGTTGCCCGTGCCGCTGCCGTCGCTCAGCCAGGAGAAGCTGTAGCTGACCTCGTCGCCATCGGGATCTACGGCGGCCTGCGTCACGAGGCAATGCAGGTCATCCTGCGCGCCAGCATCTGCCGGGAAGACTGAGAGCTCTGCTGCCGCGGGAGGCCCGCTGACGGGGGGCGCCGGGGTGCTGTCGTCGTCATCGCCGTCGTTGCTGTCGTCGTCATCGCCGCCGTTGCTGTCGTCGTCGTCGACGGGATCCGGGCAGTCGTCAAACTGTGGGGCGGGTACATCCGGTTGGCAGCCCGTCATGGCCAGCAGCAAGACCATGATCGTCCCGACCATCTTCACTGGCGTGTTGTCGAAGTATTTCGGGATGGCCCACCTCCAAGGAACAGCCTATCCCATCCTCACTGCGGTATCTCGGTAGATTGTCCCCAGTCATCCAGTCCCCAGCAGTGCACGGTGCCGTTCTCGCGCAGAGCACAACTGTGGTAAGCGCCGGCGCTGATCGTAATGTAGGCCACTCCGACGGGCGGAGAGGACTGTCCCAGCCCGTCTCGCCCCCAGCACAGGGCAATCCCGTCGTCTCGAATCCCGCAACTGTGAAAGCCACCTGCGCTTACGTCGATGAACTGGCCGGGCGGAGTTGCGGTCTGGTTGTCTGCATCGGCACCCCAGCAGTGAATCTCCAGGCTTGGGTCGACCTGGCAGTTGTGGCGGTCGCCCGCACTGAGGGCATAGGCCTCGATCTGCTCGGGTGTGAGCGTGCCACCGGCCACCTGGGGACCAAACAGCTGCGCATAAAGATCTTCGCCCCAGCAGATGACATCGAGATTGTCGCGTAGGCCGCAGGTGTGGCGTCCGCCAGCGGCAACCCGCAGGAAATTCCCTTTGGATGGAGTGGACTGCCCGTGCTCGTCGGCACCCCAGCACTGCACCGAGCCATCGACCCGCAGGCCGCAACTGTGCCGAGCACCGGCGCTGATCTGGATGAAGGCTGCGGCGGGAGCCACTGCCTGGCCGCTGTAGTTGTAGCCCCAGCAGGCGACCACTCCGTCGGGACGCAAGGCGCACGAGTGGTAGCCGCCTGCAGAGACACTCACAAAGGGACCAATGGGTGCGTTGCACTGGCCGTACTCGTTGTTGCCCCAGCATTGGATCTCGCCGGAGGAGTCGATGCGGCAATTGTGATAGTGGCCGGCGCTGAGACCGACGGGGTAGGGAGGGATGTTCAGGGCGCTGTCGTCGTCGTCGCCTAGCGAATCGTCGTCGCCCGCTGAATCGTCGTCGCCTGCTGAATCGTCGTCGCCTGCTGAATCGTCGTCGCCTGCTGAGTCGTCGTCGCCTAGCGAATCGTCGTCGCCTGCTGAGTCGTCGTCGTCCCCTTGGCAGGCCGGTGCCCCGAAGCAGTGCGGATCATCGCAGTCATACAGGCGGTCGCCGTCATTGTCCGCGCCGTCACTGCATTCACCGGCTGTATTGCCCTCGGGGTCGTCGTCGCAGTCGGCGCCGGCCAATAGCAGTAGTAGCAGCAGAGCGATGGTCGTCCGAGCGGTGGGGTGGCGCTCGAGTGGTCGGGAGCCGTGGGGACGAAGGGGAAGGTCAGGCATGGCACAGGGCTAAGGTAGGTCAGAAGCATAGCAGTCCGTGCCCGACAGGCTTGTAGGAGGCGGTGTAGGATGCCCCCGTGAAACGGGCATGGGTTAGCTTCGAGTCGCTCTTGTTGGGTGGGCTCCTTTGTCTGCTCCCGGGCCTGTCTGCGGCCGAGGATGGCAAGCCACGCGCTGCGCTGCAGCCCGATGCCAGGGGCAGTATTTCTCCCGATCGAGTGGTCGACATCGAACACCTCGCACTTGACCTGGGGCTGGACCTCGATGGCGGGCGGATCGAGGGCACTGCAACCCACCGGGTGCGACCCTTGCGGGATGGATTGCGACAGTTGCTCTTCCACCAGGTTGGATTGAACATCAGCGCAGTCACCGTCGACGGTGTGAGCGTTGACTTTCGACTCAACGAAGACAGCGTCGTCGTGGTTCTGCCCGAGGGAATGAGCCGCGCCAGGCCCGTGCAGCTGTCTTTTACCTATTCTGCTGAGCCGGACACCGGGCTCCACTTTCGCGGACCCGGCAGGGATTCGCCAGATAGCTATCCCGAAGTGTGGTCCCAGGGCGAAGACGAGGACAACCGGTTCTGGTTCCCCACCTTCGACTTCCCGCGAGAGCGCTTCACCTACGAGGGGCGCTTTACTGCCAAGAGCCACCTGCAGGTCATCTCGAACGGCAAGCTACTGAGCAAGGAGCCGGCAAGCGGCCGCCTCGGCTACACGACGTGGCACTACGCCCTGGGTAATGAGGACCTGGTCAGCTACCTGGTGATGGTTGCGGCAGCCGAGTATCGCCACTGGCAGGACCAATGGCGCGAAATTCCTCTGCATTACTACGCTGCAGGTGACGCTGACGAGGCGGCCATGCGTCGGCTGCTCGGTCGTACGGGCGAGATGATGGACCTGTTGTCGAGCCTTACGGGTACCGACTACCCCTACCCGGTGTATCGCCAGATCATGGTGCAGCGTTTCCTGTACACGGGCATGGAGAACAGCGCCGCTACGGTGATGGATCGGCACCTCCTCAGCCCCGAGCGGAACGCGGGCTTCAACACCTGGGGTGAGTCGGTGGTGGCCCACGAGTTGGCGCACCAGTGGTTCGGTGACCTGCTTACCTGTCGTACCTGGCGCCATCTCTGGCTGAACGAGGGCTTTGCGACCTACTTCGGAGGCTTGTGGATGGAGAAGTCCAGGGGAGTGGAGTACGCCGCGCGGCGTACGCGGCAGCGCTACGCCGGTGTCATGGGCGCCGACAAGCGCCGGCCGCGCCCGCTGGTACGCCGGTTCTTCAACGACTCCGCCGATCAGCGCTCCGCCAACCCCTACGGCAAGGGAGCATCGGTCCTGCAGATGCTGCGCGTTCTACTGGGCGACGAGACGTTTTCTCGCGGAATCGCTCGCTACGTCAGCTCCCACCGAGGGCAACTGGTGCAGACCGAAGACCTGAAGCGGGCCATGGAGAAAGAGTCGGGGATGTACCTGGACTGGTTCTTCGACCAGTGGGTGTACCTGGCTGGTCACCCGAAGCTCACGGTGTCGCATCAGCACGACGCGGATACCGGCACCTTGCGTGTCACAGTGAAGCAAAGCCAGGCGCCCGGTGGGCTCGTGCCGACCTTTACCCTGCCCGTGGACATCGAGGTAGCGACGGCAGCCGGTAGCCGAGTAGAGCGGCTCTGGCTGGAAGGTGAGCAGGCTTCGGTGCAACTGGAAATGGCGGCGGCGCCGCTGTACGTAGCGGTCGATCCTCGCGGCGGCTTGCTGGCGGACATCGACAACCAGCAGAACGCTGCGCAGTGGGCTGCCCAGCTGGATAGCAAGCACCCCTACGCCCGAGAGTTGGCTCTGGTTGGACTGAAGGCCCTCAAGGGCAGCTCCCGGGACGAGGTCCGGGCTCGGGTCGTACAGATCCTAGTGAGCGGCGAAGCGGCCCTGGCGCATCGCATCGGTGCTGTTGAGATCCTGGCCGCGTGGCGCTCGTCGGAGGATGTCGAGGCGTTGCTCGCCGCGCTCGGGCGAGAGTCGGGCAAGGGGCCCGGAAAGGCAAAGCTGCGGGCTGAGTTGGTGCAGGCCCTCGGCCAGGTAGAGACGGAAGAGAGGGTGATCCGGGCTCTCGAGTCGCTTCTCAACAAGGATCCGGTGGACCATGTTCGAGCGGCAGCACTCCGCGCCCTGGCGAAGCTCGAGGAGGAGCGGATCCGTCCCCGGGCGATTGCTGCGCTCAGGGCCCCTGCCACCGAGGATATGGTACTCCAGCAGGCCGGTGCGAATGCTCTCCGCCGCTGGGGTCAGAACTCGGACCTGCGTGCCCTGGCTGCTGCCCGAAAGGCGGGAACTCAGCAGGGCTTGCGTAACAGCGCGATGTGGGCTTCGGTCCAGATCGCCGCGCGCGAGAAGCTGGGACGGGACCGGGATACCGCCCGTGCTCAGATTCTGCCCGACGTCGAGCAGATGCTCTGGGACAGGCACGTTCGAGCCCGTGAGACGGCAGTCTCGGTGCTCTCGCAGATCGGTGATCGAGGTTCTGTGACTGCCTTGCAGGCGCTGGCAGCACGAGAGGACTACCAGGCGCTCCGCGAGCGGGCAGAAAGAGCCATCGAGCAGATCCGCAGTCGACGCGATCTCGAGCCCGATGCTACAGACGGTCAGCTCAAGGCGCGCATCAAGGCGATGGAGGAGCGGATCGAAGGTCTCGAGTCTGAGTTGAAGAAGGTCCAGGAACGGCGCTAGACGAGCGCCTCAGCCAAAACTACGAAGTTTCAGCCTTGCCTTCGGCTGGTGCCGCGTCGACTGGCGCCGCGCCGGCTGGTGCCTCGCCGAGTGCCTCTGCTTCTGCAGCTGCGGCTGCGGCGGCTGCGGCCTCTTTCTCTTTTTTCTTGTCAGCGCGTACAGCCGGACCGTTCAGGCCACGCATAGCATCACGGGTGACGTCGAATCGCTGCAACATCATCGGCGACGAAACCAGCGGAACCCCCAGCAGGTTGAACAGGGAGAACAAGTGCCTCGAGTGGTTCTCGATGGTGTCGCTGGTCACCTTGTTGCTCATGGGCATGCCGAGGATTGTTCGGCCCTGTTCGGGCTCTTCGCCAACCAACAATCGTTCCCACAGAGGCCGTAGGTGCGTTGCGTGGTGCAGAGATTCTTCAACCAGTGCAATGGCGGCCGGATCGATGATCGCGGCAATCATAACCATGCTCCCGGCATCGACCTCTTCGACTGCGTCTTCCTCTTCCATCATTCAACCGCCACTAAGATGGTGCTGTCCTGTTCGCAAAGCTCAATCGAGGCGGCGCATCGTATCGCACCCGGGGCTGCTACTTCAAGTTGCTGTCCAAGGAGAAGGCCACTAACCCGTTTCTGGCTCGGCCATCGAGGCGTCCCAGAGTGGCTCAAACCAGGCCGCTACGTCGTCTACGACGGAGCTGTCACCAGTCCAGCCTGCGACCTCTCGGTTCCACCGGAAGCCGCCGCTGGAGACGTTGGCGGACTGCACCTGGACGGCGTCATCAATGCGGAACACCTTGGCATGCGTGGTGACGTCCGGTTCATCCCAACGCATCTCCACCCCGCGCGCCCGTAGCCACTGCACTGCCGCACGGTTGCTGTCGTTGTTGTCGTGGTTCCAATCCGACCAGTCGGCGACCCCGCGCACGGCGACGCCGCGTTCCGCGGCCTCGGTGAGTGCCGAGAACAGCTTCATCGCCGGTGCCTGCAGATTGGTGGGCTGCAGATAGGTTGCATAGAGAGTGAAGTCGATTTGGAACTGAGCGGCATCCAAGCGTTGCAGCAGATGCTCGAGAATCTGGTCGTCCACCAGCGCTGAGAACTCTTCGGGACTGTCCTGGCCGAGGTCCGGCGGCTCGCGGTCCCCGGGGTCCGACAGCAGTCCTTCGAACCAACTGCGAAGGTAGGTGGCAGACTGGCTGCGGTAGGCCAGCAGGTTGCACTCGCGGTTGTGACGGATGGACGAGTTGGACCAGTTGGTGGAGCCGAGGAGTACCAGGTCGCGGTCGGCAATGAGCATCTTGCCGTGCAGTCGAGTGTCCTGGTCGAAATCAATGCGTGCGTCGATGCCTCGGCCTTGCATCCACTCGACCCCGTCTGCGTTTTCGTCGATCTCATCGTCCAGGAGGACCTGTACCTCGACGCCACGCGTCACGGCCTCGCTAAGCAGGTTGAGCACGCTGGCCGTGGCTTCGCCGCTGAACAGTTCCCAGTGGGCGATGGTGATCTGTTCCTGGGCGGACTCGACCAGGTTCGTCAGCGCGGGCAGGTAACTTCGGTCGCAGATAAGTTGAACTTGGGGCGGCTCTTCGACGGTGTTGTCGTCCTGGTCGTCGTCCTGGGGGCCGCAGCCCATAAGAACCACGGCGTACAGCAAGGCCAGCCCGACCAGCCCGCGGACGAGGGTCGATGAGGAGGGTTCAGTCAAGGTCGTCCGTTGATGCCGGGGGCTCTGTCTCTGTGGGTGTTTGGTTCGCGTTCGGCGCCTTGACTCTTGGACCACTGTGCTGGGTGGGGATGTCTCCAAAGACCGGACCGTCGTCCTGGGTTCGCCAGCCGAACCGGCTGGCTGTGGGGTGGTTCTCCAGCCTCTCCATGGTCTGGGTCTCAGGGTTGCCGAAGGTGCCAGCAGGGTCGGCGAGGGGCTCGGATGTTGCCGGTGGCTCTGGCTGGCGAAGAACCTGCGTGTCGTCGTCGTCCTCATCGAGAAAGCTACCGCGGGGAGCGTGAGCCAACTCCTGTCGCAACCTGTCCTCGTGAGTCGTGCCCGGGACCAGTTGGTAATGCTTGGGCTCCGTGCCGCCCGACGGCACGGCGGCGGCTTTGAGCTCGAGGGCGTGGGTGCTGGGGTGAGTGAACACGTCCATGTAGGCCTGCACCAGGGCGGCCAGCGTGGCTTCCTGCAGAACGATCACGTCGCCATCGGAGGTTTCGATGCGGGCGCGGATCTGCTGCTGCTGGCCTTCGGGCACGCCCACCACCAGCCTGCTGGTTCCGCGCTTGCGCATGGGCACATTGGAGTCCATCGTTGGAGCCTAGCAGCCAGTTCCCCTTTCTGTGAGTGACACCTTGGACCTTGATGCCCGCTGCATCAGCCACCCCGAGCGCCCTGCGGCGCGTGCCTGTGCACGCTGTGGCGACTTCATCTGCAGTGGTTGCGTGGTCAGCACCGACCTGTGCAGCTCCTGCAAGAGCCGCCTGTTTCGCGAGGGTGTGCCCTATAGCGAACAGGAGAAGGCCCGAGCACGAGCGCGCCGCTATCGGCGCACCGCCGAGAGGCTTCTCAAGGCCCTGTTGCTGGTGGGGGGCATCGCCGTGGTTACCCGCGCGGCGGTGCTGCGCGGTGTGTTGCCCGGCCCCTTCCACTGGTTGGTTTTCCTGTGTTCTGGAGCCGCGTTGTTGGCTGGACTCGGGGGCGCAGTGTTGGCACTTCTCGGCCTGAGAGAGTCTCGACAGGGCCAGCCCGGCCCGGCGGTGCCCGGGGTGTTTCCGACGCCTTACGCCGTGGTCATGATTATTGTGGGGGTGGCGCCGACGATGCTGGCGCTTTTGGCGCTGAGCCGGTTGTTTTGACACTTCCGCCCGGGTTCGCCCGCACCGCGTCTTCCCAGCCCGTAGTGCCTCGGAAGCGCAGCGTCATGGCGCGCAGCGTGCTCATCTGGTCGGCAGGAATGCCAGACCATGGCGTGCCCTCGAGGCTCTTGTCGGTCCACTCGGGACCTCCGGGAAGAGAGACACCTGCAGCCTTGCGTAGGTGTCGCTCAGTACCGAGGATGGAGCTCATGTTGTGCTGCACGAAGTCGTTGCGAATGCTGGGGTGAATGATTCCGCCGCTCCAACCGCCGAAGGTCTTGCGCTTGTTCTTCATCCAGTAGGTGGTGTCGGGGTCGAACTGGCTCAACATCTCGTGCCGCACGGTCTCGTGCAGCAAGGTCTGGACCCACTCGCAGCGCTTCCCGGCTAGCGAGCACGTGTCCAGTACCGCGACCAGGCCCTCGCCGCGGGTGGCGGCCGGGGTGGAGCGCGGCGGATCGTAGTAGCCGCCCAGGTAGTCCCGGTACTTCTTCGCCGCGGGAAGATTCTTCTTGTACTGGTACTCGACCGCCCTCGCGAGTGCGAGGGAGTGGTTCAGGTAGTCCTCGCGGCGGGTGTAGTTGTAGAGGTAGGACAGCGCAATCATGAGCCAGTGGTCGTTTGCCAGGCGCTTTTCGTCCTTGCCGCGGTCGCGCACCTGGATGAGCCAGTCGGCTGCCCGGGTCGCCGTGTTCAGCCACAACGGGTTGCGGTCCCAGGCATACAGGCGGATCAGGCCGAGAATCGCTTCGCCGGGGTAGTAGGCGGAGTACTCGTTGCGAGGGGGCCCGCCTACCTTGAGGGGCGCGAAGTAGGTGAACTCGCCGTCTTCCTTCAATTGGCTGACCAGGAAGCGGGCATAGGCGCGCGCCTCGTCCAGGTAGGTCTCCTTGTCGCCGGTAGCCTCGACGTACTGGTCGAGCATCACCAGGGCGAGCCCGGCGCCACCGAGCTTGATGTGGCTGCTCTCGACCACGTACATGGCGTCTCCGCCGCCATAGGGGCCCATTCGGTGGTCGCGCGCGGAGTGCCTGAACAGGTAGCCGATCGCGGCCTTGCTCGCCTCGAGGTAGGGAGCGAAGCGGGTGCGGTCATAAGCTTGCAGGATGGAGTATGTGGTGCCGCCGTGGCGGAGCAGGTTGTAGGACGATGCGTCGCGATCGGTTCTGGGGTTGTATCGGTAGCGGATCTTGCCGTCTTCGCCGATGGACGAAATCAGGTAGTCGGCCGCCCAGACGGTTCGCTGCAACAATCGGTCGGGCGTCACCGTGTCGAATTCCCAGGTGTGAGCGCGGTAGAGGCGGACAATCCCCGGCCGCGCGCTGCCCTCGTTCAGTTTCTCGAGCCAGGCGACGGTACGGATCTGCTCGTAGGCGAACTCCTCGTCGAGCGCGCCCAGCTTGGGATTGCGTCGAGTCAGGGCCTTGATGACGACCTTGCGAGGAATGCCCTTCTTGCCCTTCTTGTCGAAATGCAGTCCCTTCTCGAGTACCTCGCTGGGCAGCAGCCAGGAGACTTCGTCGCCGGACCGTACCCAGTAGCCGTACCTGGCGACCTTGCGCTTCTTCGGCTTCTCCATGTTGCGGGCAAAGACGGCCGCCTTGGCCCGGGTCACGACGTCGATCTTGAGGCGAATCAGGGCCTTTCGGCTGTTGTTGACCACGTCGCCGTGTCGGGTGTGCAGTTCGCCGGCGGCGGCTCGAACCGAGCCCGTGAGGTTGCGGCCGAAGCCGGTAGCGCAGCGTTGCACCGGCTTGTCCTGGTAGGCACAGATAAAGACGCGGTGGCCGGGCAACTCGTCGAGCCGCTCAGTCGCTCCTTCGGGCTCGCCGTACAGTACTGCGCGTGCAGCGCCGAACGCCTGCGTCATGATTTCCTCGTTGCCGAGGATGCCGCTACGACCCGAGGCAACTGCCTCATTGGCGCCGGCCCGCCCGAGGGCGGAGCCCGGTGCGCCTGGGTCTTCGTAGGGCGCGCAGGCAGGGGTGAAGGTGAGGGCCAACAGTGCCCAGGAAAGGCGAGCGTGGTGAAACAACATGGCTTGCACTCAGGTGGAGTTTCTGGGGAGAGGCTCTTCGGAGACCGGTACATACAGCTCACTGCCGACGTCTCGGAACTCTTGGGCTTTGCGACGTAGACCTTCGGCGACTTCCTCGCTCGAGCCTGGCGCCTGCTGGGGATCCGGCTTCGCTCCGCTCAGTGATACGAGACCTTGTTCGGCGGCCATCTCGTTGACGTCCTGGCTGATGCGGTAAGCGCAAAAGGAGGGACCGCACATCGAGCAGAAGTGAGCGGTCTTCGCGCCCTCTGCGGGGAGGGTCTGGTCGTGGTACTCCTCGGCCTTCGCCGGGTCGATTCCGAGCTCGAACTGGTCACGCCAACGGAACTCGAAGCGTGCCTTGCTGAGCAGATCGTCGCGCTCCTGCGCCCCGGGATGACCCTTGGCGAGGTCGGCCGCGTGTGCAGCGATCTTGTAGGCGATCATGCCGTCCTTCACGTCCTCGCGGTCGGGAAGGCCGAGGTGTTCTTTCGGCGTGACGTAGCAGAGCATCGCTGTGCCGTGCTGGGCGATGATCGCCGCGCCGATTGCCGAGGAGATGTGGTCGTAGCCTGGCGCGATGTCGGTAACCAGTGGCCCGAGGGTGTAGAAGGGCGCCTCGTGACAGACCTCGAGTTGTCGCTCGACGTTCTCAGGGATCTTGTGCAGCGGCACATGTCCGGGCCCCTCGATCATCACCTGTACATCGTGCTCCCAGGCTTTCTGGGTCAACTCGCCGAGTACCTGCAATTCGAAGAATTGGGCGGCATCGTTGGCGTCGGCCACCGCGCCGGGTCGCAGTCCGTCCCCCAGGCTGAAGGCCACGTCGTAGCGCTTCATCAACTCGCAGATGTCGTCGAAGTGGCTGTACAGGAAGTTCTCCTGGTGATGGGCAAGACACCACTTCGCCATGATTGATCCACCGCGCGATACGATGCCGCACACCCGGTCCACTGTCAGCGGAATGGAGCGCAGCAGAACGCCGGCGTGGATCGTGAAGTAGCTGACTCCCTGGCGGGCCTGCTCCTCGAGGGTCTGCATGTAGATGTCGATGTTGAGGTCTTCGATGATGCCGCCGACCTTCTCCAGGGCCTGGTAGAGAGGCACGGTGCCGATGGGTACCGGACTGTTGCGCAGGATCCACTCGCGGGTCTCGTGGATGTTCTCGCCGGTGCTGAGATCCATGACCGTGTCGGCGCCCCAGCGCACAGCCCATTGCAGCTTTTCGACTTCGGCATCGATACTGGAGAGGACCTTCGAGTTGCCGATGTTCGCGTTGACCTTCACCAGGAAGTTGCGGCCGATAATCATCGGCTCCATCTCAGGGTGATGGATGTTCGCCGGGATGATGGCGCGGCCTCGTGCCACCTCGTCGCGCACGAACTCGGGGCTCATGCCCTCGCGCACGGCGACGAACTTCATCTCTTCGGTAATCTCGCCATTTCTTGCACAGTGCATCTGCGAGAAATTGCTGTCTCCCCGCTCCACTCGTCGGGCGGTCCATTCCTTGCGCCGATGCGGCAGACCATCCTTCGGATCGAAACCCTGGGGTCCTTCTGTGCTGTACAGGTGGGTCTGCGTACCGTCCGAGAGACTGACCTCGGTGGCGGGCACGGCCAACTCACCGAGTTGAACGGCGCGGCGGCCCGGTCGGGTTGCCTCGGTATTTGTCATGGGCTCAATCTCCGGACTGCCAACGGTTGGCGAGCCATGCCTGGCAGGCTCGCGGAGTTGGGGATGTTAGCGCGCCGGCCGGAAGTTGCTAGGGGCCGGTTGCGATCGTCAGGCCGTAGGAGTTGCCAGTCGCGCAAATCGTGCAGTTGCTGCTGTCGTCGTCGCCGAACAGCTTGACTCGCAGGATGTAGTTGCCACTGCCCGGGTTGCTCGCAGTGCTGGGATTGTGGGTCAGCTCTTCGTCGTCGGAGACGCTGGCTCCCAGGGAGAGTGAAGTCGGCAGAGAGGCCGGGTCGAATCCGGCGGAGAAGTCTGCAGCGTCGTAGACGTAGGCATCGACATCGCCTTCGGCATCGATGAAGGTCACGTTGATCGTCAGGTTGCCGCTGGCCGAGAAGCTGTACCAGTCTTCGTCCCCTGTGCAGACGCTGAGGCCGCTGTGGGAACCCAGCGTGATGGCCGAGGCGACGTCGGCGCCGTTGTTTGTCTCGAAGGAGTCGGTTGGGCACTGGCAGTCGGGCTGCGAGGCGCAGTCACTGTCAAGGCAGTCGGTCTGGCCGTCGAGGTCGTTGTCGATTCCGTCGGAACAATTTTCGGGGGGCACCGCGCCGGACGAGATCGTCAGGCTGTAGGGGTTGCCGACAGCGTCTCCTGCGTCTGCGAATAGTTTTACGTGGATGTAGTACGTGCCGGTGACTTCGGGAACGTAGGCCAGGTCCTCGTTGTCAGAGGAAGAAGAGCTGTTGTCGAGGTTGGTGTCCTCGATGTTCTTGAGCTTGATGTCGATGTCGCCTTCGGCATCAATGAACAGAGCCTCTACGTTGATGACTTCTCCCGCATTGACGGTGATCGAGAAGTAGTCCTCGTCGTCGGGACAGGACACGAAGCCGCTGTGGAAGCCGGTGGCGATCGGAGTGGCACTGGCAAAGTCGTTGTTGGGCTCGGATGTGTCGTCGCTGCACGGACCGCTCGGCACCGAGTCGTCGTCGTCGCCGAAGGTGTCGTCGTCGCCGCTGGTGTCGTCGTCGCCGCTGGTGTCGTCGTCGCCGCTGGTGTCGTCGTCACCACCGGGGTCGAGGTTGATGCAGGTGCCGAACTCATCGAGGCTCGAGGGCAGGCCACTGGCGCAATCCCAGTTGCCCAGGATCGAGGCGATGCAACCCCAGTCGGAGTCCGCGCCGATGGTGCCTGCTGCCAGCGAGGCGCAGAATGGCGGAGGTGTCGGCAGTCCGGTGACTGCAGCGCAGACATTCCAGGCATCGTCCGCCGTTGCGCAGGAGATCCCGCCTGTGTCGTCGTCATCGTCATCATCGTCTGTAACCGGGATGGGCATGCAGGCGACAGCCAGCACGCTCAGGCCAGCAAACAGGATCGCGAGAAGGAGGGAGATACGACGCATGGTTTGCTCCTCAGCAGGCCTCCCACGAGGCTTCCAAGTGGTCGGGTAGCGCGCTCTGGCTACCCGAGTTTTCGAGAGTGCGGCCGGTACTCGCATGTCTGTAAAGAAATTGCAAGGGTCTTTGCCTCCCGGTTTGCAACAGTTTGCGAGGGACTTGGAGTTTTGGTTTGCGCGACTCTTCGACTACCATCCTCCACCGTGGCTACCGTAGATTTCCGCTCCGACACCGTGACTCGCCCCGTTGCCGGGATGCGCGAGGCGATGGCTCGCGCGCCCCTGGGCGACGATGTGTTTGGCGATGATCCGACCGTCAACCTCCTGCAGGAGCGCGCCGCAGAGTTGCTGGGCAAGGAAGCCGCGCTGCTGGTTCCCTCGGGAACGATGGCCAACCAGGTGGCCCTGCGTACCCACACTGAACCGGGCGACGAGATCATCGTCGAGGCCGACTCGCACATCTTCCTGTACGAGGGTGGTGGTTTTGCTGCTCTGTCGGGACTCAGTGCCCGTTGTGTAGCCGGCAGCGGCGGCGTGATGTCGCTGGACGCTGTGCGCGCGGCGGTGCGGCCGCCGGGTGGTCTTTCCCACTATCCCAGCAGCTCGCTGCTGTGCGTCGAGAACACTGCGAATCGGGCCGGCGGCACGGTGGTGCCGGTGGAGCACTGCCGGGCTCTCGGCGAGCTGGCCCGCGAGCAGGGTCTCGCGTACCACCTCGACGGCGCGCGCATGTTCAATGCCACGGTGATAGAGGATATCGCTGCCGCCGAGTTGGCCGAGCCTTTCGATTCCATCTCCTTTTGCCTGAGCAAGGGTCTGGGGTGCCCTGTCGGCAGCTTGCTGGTGGGGAGCCGGGCCTTTGTCGACCGTGCCCACCGCTTTCGCAAGATGTTCGGCGGCGGTATGCGCCAGGCAGGAGTGCTCGCTGCCGCGGGCCTGTATGCCCTCGAGCACCACGTAGATCGCCTCGCCGACGACCACCGCCGGGCTCGCCGCCTGGGTGAGGCGCTGGCCATTACGCCGGGTTTCTCGGTCGAGTTGGACTCGGTCGCGACCAACATGGTCTACGCCGATGTTGCCGATAGCGCAGGCACTGCGGCCGAACTCGTCGATCACCTGAGTTCGCGCGGGGTCCTCATTACCGCGGTCTCTGCGAACTCGGTGCGGCTGGTGACGCACCTCGACGTGGATGACGCCGCCATTGACCGTGCGCTGGCCGCCTGCACGGAGTTCGCTTCGGCGTCTCGCGCCAGTGCTTGAGCTGTCGCCCCTGCTGGCGGCTCGGCGCTACCGACACCTGGACAGCGGAGCAGAGTCGTCTTCCCTGTTGGATTTTGCTGACGGCGGCGAGGTCGACCGGGCCGGATTGTCGGACCTGCTTGCCTATGGCTACCAGAGCGGCCGGCGCACGCTGCTGTCAGGGGTCGAGCGCGTCCTGCCGGGCTGGGACCTGGAGCCCCCGGAGATTCATCCCCGCGAGCTGTCCACTGCCGATGAGCGGGCCGACAGGCTATGGGAATTACTTCGAGAAGCTGTTTCGCGTGCCAGTTCTGGAGCGGCTCGGCCCCGAACGACCCTGTCCGGTGGCCTGGACTCGCGGGCCGTGGCAGCTGCAGCGGCTTCCCTTGATTCCCACAGGTTCACTGTCGGCACTTTTGGTGACGCGGACTGCGCGGATCTGCCAGTAGCTGCCGAGGCGGCCAGGCGTCTTGGCCTCTCCCAGCAGGAGCACGTGTTCGAAGCGAACGTGGCGCTGTGCGAGGAAGAGAGGGTCTGGCGGGCGACGTCTGGTTACGGTGGCCCTGCGGCCGCGCCGGGTGCCGGAACCGATTCGTCCTGGGCCGAGCAATGTGATGTCCTGCTATCGGGCACCTCGGGCGATGTGATCTGGGGAGACACCGGGCGCGCTGGCCCGTCGCCTTCGAGTCGGCTGGCACGCTTGGGCTGTCCCTACGTCGCGCCGCACTGGAGCGCGGACCTGCCAGCCGCTCCTTCCTGGGCCACGTCGGCAGGAGTCGAGACCTGGTGGAACCTGTGGACCCGACAGCAGGGCGGCACCTGGGACGGCGTCCTGTCGCGACTTGCCCTGACCCCCGTGGTGCCCATTCCCTGGGATGGCCCGCTGCTGTCCTACTGCCTGGGCCTGGCCGACGAGGATCGCCACAACCGTGCCCTGCTACGTCGCATGCTGGACCGTCACGCGCCCGGTGTCTCTGCCTCGGCGCTACCGCCCGTACATGGCTTCGTGCACGACCTGGACCGCGCCTTCCGTACCAGTCCGGCCTGGCTCGAGGAGCTCCAGCTTTGGGTCCGCACCGACAGCGAGGCTGCCTGGCAACGACTTGGACTGAGACGCGCGGTGGTGGCGCGCATGCTGAAGAAGGCGCTGTCAGCAGGGGGCCTGCGCACGTCCCTGGTGGGTGGGGTGCGTGCAAGCCTCGATCGACTGCTGGGCTCTGAGGGAGGGAAAGGCTGGCAGGTCCCCGGCGTGCCGAGGGCCGACGTCGACCACGTGGTTGGGAAAGCGAGCGCCGTGCTGCGACCGCGCGCTGCCTTTTTGAGCCGCCTACGCGCCGCCTGGCGCTGGGGTGTTCTGCTCTCCGAGAGCCACTGAGTCAGTCGATGCCGTCGCAGTTCGAATCGACGCCATCTGCCGTGATTTCAGTGGCGCCGGGGTGGATGCCCCCGCTGAAGTCCCGACAGTCCCAGCCGAGGCTGGGGTAGCTGCTGTCGTCATAGGGTCCGGGCTGCCACCACACGGGGTAGCCGTCGCCATCGAGGTCGAAGCTGTTGGCGCCGGGGCCGCTGAGGGCGCCAATGTCCGAGATGCTCCCGTCGGGGTCTGGGGGGGCACTGGGGGCGCCTGCGTCTACCAACGGGGAGTCGGTGCGTAGGTGCGTGTCCCACTCAAAGCCGTAGTCGGAAGTGCTGTCGACCAGCAGGGGATCCACTTGAGTGTTGTTGCCTGCGGCAAGATTCTCTGCGAGGTCGTCTATGCCGTAAAAATTGTTAGCTTCTCCTGACTCGGTGTACCTGTGCTCCCAGAAATTACAAAAGGAGACGGACGGGGGCGATTCTTCGTCGGCGTTGAAGATTGAGTCCGCGGGATCGCCAGCGTGGTTGCCCACAAACGAGGTGTGGCTGATTGTTGGCGCCGAATTCCCCGCAAGGTAGATAGCGCCTCCCATGCTGTTGCTGTAGTTGTCGGCGAATGTCGCGTGGTGCAGCTGGACGTCGTCCCCAGGCCTGGCAGAGACAAACAGCGCGCCGCCCCTCTCTCCGGCGTAGTTGCTGGACATCAAGGCGTTGGTGATGTTGGTGCCGAGTGGCGGTCCAGAAGTGGCCTCCAGGTAGATCGCTCCTCCCGCCTCGCCAGAGTGGTTGGCCAGGAACACTGTGTTCTGAAGGACGAGTTCGGTGTTGATGGAGTAGATACCTCCGCCTCCGAGAAGCGCGCCGTTCCGGATGAACAGCAGGTTCTCTCCGAGCACCGAGGCGTCCTGACCTGATTGGTTAAAGGCTTCAAAGTACATCGCCCCGCCCCAGCTTTCGGCGGTGTTGAACCAGAACGTCAGGTTGCGCAGGTCGCTTTCGGCATCGGCGGGGGAGCCACCGAGAAAAAGGCCGCCGCCCGCGTATCTCGCGCTGTTGTTGTGGAACTCGCCGAATGACAGGTCGAGCGGTCGCCCTTGCGAGTGGATGCCAGCACCGGTTGCGCTGCTCGGGTCGCTGATGCTCGAAAAGAAGCTGCCTGCTGAATTTCCGCGCAACTCGAAGTGGCTCATCGTGAACGGAGCGATCGGGCAGGGAGCAAGATAGGCCCCACCGCCACCCTGGTCGGCGTGGTTGTCGTGAATCTTCACTTCGTTGAAGTCGGTCGCAAGGCACTCGACAAAGAGACCGCCGCCACCGCCGCCGGTGCTGTTGTCTGTAATCAGCAGGTTGCTCGCGGTGATGGAGCCCGGGTTGGCAAAGATCCCGCCCCCCTTAGTGTCGGCGTGATTGTCCGTTACGATCAGTGATTCCAGCAGCACGTCGGCAGTGGTGTTCAGGTGGAGTCCGCCACCGAGGGGGCTGTCGCCGCCCTTGAGCCAGAGCCTGGAAATCATCACCGCGGCGGTACCTGATGCGGGCATGCCGGTCACCTCCAGCACGCTGCCTGTGCCACCGCCGTCGATGACCGTTCTCTCTGGCGCCGCGACTCCAAGCAGTAAGAAACTCTGCTCGGTGTATAGGACCAGGTTTTCTGTGTAGTCCCCCGGGTAGATGCACAGGGTGTCCCCGTCGGCGAGCAAGCTGAGGGCTTGCTGGATGGACTGCTGGTTGCTCTCCACTGTGCGGTGGCAATCAATGCAGTCGTTGTCGACGCTGCCGTCGCAGTCGTTGTCGAGTCCGTCGTCGCAGATTTCGAGTACGTCGGGAGCTACGACTGGCCGAGAGTCGTCGCAGTCGCCTTCGCAGGCGGATAGCCCGTCGCCGTCACCATCGAGTTGTTCGTGGGTGAGGGCGTTGCAGTCGTCGTCGACACCGTCGTTGCATTGTTCGGGAACTCCGGGGTGGATCGAGGGGTCGTCGTCGTTGCAGTCGCCGCTGTCGGGACTGTAGCCGTCGCCATCATCATCGGTGATGGTGCCGCCGTCGCAGTTGTTGTCGATGTCGTCGCCGGGGATCTCGGTAGCTCCCGGATGCACCGAATTGTCGTTGTCGTTGCAGTCCTCGAGCTCGGCTGGCACGCCGGGACCCGGTGCCGGATAGCCGTCGTCGTCGAGGTCGGTGCCGTCGTGTCCGCTGCAGTCCTCGTCGATTCCGTCGCCGTACTCGTCGTCCTCGACTCCGGGGTGGATGTCGCCGTCCAGAGGCGCACAGTCCTCGTCGTTGGAGTGCCCGTCGGCATCGAGGTCGTCGGCGTCGCCGTCGGCACCGTCACAGTCCTGGTCGATGTTGTCGCCCAGGATTTCGGGAGCCTCGGGGTAGATGGTGTCGTCGGCGGGGTTGCAGTCGTTCGCGTCGGGGACCCCGTCGCCGTCAAAGTCATAGAGTTGCGTGCTCTGGGTGATGCAGCCGCCCAGCAAGGAGGCCACTAGGGCCAGCCGCAAGCAGTTCAGGCACATCTGCGTGGAAGGCACCAGGGCTCAGGGGCAGGTGTCCTGGTCGACACAGACCAGCACGTCGTCTTCGCCGAAGCAATCATCGGGATCGGTGGCGCGGGCTCGGATCGGGTTCTGCCCGCCTGTGAGCAACGAGGCGGGCATCGAAAACGTGACTCGCCCGTCGCTGTCCGGGCCTGGCACCGAGATGTCGATGTCCTCGGGGGTGCCCGAGGTGTAGTCGATGAGTTCCACCACGAGTTCGGTGACATCCGTGTCCGGGTCGCTCACCGAAATCACCCAGTTGATGGAATTGCTGGAATCAAAAGCCTCGGCGTTTCCCGGCGAGGTGATCTCGACTACCGGCGGGCGGGTCGCGCCCGCAAAGTCCGAGCACTCGTTCACATAGGGCCCGGTCCCGGGCCCGGGATCGGTGCCGCAGGCAACCAGCAGCAGACAACTGCTGACCGAGAGAGTGGCGAGGAGAATGCGCGCGTCCATGGCCAGCGATCCTAACGGAAATCACGCCAGGGGGTAGCAGCAGAACGACGACGGGGACCCCGAGGAGTCCCCGTCGTACTCACAAAGAGCCTTCTATGTTCAGTTCACCTCGCGCCGTCGTCGCAGGCGGGCCAGCGGAGCAAGCAGCAGCAGGGCGAGCGCCGAGCTGCTGATCGAGTCGCTTCCGACGGATGAGCAGGCGCAACCGGACTCTTCCCAGAGAATGCTCTCCGGGCCGAAGCTGGTCCTGACCTGTGAACAGGTCAGCGCGCCCTGCGGGTCGGTGACGGCGGCATAGCCCTCGTCGCAGGTGCAGGTCGCGAAACCGTTGGTGTCGACGCACTGGCCGTTGGCACCGCAACTGGCATTGAGGCAGGGATCCTGGGGAGCCGTGCCGTCTTCGCGTGCCGAGGCGAGCATGTCGTGGGCCGTGACCTGGCAGGTGACCGTGCGGGCCACCGAACGACCGAGGCCGAGGGGCGCCGAAATGCTGCGTGCAACTGTGCCTGCCGGGCAGATGCAGCCGTCGATGCCTTCCCTGGTGGTCGCGCACTGGGCGCCGACGCCGCAGTACATGTCACCACAGGCCTTGCGGGTGTCGTCTGTGCTGGGGGCGCACATTTCGACGGCCGGCCGATCGCTGAGATCGATTGATCGGCTGACGTCGGCACCGGCAGAGGGCTGGAAGTAGGGATCGGCGAGCATTTCCCAGCCCGAGACCCGGGTGTACAGGCGGGTCAGGTAGCTGCGTCGCTGCAGGAGCTCTGTAACGTAGGCCTGCGCCTCGGCGGAGTCCGACGTGTTCAGGAAGATGTTGCTGACCGCCCCGTTCACATCGGCTGCCGGCTGTGCGTTCTCGGTGATGAAGGCCTGGCCACCGGCCTGGTCGACCATCCACGAGGCGAGCGCGTAGTAGTTGTTCTGCTGGGTGCGGGGGTTCATCTGCACGTCGGCTCGGTCGACGACGAGGTTCTCGA
Organism: uncultured Rickettsiales bacterium; assembly: GCA_964490445.1. Lineage (GTDB taxonomy): Bacteria > Myxococcota_A > UBA796 > UBA9615 > UBA9615 > UBA6601. Next base: position 55 of record CAZBDA010000017.1, on the reverse strand, counting down.
AGTTGTCGGCCTCGTAGCGCTCGTTGGCAGCGACAAATACCAGCACACCCATCTC
>CAZBDA010000016.1:0-64913 GCA_964490445.1 uncultured Rickettsiales bacterium | reverse complement strand
GTTCGGGGCAGACCAGCGCAAAGTCAGCTTGTCCGCCGCCATCCACATCGCCCAGCGGCGAAGCTTCCAGCACCTGCAGGCATTGCAGGTCCGCAGCACCCTCAATGACCCAGGTGCTGTCGCTGGTGTCCTGCAGGCTGGTCCGAATGCCAACTCCACCGCGGAACAGCCAGGCGATGCTCTGCTCTGGCTGCGCCAATTGCTCCCCCGTCACCAGCAGGTCGCCAAATCCGTCACCGTCTACATCACCGAGCCCAACGATGGAGCGACCGGGGCGCTCGCCGGCGCTAAACCCTGCGCCGCTGTCGACCGACTCGGCGCCGAGCAGCAGCAGGTCGGGCGCGAGGGGCCCGGCGGGCCAGGGTGCAGCACGCCCCCAGTAGATTGCTACGGCACCACGGTATGCTCCGGGGATCCCCAGGTCGTCCGACTCGAAGCAGGACACGCCGAGATCTGCCAGGCCGTCCCCATCAAGGTCGCCCAGGGCCGCAAGGCGAATCAACTCATCGGCACCCCTGCAACCCTGCGGAAGAGTCAGTTGGGTGTCTCCCTGTGGCAACCGCTGCTGCTGCTTACCCGAAGCAAGAGCCGGGTTTCCGAAGTACAGCTCGACAGACTCGCCCGAGATCGAGGGCAGGGCGATGTCGTCGCTGCCATCACCGTCCAGATCCCCTACGAAGCGACCGCCAATTGCGAACTTCTGCGGCGACGGGCCGGGCCCGACCTCGCTGATTACCAGCTGAGCTGCGAGGTGAGGATCGATCGGCGGAGCCGCCGTCGGCACCAGCCCACCGGCAAGTAGGGCCGGCGCAGCGAGCGCCGTGGCAAGAAAGGCAGCTCCAGCAATGCGCGAAGCCCGCACTCGATTCCCCGGTCCGTTCATGCCCATGGCCACAGAGCCTAGCAGCCCGAGTTGCTACCATGCACGCCATGCACGCCTTGCACACCACGCGCCCACTCCTCGTATTGCTTGCCCTCGTGCTCTGCATGTCAGCCTGTTACGAGGAATCCGCACGACTTCCCACGACACCGGCGGGCTCCGCCTCAGGCAGCAACCCGGCGGCGACTGCTGGACCGGGCGCACAAGCTACAACCGCCTCGAACGGGGGCTCGCAGGTGGTGGCGCACGCACCCTGGGAGAAGACCATCGCCACCATCACGCACCGTCTCGGCAAGCCTGGCGTGGAACTTCCAGTTGGAGAGAGGCCCGGCGCGGGCAGTTGGCGAAGTGTCGAGTTGGAGAAGCTCAAGGAGTTGATCACCGTCTGCTGCAACGCGAGCGCCGAGAACTGCCGCCGGTGCATCGAGCCAATCGCCCGCCTGGAGCTGCCAGCCGACGAGATGTGGCCGCTGCTCGGCCAGTTCCTGGGCCCACTGCGAGCTCGAGCCGAGATCGGACTGACCACCCTGGGCACGCGACTCCTCACCCACAGTGACGGCGAGGTACGCGACCGCATCTACCGAATGGCCGTGGCCGGAGGCGTGTCCAGGCGCGGCCAGCCCGATGCTGAACATCGACGCGCCTCTACGGTGCCCCTACTGCCGCAGGTGGGCGAGCCTATCTGGGTGATCGTGGAGGAGTTGAGTCCGTGTCCCAATGTCCGCGGCGAGATGAAGGGACCAGACCGCTCCGGTCGCCTGGACCTGGTGCTCACCCAGGACTGCACGGAAGAGGACTGGCGAATCGCAACCTCTTCGTTCCCGCCGAGGGCGACCCGGGGAGTCTGGGCCGCTGCAATCGACGTAATGCCCATGACCGGGCTGACCTTGTGGATGACCAACGCCGAGACGCCGCTGTTGCGCGTCGTGCCCGGGCGTGAGGCCACTTCTACAGACCAGGAGCCGGGCTGAACCCCAGCAACGGCAAGCGTTACCAGCGAATTCGGCCGGTCGCGAGCAGGTAGTGAATCGGCTCGGAGCCGCCGGAAGCCGCCAGGGCCCTGCCCAGGAACAGGTGTCCACCCTGGATCTGAGCCTCGAGGCGCGGCGCCATTTCCCCACCGAACGGCAGGGGGCCACCGAACTTCACGGACCAGTCCAATTCAGCACCCAGGGCCGAGCCGGTGGGCTCCTCGTCGTGGTGGTTTCGGGGGGTGCCGCCAGCACGGAACGAGTAGAACGAGTGGCGAACCGGGGTCGAGGCGACGCTGAGCAAGACGCCCACCTTGGCGTCGAACCAGGAGCACGGTGTCACCTGGAAGATCGGCTGGGCGAACACGGCGCGACGGAAGGCACCCTCGGTCACCAGTCCGTCGACGCCATCGGGAGGCTGGCCGCCGTGGTCGGGATCGGACAGCAAGACATGGTTGGCTGCGGCGATGCCGCCATGTAGTTGGTCAAAAAGCACCATTCCGACATCGAAGTCCCGGTCAAAAGTGAAGTCATTCGTCACCTCGTCGTCAGCGTTCGGGTCACCCGAGGCGTACCCGGCACGCAGGTGAAACTGGAAACGCTCACCGGGCGCTCGCAGGCTGGCAATGCCGGTCAGACCAGCAGAGGCCACGCCGAGGGTAGTTCGCTCACCGTAGGTCAGGGTGCGGTCGGTGGTACCGAGAATCACCGCAACCTCAGCGGCCAGGCGGGCGCTCCATCCGCTGGCACCCAGGGCCAGGGGCAGGTCGCCGTAGCCGTCAATGACGACCACGTTGGTCTGACGATCGTATTCCAGCTCTCGCTGGTGCCGATAGACCGTGTAGATGCCCAGCCGCTTGCCATCGGCATCGGCGTACAGCAGCGACAACAGACCCTGGAAGGCAAGCTGCTGCTCGGTGAAGGTGGCCACGTCATCGTCCAGGACCCAGTCGACGCCACCGGTCAGCAGCACCTTGTCACGCAGGCGGTGAGGCTCCTTTTGGGCGTGCCATGGAGCGCCGAACGGCTTGAACGTGCCGCGTAGGCGCACCACTCGATCGCCAAAGTCGTTGCGACCAAAGAACGTGTCCCGGTTGCCATCATTGGCGACCATCCCCAGCCCCCAGTGCGAGGTGACCAGGCCCACTTCGACAGTCGCCCATCGTCCGGAGAACCGGGCCGCGGCACGGCGAGGCACGAAACCATCCGCTGTAAGCACCGCATACTTTTCGCGGTGACGAGCATCAATTGAACCCGGGATCCCCCAGAGGTCGCCGGCCATCTGGCCGCTGAACAGGTCCCACTCGACGCCGAACTTGAAGTTCACTCCGGCCAGGTCAAGCCGGAAGCGGAGACGCTGGTCGAGAACCGCGCCCTGGCCGAGGGTCGTGCCCTCAGCGTCGACGGGAAAATCCGTCAAGAACGAGCCCTGGATACGATACTCGCCCTGGATCTCGACAACCTTGGCGTTGTCTCCGTCGGGACCCAGTGGAAGACGCACTGCGCCTTGCGCTGGCAGGGAGCAGAGGACGCCAGACAGCAGCGTCACGACAAGTAGCACAGAAGGTCTCAAGGCCAGTCCTCTCAAGTTGCGTCCGAGCCCAGGCAGGATACACAACCTAGCAAGGCGGAGCCGAGCACAGGGATCGCTGATAGTCTCCGGACGTGATGCGCCACCGGGCCGTTGTGCTGGTACTGCTCCTCGCCGCGCTGCAGATCGCGGTGAACCTGCTCTGGTTGTCCCTGGACGAAGGAGTTCAGTACACCGACGCCGCGTTCCATTACTCACAGGTTTCCGACCTGCACATGGCGCTGCGCGATGGCAGCGAAGCCATCCGGGAACACAGCCGTAACGACGAGCAACAACGCTACGGAGACCTGTACTACCTGCTCGCAGCAGCGGTTGCCTTTGTCACCGGGCCGGGTGCTTCTGGCCTGCTCGGTGGCCTGTCGGTAGTGCTCTGGCCACTGTTGTTGCTGGGTGTCTATCGGCTCGGGTTCGAGTTGGCGCATCCCGAGCGGCGCCACTCGACTGCGCTGCTCGCAGCGGTAGTTGCCTGCCTTCTTCCGGGCCTGTTCAACTACAGCCGAGTCCTTGTCCTCGACCTGCCGGTAGCGATCGCCGTGTGTTGGTGTGCCGCATTGCTGCTGCAGAGCCGGCGCGCCGAACAGGAACGCGCCGCCGCGCGGGCACGACGATGGGCCGGATTGTGGTTGATCGTCGGGCTGGCAATCAAGGTGAATGCACTCGCCTTTCTCATCGGGCCGCTGTGGGTGCTTGCCCGGCCCGGGCTCAAGGAACTGTGGCAGCAGGATCGAAACAGCCTGCTCAAGCGTGCAGCTGGGGTCACGACAGTAGCCGCGGCGCTGCTTGCCTGGCTGCTGCTCGGACCGCGCAGCGACGCCATCATCACCACGCTAGTGGACTCCACCTGGCCCGGAAAGCTGTTGGGCTACGCTGCCGACGGCGCCCTCGGCGCCTACCCGGGGCACTATCTCAGCGCGCTGCGCTCGCACAGTTGGGAAGTGGTCTACTACTCCACTCTGCAGACATTCAGCCCGCCCCTGCTGCTTGCAACCCTGGCAGCAACCGCGTGGTTCTTCGCACGAGAACGGGGATGTCGAGACGCGGACGCACGGGTACAGCGAGACTTCGTGTTCTGGAGCCTCGCCATTCCGGTGTTCTGCGTGGTGTTCCTGCTCCGGGACATCTACGACGAGCGCTACCTCGTGCCCCTGTTGCCGCTGTGCGCCGCGCTGATCGCAACCGCCGCACTCGACATCCCGAAACGCAGCCTGCGGCGAACAGGGATTGCGGTCCTGCTTCTCGGCGGCAGCTTGAACACTGCCGTCATTTCCTTCGATGTACTGCCGGGACTCCGGCCGCTGTCCTGTGTGACCACACCGGGATGGGCAGCAACGTCACGAGTCGGCAGTCAACTGTGGGTCTGCGCGTTGTACCCCGAGTACTACTTCATGGACCGGGTTACTCGACCCATGGGCAGTGACGAGTCCGGGCCCCTGGCGGGCGACCGTGGCGACCGGGCCGTCGATGAGATCCGAGAGCTTCTGTCGCCGACACGGTCCCAGTTGGGGCGGCCACTGGAGGTCGTCTTCCTCGACCACCTGTACGGCCTGTTCTATCGCACCTTTGACGCAGCGCTCACCGCGGGTCGAGCGGGCTCGGATGCCGGCCCCATGATCTTCCGCGAGCAGGATCTTCTGCTGGTGTCCCGCTGTTCGGACAAGCAGTGGCTTACCGAAAAGTTCGGTTCTCTCGAGCAACTCGAAGCCACCATCGCCGCCGCCGACATCGTCATCATGCGGTACGGGACTCCCGACGACCCCGACGACAGCGCACTTCGCGGTCGGCGCTGCATCGTGTTCTGGCCACAGGCGCATCGTTGGCAACAGATCGGCAGCCTGGGCCTCGAAGACGGCACCTCGCTGCGGCTCTACCGGCAGGCTGGGGACGCGGGATAAACGCACTCCAATCCCCTGTTCACCTGCCCTGGCTTGTCGACACGCCGAATGGCGATGGCGCAGCAACCCACGTTGGTTGAGCGGCGCGAAGCGAACGGCGCGCTAGTCCGCGGACTCCCAGCCTTCTCTGGCCTCGTCGAGGGTCTCGAGGATGTGGCGACTCACACCCAGGGACATCAGAACCCGGTTGGCCACGTTGCGCACCGACTGTTCGAGGTCGAGCGAACCGTCCTTGCGGTACTCGGGCTGGTGAGCATCGATGAGCGCTGCCACGCGGCTACCGAGGTGCGCCTTGAGCAGCTCGACACTGGGCTGCACGTGGTCGATGTAGAACTGGTAGCGGCGCTCCAGTGTCTCGGGCGTATCGTCGACACGCTTGCGGCCGAGGGCCCGATTCTGCATTTCCTTCTTGGACACCGACAGGTGCACCACCTTGATGATTGGAATGTCGAGCCGCTCCGACAGGGACAGCACGTGCCGAGCAGCAGCTTCAGTCCGCGGGTAACCGTCGAGCAGGATGACCGCCTCGTGACGGTCGGCGCGGTCAGCCAGGATCCCCTCGATAATCTGCTCGGACCACTCATCCGGTACCAGCAGACCGGCGGAGACGCAGTAGTCCAGCCAGTCAAGTTGCGACGGCTCATTGCCGTAACGATCCATCAACTCCACCTCGTAGGAGCGTGCCTTGGCAGTCACGCCGGGATCCGTGACAGACGGGTCGAACACGAGGCGATCGGGGTGGATCCCGAAGCGCTCACCGAGGGCGCCGAGGAAGTGCTTGTCGCTGCGCGCCCGCAGCACGGTCTCGCGCAGCGCATCGCCCATGGAGATGTGGTTGTCGGGCGGCAGGTGCAAGGTGGCCTGCAGCGCCTCCGCGATGGCGCCCTTTCCACACGACGACGGGCCAGCCAGGATGATGATGCCGCGGCCGCGGGCGCGGACCGAAGTGGCGAGCCCCAGGGCGGCGTGGGGCCTCGCAGGTGCCGGGTCGATGTACTTCACTCGTCGGGCATCTCCTGTGATCCGCACAGACTATAGCGAGGGTGTCACTTTGCCGCTCGCTCCGCGGCCGCCGTCTCAAATTGAAGCAGGTTGTCTGGCAAGGTCCTGCCGGTCACCAACTCCTGCAGATTGGCCGGGATCTTGCCACCCGGATCGGTCAGCACCCGGTAGATCAGGCGAGTGCTTTTTGGCCCGATCGGAACCACCTCCCAGGAGCCTACGCTGAGGGGAATGACCAGGGCGTTGGGATAGTCCACCAGGACCTTCTCCAGGTACTCGGAGAAGGGAGCCGGATCGAGACCCTTCCAGGTCAGTCGATGGCGACCGGCCTCGCCGTCGACGTTGCGAAGAATCTCGGCCCGATTGAACCAGCACCGATCGCGCGCCATGGTCCAGGAGGGGGTCGCGACAAGCTGGAAGAATTCCAGCGTATTGCCTGATGAGGAGATCACCTCGGAAATGACGAGGGGAATACGCTTCGATATCCTGACATGGTTGTTCAGATCCACCAGCAGGCTGAACAGGGAATCGCTGGACGCCGCAACCACCTTCTCACCACGGAACCCTGGGATGCGTACCCCGTCGATATCCTTCTTGAAGACGTCGACCCCTTCGCGCGCCGCACGAAGGTGCACTTCCCAGCCGCTGGGATCATGAAGCGCCTTCAGCAGGGTATCGCCGGGAGGAAAGCTGCGAGCCTCACGGTCCCCTGCGGCAGGCCTCGCATCGGCCGCCGGGGCCCAGAACAGGGCGGCCAGGGCCAGCGCAGACAGCAGGCAAACGACTCCGAGAGGTCTCATCGAGTGGCGAAATCGGAATGCCGCTACCAGTGGGATTGGACGATTCACGAAGCCTCGCTTGCGGCAGCAGCGACGTCGCTGCTCCATAGTATCGCTACGCCCTGCAGCGCAATTCGTCAAGGATGTCGCACGGCACTCAGAGTTGCCGTGGCTGCCCAGAGCCAATCCGATCTAGACTGCCGCGATGCGCGTTCAGTTGATCCATCCGAACGACTTTCCAGACCCGGCTCGTCCCGCGCCACTGCTGCCGCCCAACCAGGCGCCGCCCCTGGGACTCGCCTACATTGCCGCGTACCTGCGCAGCGGCGGGCACGAGGTCGCCATCGAAGACATGCGGCACAGCGGCATCGGCCGCGACGAGCTGCGCCGGAGGCTCCGTCGATTCGCGCCTGACGTGGTCGGCATGGGCATGTACACGGCGACCGTGCCGGTGGCACGCGAGATCAGCACCATCGTCAAGGGCCTGTCTGCAGATACCACCGTGGTGGTAGGGGGGCCCCACCCAGCCGGCGCTCCCGAAGAGTGTGCACGGGACCCACACTTCGACTACACGGTAGTCGGCGAGGGCGAGATCACGATGCTCGAGTTGTGCGATGCACTCGAGCGGGGCGGCGACGTGTCCGCGGTGGCCGGACTCTGGTACACCGAGGAGCCCGACCCCAGCTCACCGCTGCAGGTGACTGCGGAACGGGGCTGGATTGACAACCTCGACGCCCTGCCCTGGCCCGCTCGCGACCTCCTGCCGCCATTAGACAGCTACCAGATGACGATGTTCCAGTACCGGGAGTGGCCGGCCTCGACCATCTACACGAGCAGGGGGTGCCCCTACTCGTGCATCTTCTGTGAGCGGCGGGAAATCCTGGGGAACCGCTTCCGAGTGCACTCGGCGCACAACGTGGTCGACGAGATCGAGCACCTACGTGACGACTTCGGCATTCGTGAGATCTTCTTCTACGACGACACGTTCACCCTGGACGCGCGTCGCGTCGAGGCGATCTGCCAGGAGATGCTGCGACGACAGGTGCGCATGTCGTGGAACATCAGCACCCACATCGGCACGGTGACCCGGGACCTGTTGCGGCTGATGCGCGAGGCCGGCTGCTGGCAGATTGCCTACGGCATCGAGACCGGTGACCCCGAGGTTATCCGCGACATCCTCAAGGGAACCGACCTCGACACCGTGCGAGAGCGTGTGCAATGGACGGTTGACGCCGGCATCGAGGCCAAAGGGCTGTTCATGATCGGGCACCCGACGGACACACCTGAGTCCATCAATCGAACCATTGAGTTTGCTCGCTCGTTGCCCATCGCCTCCGCCAACTTCAAGATCACCACGCCCTTTGTGGGTACCCCACTCCGCGACATGGCCGAAGGCTACGGCGAGATCGACACCGACGACTACCGCAACTACATGGGGGATCCCGACCAGGCCGTGTTCGTGACCAACGGCCTGAGCCGGGAGTACCTGTCGGGCGTCCAACGGCGCGCCTACGCACGCTTCTATGGGCGGCCATCTCGCCTGCTGCGCCTGGGACGGACCATGGCCGGGCGAGGCAACCTCGGCAAGTGGGCCGAGGGCGCGACCGTCATGGCACGCCTGCTCCGACACCAGCTGCTCGGACCGCGCGGTGGTCAGGTGCCGCGCTTCCTCGAGTTGGAGCACTGAGATGGCCCGGGTCCTGCTCACCGCCGCGCCCTGGAGCTACCGCGAGCTACGACATCCCGACGGAATGGACCCCATGCGCCGCGCCATCGGCAAGACCCTGGTACGGGGAGAGTCGACGATCAACGGCAAGATGCCTTTCTGGTCGCTGCTCTACCTGGCCTCGTGGCTGCGCCGCGAAGGGCACGATGCCTCCTACCTCGAGAGTTACCGCTGCACAGAGGCGAGCTGGTGGAACGAGGTCGAGGCGTTCGACCCCGACGTCATCGGACTGAACGCTGTCACCTGCACCTGGGCTATGACCCGCAAGCTCGTCGCTGCTCTCAAGACGCGCTGGCCAGACAAGCTGGTGGTCCTGGGTGGTGCCCACTGCAACGTCGCCAAAGATCAGTGCCTCGAGGACTGTCCCGACCTCGATGTCGCGGTGTTCGGCGAGGGGGAGATCACCCTGTGCGAAGTTGTCGATCGTTTCGAGGCCGGCACGCGCGACTTCTCCGGAATCGGCGGCTGCTCCTGGCGACAGGGCAACGGAAGTGTCATCAGGGAGAACAAGCGAGCTCTCATCGCTGACATCGACCGGCTCCCCTTCCCGGCCCGCGACCTGCTGAGCAGCGGCGAGACCTACCACCCTCGTTTGAACATCTACAACCGGCCCCTCAACACCATTATCTTCACCGGCCGGGGCTGCCCGCTTACCTGCGCTTCCTGCCACCTTCCGGCAGTGGGCGGACTGAAGTTCCGGATCCGGAGCCCCGAGCACATCTACGCCGAGATGGCCGAGTGCGAGGATCGCTTCGGCATCCGCGACTTCGGCTTCTACGACCACTTCGGCATTTTCTCTTCCGATGAACTCGCAGCCCGCGAGCTGTGCCGGAAGATTATCGCCTCGGGCCGCCGCTGGACCTGGACCGTCACGTTCTGGTCCTACGACTTCAGCTCGGAGTTGCTTGCCTTGATGCGGGCAGCAGGCTGCTGGCGCATCGATACCGTCCTGATCTCGGGAGTGGACAAGAACCTGCGCGCCGCCACCATGGACTCGCCCCTGACAGTCGAGGCCTGCCAAGCCGGTGTCCGCCGCATTCACGAGACGGGAATCGAAGTGGCGGCGCGTTTCTCGCTCGGCATTTCCGGGGAGACTGTGGCCGAAGCCCGCCAGACCATCGACTACGCCTGCTCCCTGCCACTGGAGTGGGCCTTCTTCACACCCGTCAACCCCGTGTTCGGATCGCGACTTTGGCGTCAATTGGACCGCGCCGGTGACTTCATCGGCGATGAACGCTCCATGAACATCTTCAACGTGTTCTACAGTCCGTCGGGCATGAGCCGAGTCGAGCTCCAATCGCTGCAGAAAGAGGCCTACCGCCGCTTCTACGGACGGCCCGGCTTCGTTTTCGGCAAGGCCCGGCAGCTTGCCCAGCCCGCTGCATTGCGCCGCAACGCAACTCTCTCTTCGCACCTAGCACGCCACATCGCCGGTCTGTGACCTGCGACCTTTCGCCTCGCCGAGCCGGCACATTGCCGCGCTCAGTGGGTCATTGCAGCCCTTGCTGTTACACTTCCCTCGCCGTGCAGTGCAGCCCCTTTGATTCCGGGCCGCTGCAGCGGAGGAAGCGAAGTGTCCGAGGCAAAACGAGACGGTGCACCGTGCCTGATTCCGGTCGAGTTAATTCTCGACTCGGATGAGGTGACTCGCGGTTTTATCACCCGTCTCGGAGAGCAGACCGCAACGATCAGTTCGGACCCGGTTCCCCCGCTCGGCAGCCGGATCGGCCTACGCTTTCGCCGGCCCACCGACAACAAGGAGCTGGACATCCAGGGCGAGGTCAGCGAGATGCTCGCAGAAGGCGGCCTGTGGCGTGGCCGCCAGGCCATGCTGGTACAGCTCGGCCGGAGTGTCGACGACGTCCTTCCCGAAGACCACGGCGCCGAGCAACGGCGCAGCGCACAGCAGCAGGAGCGGCGCGGCTCGGAGCCCTCGCGCTTGGGCCCGAGCGGCGCCTCTGGCCTGGGAGGCGCACTGCAAGCGTCCGGGCGGGGACGTCGGCGACGAACTCAGCAGCCACTCGTGTCCGAGTCCATTCTCGAAACCACCGAAGCGCCACCAGTCGCGGCGCCGGCCACCGACCCCCACGTTCCCACCGTGGCCCCCGAGCCATTCCTCGCCGGGCCCGACCAGCGGACCCTGTCTGAGCAACTGGACCTAGGCGGTGAATTGGTGGTCAGCGACGAACTACCGCCAATTCAGAACGACGACGCTGCCGCACGTTGGTCTCCCCAACCCTCAGGTGATCAGGGCGAAGACGACAACTTCTTCGGTCGCTTCGGCGGCGACGCCAGCGAGCACGCCCTGCCTCCGGTGATCGAGGACGAGGCCCCACCCGTGGTTTCTGATACGGGTCCATCCGTCGAGGCAATGCTCTCCACCTCGACCCATCCAGGTGTGACTACCGCAAACTCGCCACTCGATGAGTCATCGAATCAGCAGCGGCTGGGGCCCGGTGTGACCCGGCCGCAGCTCCCCAAGGTAACCGTGCAGCCCGACGATAACGCCCCCCCATGGGAGGCCGATGGCGAAGACGCGGGCCGCAGCTTTATCCCACGTCACGTGCGTATCGCTTCGTCGTTGGAGGTGACGTTCTGGGCGCGTGGTCGCAGTCATACCGCCACCGCACAGAACTTCTCTCGCGAGGGAGCCTTCTTGGCCTACCCCGGGGACCCACCCATCCGGGGTGCCATCGTGCGCATCGAATTCCCGATCGACTGGACCGGTGAGAGCCTGCCCGTACGGTTCAATGCCGAGGTCCGCTGGCATCGCGCCGATCAGCCGGGCGCAGACGTGCCGGAAGGCTTTGGCGTCCAGATTCTCACGTTCGAGAGCCCCAAGGACCAGAGCCGCTATGACGAGATGCTGGTCCTCCTCCTGGACCTGCACCCTCCCGACAAGGATGCCCCGTCTGGCTATCGCTGGGGCTCCCCGAACCGCACCTGAACAGCGTCTGTTGATGACCTCCACCCACACCGGCGACCGGCAACGGGCCCCTCTCGTCATTGTCAGCGATCTGGCTCGACAGTTGCGACGCTGCCGACACGGCGGTGGAGACCTCTCGCTGGTCCCGCAGGTCGTGGTCGATGGGCTCGACTGCTTCCAGGTACTTCTCTACCAGTTCGAAACCGAGCAGTTGAGGCTGACTGCAACCTCGCGGCCCAAGCACTTCGACAAGCAGTTGGAGCGACTCGAAACGGGCAAGGTCCTCGCCCTCGAAACGGCACGCATCGTGGAACAAGCCGCAGGTGAACTCAAGGTCACACCAGGTGAAGGGACCGAGGAGCTACACAGCCAGTGGCTTGCCAGCCCGATCCTGAGCGCCCAGGGCAACCTGCTCGGTGTTCTCGAGGCCGAGTTGCCGCGAGCGGTCGAGGCGACCGACCGGCACCTGTTTCAGTTGGCGGCAGACCTCCTCGCCGAGCACCTGACACAGGTCGATCTGCACGACCGCATCTTCCGGAGCAACGTCTACCTGGCCCAACTCAACGACATTACCCAGACCCTCAACGCCCACCAGGACATCGACGAGATGGTGGCTGCCGCCGCCGCCGGACTGAACGAAATGATGAGGGTCGACGAAATCGCCCTCTACCTCATCGAAGACGCCCTACCGAAGCTGGTAGCACGCGGCGGCAACAGCGAGTCCCTGCCCGCTGAGATCCGGGTAGCCAACGCCGAGGGAACCACCATATTGGGCGACCCCTCGGCGCACGAAGTCACCATCGGCACCTGTACCCTGGATGCGGACCCCATCCTCACCGAACTGCTGCGCTCGAGGGAACACGGCGCTCGCGGCATCCTGTTGCTGCGAAAGAATGCCGAGGACGGGCCCTTCGATCCGGACCAGCTACCGCTCCTCTCTGCCCTGAGCACGCACCTGTGCATCGCCGTCGAGAACGCCCTCCTGCTGCGAGAGATCAAGCGACAGGCCACCTACGACGACCTGACGGGCCTGGTCGGGCGGCGCCACTTCCTGTCCGAGCTGAAGCGGGAGAGTGAGCGAGCCCGTCGCGAAGGCATGCCGCTATCGCTGCTCATGATTGACGCCGACAACTTCAAGCACCTCAACGACAGCTACGGCCACCCCGCCGGCGACGCGGTGCTGATGGCGATGGCCCGAGAGTTGCTCAAGGGTACCCGGGCGGTCGACCTGGTCGGGCGACTGGGCGGCGAGGAAGTCGCTGTCCTGCTGCCAGGCGCCAGCAACGCCGTTGCCGTCAGCGTCGCTGAACGGCTACGGCAGGGCATCCAGGACCTGACCGTGCCGTGGAACGACCAGGTGCTGCGCATCACAATCAGCGTGGGCGTCACCACCTTGCAGTTGGAGATGACCCCAGAGCAGTTCCTGGAGCAGGCTGACCAGGCCTTGTACAGCGCCAAAGAGCAGGGTCGAGACCGCGTCGTAAGCCAGTACGAACTACAGGCGGTCGAGGATGCCGCCGAAGGCTAGAACGTCGTCTGGCTGAAGTAGTTGCGGGTGTAGAGCCCGATCCGCATGAAGTCCAGGAATTCCATGTCGTTGATGCGGAAGATGCTGTAGGCGTAGTGCGCCTTGAACAGGAAGTTGTAGGCCCTGTTCGGCGGCAGCTTGATCGCCTCGCGCACCACCGGCAGCGCCCAGGGGAAGCGGACTGCCAGCGGGAACAGCTTCTGCAGGTTGCTGAGTTCTTCCTTGTTCTCGACGTCGACGGGCGTCGTCATGAAGTAGCTCTGCTCGAACTCGTCGGGGTCGAAGTCAGAAGGAAGCATGCCCTCACGCATCACCAGGTCCTGGATGGTCGTGCCGGGGTAGGGCTGGATGAGCGAGCACCATGCGTGCTCGGGCCTGAGTTTCACGTTGAACTCGAGGGTCTCCCAGGCCGAATCCAGCGTCTCTCCCGGCGAGCCGAGGATGTTCGAGGTCTGCACCATGATCCCGTACTTGCGGAACAGTGCCATGGTCTCGACGATCTCCTCGTTGGAGAGATTCTTGTGCATGATCTTGTTGCGCATGTACTCGTTGCCGCTTTCGACCCCCATCTTCACGGCGAAGCAGCCTGACTCGGCAAGATCGCGGATGCTCTCCTCGCTCATGTAATCAGCCCGTACCAGGCACGAGAATGGGATGCCGATTCGCTCGCGATACATCTCCATCAGCGGCTTGACATAGCCCTCGTAGTCGACGACGAAGGTGTCGTCGCGGAACACCAACCGGCGCAATGGATACCCCTGGATGAAGTGCTCAATCTCCGAGATCACGTACTCCGGCGACTTTCGCCGCGAGTAGGTTCCCAGCCCCTTCATCACCTTCTTGAGTCCGACGTGAAAACAGAATGAGCAGTTGTCCGGGCAACCCCGACCAGTGACAAAGCCCTCGATCTTCTGGCCGACTACAAAGGGGTAGCGATCGTAGACGGTGCGGTCGGGATACGGGAAGCGATCCAGGTTCTGCTCCAACGGACGCAGCGGGTTGCGGTGCACGGTGCCGTTCGGCTCCTTGACCCACAAGCTGGGAATCTTCGAGTAGTCCTCGCCCTGCTCCAGGGCGTCCAGCAGTTCGACCAGGGCATCCTCGCCGTCGCCTCGACAGACCACATCCACCGCCGAACCTTCGACCATCTCCGGGTAGAAGGTGGCGTGCATGCCTCCGAACACCGTCAACGTTCCCGGGAACCAACTCTTGATCCGACTGGCCACTCCCATCGCCCACAGGTGCAGGCCAGTGGTCACCGAAAAGGCAACCACATCCGGTGCAATGCGGCGGATGGAGCGCTTCAGATCGCGTTCCGCGTTCTCAATGAGCAGGTCACTCTCGTGGCCACGCTCGGCGCAATAGGCCACCAGGGCAGTCACCCCTGCGTTCACGAACGGATCTTTCTGGATGTAGAGGACGCGCACTACTTTTTCCCTTAGAGGAGGCGTTCTGAGCAGAGAGTGTAGCCAGTGCTGAAAAGATATGTTTGCGAGAGTCTCGCGGCAGCGGTCAACAAGTTTCTCGTTTCGGCCTGAATCCCGCCCAGTTACTGGGCCCTGGGCGTGCGAACGCCGCTAAGGTCCTGTTACTCAACCTCTTTCCGACTTATCCACAGCTGTGGACAACTCCGACTCCGCTGTAACCCGCATAAAATATGGCTTTGAAGCACATTTTGGGGTGCACAAATCGGACCTGCTTCGCTAAGGTCTCCCGCAACTCTGAGACGGGGGTTGATTTGACCCACCGTCGTCCCTACCTGAAAGGATCTTGAGATGAACAAAGCTGAACTCGTGAACACCATTCACGCCACTGGAAACTACACCTCACGCAGCAACGCCGCGACGGCGCTTGACGACGTACTGAACGCCGTCACGACCGGCGTGTCGAGCACTGGCAAGGTCCAGATCATTGGCTTCGGTACCTTCACGAAGAAGACCCGCGCAGCCCGTACCGGCCGCAACCCCCAGACTGGCGCGACCATCAACATCGGTCCGTCCACCACGGTTGGTTTCAAGGCTGGCAAGGCCCTGAAGGACAGCCTGTAAGAGTTCGCGAGTGGCTGGGCGCAAGCCACAGCCCTCAAATACTCGAAGAGGAGGGTGGCCCCCGGGTCACCCTCCTTTTTCGTTCTGGCTCTGCTGTCAGCGCTCGGGATGCGGTCCTGGTGCCGAGCCCGCTACATGATCTCGATGCCGACCTTGCGTAGCTCCCGGTAGACCGTGAACATTCCGGCAGAGAGGTAGGCGCGTCGGATGATGTGCTCCAGGGGAGTCTTGCCGCGAATCGCCTGGCCGAGAATCTTGGGGTGCATGTAGTACTGCAATTGCCGCTTCACGAAGCCGCGCTTCATCTCCTGCGGATCACGCCCATCGTCAAACAGGTACTCGAACTGGTTGAAGTCCTCGGGATTGAGGCTCGGCATACGCCCCTTGCGGACCATCTCGTAGTACAGCGGCGAGCCCACCTGCGGCGTGTACATGTTCATGCGGAACAGGTCGCAGTGCTCCATTCCATCGCGGGTGATGAGATTGAGGTCTTCCTCGGACTGGCCGGGCGCCCCGTACACGTGGGAACCGAGGATGACGATGCCGTTTGCACGCAGAGTCTCACTGGCACGCCGGTTGACGTCGATGGTCGAGGCCTTGTTCATACCCTTGAGCGCCTTGCGGCTGTAGGACTCGAAGCCCACGTTGACGAAGAACAAACCGACACGCCGCATCAGCTTGATGAGGTCGGGGTACTTGGCGGCCGTGTCCGCCCGCATCGCCCCACCGAAGTTGATCTTCAGATCACGGCGCGCCATCTCCTCGCATAGTTCATAGGTGCGCTGGATATCTGCACACATCATGTCGTCGGTGAACATCAATTCGCCGAAGCCCTGGCGCTTGATCAGGGCGATCTCTTCGAGGACCCGCTCGTTGCTGTAGAGCCGGTGCTTGCCCCAGTACGTCGGCCGGGTGCAGAAGCGGCAGTGGTAAGGACAGCCGCGCACGGTCTCGATGGCGGTGGACGGTGCCCCTGACACGGTGAACGCCGGGTAAAAGGGCAGCAGGTCGCGCCGCGGCATGGGCAGGTTGTCGAAATCCTGCAGCAGCTTCCGACGCTGGTTGACCACCACCTCGCCCACCTGGTTGCGCCAGGCGATGCCGTCGATCTCACCGACGTCCTTGTCGCCGCTGCCGTCGAGAAAGGCGAGCAGTTCCGTCATGGTGTGCTCGGCCTCGTACAGCACCGCAAAGTCGACGCCCTGTTCGATGTACTCCTCGGGCAGGAAGCTCGGCGCCTGGCCGCCCACAATCGTGACCAGCCCCGGAAAGGCCTCCTTGAGCTCGCGGCAGGTACGCTGGGTGACCAGGGAGTCGGGATAGAAGTTGTTGGTGAAGGCAACCACCTCGGCACCGAACTTCTTGACCTCGTGGAAGAGATTGTGTGACCGCAAGCGGTGGCGGGCGTTCTCGACGATGTGCACCTGGTGGGGTGGGCTGATCGCTGCCGCGGCAACCGCCAGCCCCAAGGGCGGGAAGTTGGTCAGCATGAAGTTGGTCGTCTGCCAGTAGCGAGCCGGCGAAGTGCTGAACAGAACGCGCATTGCCAAAGCCTAGCAGGCAAGAGTCGGACCGGCCTGTCCAACTTGATCCACAACCCTCAGGAACTCAGCCGTCACAGCGCTCGGCAGCAGGTCTGGCAGGCTGTAATCCAAACCGCCGATTCGCCATCCTCGTGCTCCGTAGGAACTAAGCCGGGCACAGAAGCGGCCTGGCGCCAATACTGGCGTAAACTACCTTGACCGGCATCGAGCAGCCTCTTACGATCAGAGCAGGCGAGGATCGTGGACCCCCATCCTGGAGCAGTATATGCAGACGCGGAATGACCTCTATGACCGGCGCTCGAACCGAGGCTTCGACTCCAGCAACGGAGACGACCTGGACCTGGAGCAACGCAACGCCCAACGACGGCTTACCTACCGGATCCCGCTGCGCTTGTGGACCGAGGGACGCGCCGGTGGCGCGCTGGACTTTCACAACTGCAGCAACCTCAGCGAGGTGGGCATGTTCATCGAGAAGCCGACCCCCTACCCGCTGCAGACGCTGGTCCAGATCGAGTTCAACCTGCCGGGCATCGAAGAGACCATCAAGGTCGCCGGCCGAGTCGTCTCCATGCTCGACGAGCACACTGCCGGCCCCAACATCATGGGCAACGGGTTCGTGTTCGAGGGCATCGCGCCTGCGGATCAGAGGCTACTCAAGACCTTCGTAGTCGCCCAACAGCAGCCGACTGTCTGAGCCGCTCGGAGAGGCCCGTGTAGCGCCTGCGCGCTTCGGCGTTGCTGATGGCGATGTTGATCGCCCGACTGCTGCCGACCAGCACGACCACCTGCTTGCCACGGGTCACGGCAGTGTAGAGGAGGTTGCGCTGCAACATCCGGTAGTGCTGAGTCAGGAGCGGGATGACCACAGCGGGGTATTCGCTACCTTGTGACTTGTGGATGGTCGTCGCGTAGGCCAGCTGCAACTGGTCCTGTTCCTCGCGCGAGTACTCGACACTCTGGCCCCCGAAGTTCGCAATGAGATGCCCCTGCGGTGCGATCTCGGTCACCTGGCCGATATCGCCGTTGAACACCTCCTTGTCGTAGTTGTTGCGCAACTGCATGACCCGGTCCTTCACCTCGAAACGCGCCGTGGGAATCGCCTCAGAGTGGCTCTGCTCGCGTAGTCCGACCCGCAGCGCCTCGTTGAGCGCCTCGACACCGCAGCTGCCCTTGCGCATCGGTGCCAGCACCTGGATGTCTCGGCGCGGGTCGAGACCCCAACGGCCAGGAATTCGCTCAGCAACCAGGTGCACCACGGTACGAACCGCGGCCTCGGCATCGTCACGTTGAATAAGGAAGAAGTCGCCCGCCGCATTGCGTGCCGTCGAGGGAGCTTGTCCGTTCAGGATCCGGTGCGCATTGGTGACAATAAGCCCTGCCTCGTCTTGCCGAAACACCACGTCCAGACAGACGGTGGCTACCCGGCCGCAGTCGATGAAGTCACGAAGCACGCTTCCCGGTCCCACAGAAGGTAATTGAGCCGAGTCACCGACAAGGACCAGGTGGCTTGTGGGCGACAGGCCCCGCAGCAGCGCGGCCATGAGCGGAAGGTCGACCATCGACACCTCGTCAACCACCACCACATCGGCCGAAACCGGGTTGCTGGAGTCGCGCACGAAGTCTCCCTGCTGGGGAGAGAACTCGAGCAGCCGATGCAGGGTCGAGGCCTTGTGTCCGGTCGCTTCCTCGAGTCTCCGCGCAGCGCGCCCCGTCGGCGCTGCCAGGGCTACCCTCGCACCACGATGCTGCCAGCACGCCAGCAGAGCCCGCACCAGGGTCGTCTTGCCGGTGCCGGGTCCACCGGTGATCACAACCACCTTCTCGCGCAGCGCAGTCGCCAGCGCCTCCCGCTGCCGTGGGCTGTAGCTCAGCCCTGCCGTCTGCTCGAGCATGTTGAACTCCAACTCGCGCGACTCACCCCGTAGCCGGGCAGCAGGAGCGACAAGCAGCGCCTCCAGCAGGGTCGCCACCTCGAGTTCGAGAGAGTGCAGTTCCTGCAGCCAGAAGCGCCGGTCCGGAGCGCTCCCCTCGACGACGATGGCGCACTCGAGGACCAGTTGCGCCAACGGTCCTTCGAGCACGCTGCGCCGCAACGTGAGCAGGGCTTCGCTCTGCTCGAGCAACTCCGCCTCGGGCAGGTAGCAGTGCCCAGAATCCGAGGCGCCGGAGAGCGTGTGGAGCAGCCCTGCTCGGATGCGATGGGGACTGTCCGCCTCCAGTCCGAGGCCC
This sequence comes from uncultured Rickettsiales bacterium, assembly GCA_964490445.1. Lineage (GTDB taxonomy): Bacteria > Myxococcota_A > UBA796 > UBA9615 > UBA9615 > UBA6601. The sequence goes on along the minus strand of CAZBDA010000016.1, from coordinate 45,797 downwards.
TTCGCCACGGCATCGGCAGTGCGAAAACCGACCCCCCCAATATCGACCGCGAGCCGGTACGGGTTGTCGCGCACCCGCTGCACAGTGTGCTCCCGGTACCGCGCGTAGACTCGGGAAGAGATGCCGGGCGCCAGGCCCAGGCCCTGCAGAAAGATCAAGGCGTCCCGCTCGCCCTGCTGGCGTTGCCAACTCTGGGTGATCTGGCGATGGCGGGTCCGGCCGATCCCCTCGACCTCGAGCAGACGATGGGGCTGGTTGTCGAGCACCTCCAGCGTCTGCTCGCCGAAGCGTTCGACGATGCGCCGAGCCACCACCGCGCCGATGCCCTGAACTCGACCGCCACTGAGATATCGCTCGAGGCCGGCGGCTGTCTGGGGCATTACGGGAATGAAGCTGTGCACGCGGAACTGTCGTCCATAGCGCGCGTCATCGACCCACTGACCCTGCAAACGCAGGCGCTCACCACTCTTGACGCCCGGCAGTACCCCCTTGATGGTGACCGTGTCGCTGTCGACCTCGAGGCGGGCAATCAGGAACTGGTTCTCTGCGTTGTGGAACACGACGTGCGCGAGGATGCCTTCGATGGAGGCCTGGCTACCCGCTTCAACCTGCTCGGATTGGGACGACACGAAGGCGGCAGTGTAACAGCCGATCCGAGGGGTGCTGCAATGGAGTATTGTGGCGTCGTTGGATCGCCTCGGCGCTCCCCCGGTTCCCGCAAATCCACTGGTCTAAATGCACATGCAAGAGCTCGACACTTCTTCCGCTCCCCCCACTCCCAGCAGCGAGAGCCCCCGGCAGCGCGCCCTCGACCGGCTGGTCTTCGCGCTGGACATCGATGAGCCGGAAGCGGCCCTGGCAGTGGCCCGCCAACTCGCCGGCGAGTTGAACTGGATCAAGGTGGCAACCCGGCTGTACACCCGCGCCGGTGCCTCGCTCATCAGTTCCCTGCAGGATCTCGGCTTTCGAGTCTTCCTCGATCTCAAGTTCCACGACATCCCGGACCAGGTCCATGGCGCCTGCCGAGCCGCAGGGCGGCTCGGTGTTGGCCTGCTGACAGTGCATTCAGCCGGTGGCCGAGCCATGCTCGAAGCTGCCGCGGCAGGCGCGGTGGAGGGCGCCACAGAGGCGGGGCAACCCGCCCCGAAGGTGCTTGCTGTCACCGTACTCACCTCCCTCGACGGCAGCGACCTCCAGGACATCGGCGTGGAGCGACCGGTCGATGAGCAGGTCCTGGCTCTGGCCCGACTGACCTTCGAGGCTGGTTGCGCAGGAGTCGTCGCATCGCCGCGAGAATTGCAACTGCTGCGCCCGGCACTGCCAGCTCCGTTCGGGATCCTTACCCCCGGAATCCGGCCCGCAGGAACGTCCGCAGGCGACCAGAAGCGGATCATGACCCCCGAAGAGGCTGTCCGACTGGGCGCCGACTGGCTGGTAGTGGGGCGTCCCATTCGCAACGCCGAGGATCGTCTCGAGGCAACCCGGCGGATCCTCGCCGAGATGACCCGCGGAGAGGAACAACGGTCGCTTTGACCGAACCACCCTCTGCCGCTCTGTCTCCGCTCATAGGCGAGAGCCGAGAGCAGGTGATGGACCGCCTGCTGCAGGTTCTGCGCGAACACATCAACAGCCGGTCCCATGAGGCCATAAAACCCTTCCTGAAGCGCTTGATGGCGCTACCCGAGGCGGGTATGCGCAGTCGCGTGGTCGCGGAACGGCTGCGCGGCTACGACGCGTACCTGAGCGTTGCCCTGTTGGCCGCCTTGCTGGAAGGTGCCGGGCGTCGCGATGTGCGGTCCCAGCAGCTGCTACTCGACCTGTGTACTGCACGGCCTCTCGCTGGTGTCCTCGGCTACAACAACAGCCGACGGGTCTACGAGTTGGCCCTGGCTCGAGGCGAGACGCAGATCACCCGACTGTTCCTGTTCTCAGAGAATGCCGCGGCGAGAAAACCTGGTGCTGCCTTCCTCAAGCGCGAGAACAACAAGCTGCCCGACGAATCGCTGGGCTGGCGCAAGAAGTGCGCCCGCAGCCAGGACCGGCTCAAGCTCGACCGTCTGCTGTTCGACCGGAATCCATCGGTGGTCAGGTTGCTACTCGAGAACCCGCGGATCGTAGAACGAGACGTCGTCAAGATCGCAGCCATGCGACCCGCAAACCCGATGTGTCTGCACGAGGTATTCGCCAGCAAACGATGGATCACGCGCTACCAGGTCAAGGTCGCCCTGGCCTGTAATCCCTATACGCCCGTAGACATCGCACTCGCCTGCGTACCCCACCTCATGCTGCCCCGCCTCAAATACCTCGAAGGGAACGGCCGCATCCATCCATCCACTAGAGCTTGTGCCCGCGACATCCTGCGCCAGCGTGGAATCAGCGTCCGCAAGCGTCCCGCACGGGCCGAGCGAGAGGACAGCGAAGAGGAGTGGCTGGATGGCGAACAGTTCGTCGTCGACCTGGAGAAAATCGCCCAGGAGTTGGAGAATTGGCGCGCCGACGGCATGAACCGGGTAGGAGAAACCCCCAACTGCGACGATGTGGGCTAGAGCGTATCGGCCTCTTCGACGGGTGCCGGGCTCACCGACTCTGCGACCGCAGGCTGCGATAGCTCCTCTGTACTGGAAGTCACGTCGATGGGAGGGGCCTTCTGGCCTTCCTTGAAGGCACGGAGGCTACTGCCCAGCGCCTTTCCGACCTGGGGCAGCTTGCCGACCCCGAACAGCATCATCACGATCACCAGGATGATCAACAGCTCGGGATAGCCAATGGGGAACAACACAGCAGCTACGGTCATTTGTTGCCTCCTTTGCTCAGCGGCAGACGAGCCGGCGCCAGCCTCGTCATTCTAGCAGTCTCGGCAGACTGCGGGGCCAACCGACACTCAACGAGCACCGATACGGATTCGGCCCGGACGGGCCGAATCTACCCGAAAATAGCGGCCATTCTTAACCAGCCCGGAACAGGGAGAGGAACCCAACTGGTACAGCAGTTCGCGCGGGTCGCTGATGCGGAACATCGCCAAATCGGCGCGCATCCCCTCGCGCAGGATGCCCCGATCCTCCTCCAGGCCGAGCGCTCGGGCAGCGTTCACAGTGATCGCCTTGAGGGCCTCTTCGATGCTCAGACCACAACCGAGAACTGCCATTTGCGCCATGAGCAAGAGATTGTCGGTGGGCGATGAGCCCGGGTTCCAGTCGGTCGCAACCGCTACCGACACACCTGCTTTCCGAAAGCGGGCCGCCTCGGGGAAGCCGTCACCGAGGAAGAACGAGGCCCCGGGCAGCAGCACCGCGACCGTACCGGCAGCCGCCATCGCCTCGAGGTCCTCGTCGGAGATGCGCTCGAGGTGCTCGGCCGAGACGGCACCCAGCTCAGCCGCGAGTCCGCCGGCACCAGTCTGCGAGAGTTGCTCGGCATGCACCTTGAGACCGAGCCCCAACTTGCGGGCCGCCTCCAGGACACGGCGGCCTTCTTCAAGGGTAAAGGCGCCTTCGTCGATGAATACATCACAGAACCTGGCGAGCCCCCGGCGCACCACCTCGGGCAGCATCTCGCCTATGACCTGGTCGACATAGGCCTTGCGGGCAGCAGCACTGCGCGTCGAAGCCTTGGGAAAGGTATGGGCACCCAGGAAGGTCGGTACCAGGTCGGCGATGACGCGCTTGTTGCAGCTCTTGACCGTCTCGAGGATGCGTAACTCGTGGCGCACATCGAGGCCGTAGCCGCTCTTCACCTCGACCGTGGTGACGCCGTGGGATTCGCACTGCTCCACCCGCGCCTCGGCAAGCTGAAGTAGCTCGGCGTTGCTTGCCTTACGAGTGGCCTCGACCGTCGACAGGATGCCACCGCCCCGCGCAGCAATCGCCGTGTAGGACTCCCCTTTCAGGCGCCCCTCGAAGTCGTCGAGGCGATTGCCCGCGAACACCAGGTGGGTATGGCAATCGATCAAGCCGGGTGTCACCACGCAGCCATCGAGACTGACTGTGAGAGGCTCCTCGCCGGTAATGGCAGGAAGGTCCGACTCGGAACCAACGTAGGCGATGCGGGAGCCTCGACAGAGCACCACGGCATCCTTGACCAGGCCGAGGGGACCGTCGCCCTGGTCCTCGTCGCAGGTGACCAGGACTCCGACGTCGCGGAGTAGCAGCGAAGATGGGGCCGTACTCAAGAGTTCCTACTGCTCTTCGTGGTTGTCCTTGCCCGTCGCGCAGTGGCTGTCTTGAACGTCGATGTCTCCATCTCCATCGTCGTCAATGCCGTTGTTGCACTGCAACGGGGTCGTAGCGAGCAACTCATCGTCCTGGCCCGAGAGGCAATCGGGATCGAGCTGATCTTGCCAGCCGTCACCGTCGTCATCTTGACCGTTGGAACAATTGCCACCCGGCGGGCCCTCGGACTCGGTACTGGGATCCAGCAAACACTGCGGGTCGTCGCCATCAGCCCAACCGTCACCGTCGTTGTCAATGCCGTCGGAACAGGCCTGCGGGGTCTCAGACTCGCCGCTGGAATCCCAACCACTCAGGCAGTCGGGATCGTCGGCATTCGCAGCACCGTCGTTGTCGTTGTCCGTCGGACCCAGGAGATCGAAGTCGGAGCACTCGTAGAACACCGAGCCGACGTTCAAATCGGAGAGGCTGTACTCAACCTCGCCTTCGAAGCCGGAATTCGGTCGGCAGGTAAGGTCACTCGCATCAGTCCAACCATCGGCGTTGTTGTCGATGCCGTCCTGGCAGGTGTCACCGGACTCGTCCGTGTCGGCGCCGTCTTCGCATCCGGCATCATCAGCATCGATGCGGCCATCGCCATCATCGTCGATGCCGTCGTTGCAATCGCTGAGGTAGCTGTAGCCACCTTCATCGCTGGCGGTGAGCTCACTGCAGCCGGGATCTTCGGGAAAGTCCGACCAGCCGTCACCGTCATTGTCGATGCCGTCCGAGCAGGCCGGATCCTCGAGGGGATCGTTGGGATCGGAACAGTCGGGGTCGTCCATGTCCACGAGGCCATCGTTATCGTTGTCCTCACCGTCCTGGCAGACCGCCGTCTCGTACTCCGGCTGTCCATCACCATCGCTCAGTGGAATACAGGCGGGGTCTGCGGGAAGGCGATTGCCATCCTCGTCAAAGCAATCGCCGAGATCGCAGAGCCCATCATCATCGTTGTCGATACCGTCAAAACAACTGTGCTGGTTGTAGAAGTAGCCCATCGTCATGGTGCTGACGTCGAAGACCATGCGCGCGTCGGGGCTATTGGAGAACTCCTGCAGGCCCTCGGGCGACGAAGGGTTGGCTAGTGCCCAGCTGGCGATGCGGTGCACTTCGATATTGAGGACGCCGATGAGATCGCCACCCTCCTGGTCTTCGGCATCGGGACGGAAGACATCACCGATGGCCGGCAGAGTCGAAAGGGTCTCGGCAGGGATGGTGATGAAGTCGTCACCTGCCCAGGCCCAGGCGGTCGTTCGCCAGACGGTGGTATTGCCAAGACCCGAGCTGAGACTCATGTCCCGAACCTCGAGGGTGACGACAAAATAGGTATCGGGCCAGTTGCCATCACCTGTCATGTCGTCGGAACGCACCTCCGTCGACGAGGTACTGCCACCGGGCAGCGAGAAGCGCCAATCGAAGCCTCCCGGATGAGGCAGAAGCGCCGGGTAACCGAGGTAGACCCGACCGTCAAAGGTATCCGGGTCGACGCGGTTGCCGTCCTCATCGACGTCATTGAAGGGGCTGTTGGCCGCGAGGAAGGTCTCGATCTGAACATTGGGGACCTCGAGATACGGCGTCCGGTCATAGCCGGTCGAACCAGGGGCTGGGAGCGTCTCAGGGACCGTCATAAGCGAGTTCTTGCCAGGCACCCAGACGCCACCGTAGAAGTCGCCATAGTAGGGGTCTTCACCGTCGTCGCTCTGGTCTTCACCGTAGGACACGAACACGGGCTCCCCACGAGGCATGACGTTCTCGCCGATAGAGCCAAAACCATCGTAGTAGTCGTTCTCGGTGTCGATTTTCCAACGACCCACTGCCAGCGGCCCAACGTCGACATACTGGGCACCCTGCTCGAGGCGCAAGGTGTCAAAGGCCTCGAGGATCACGCAGAAGCCGTCGCTCAACCATGGGAAGTCCTCGACCTCGTCGAAGCTCTTGCACAGGAACGCATCTTCGTAGTCACCGGTCGGCAGGCCGATGCCGCTGTCCTGCTCACACTGGTCTTCGCTGGAGCCTCCGTCGACGCAGTCCAGGTAGGCGACGTGTTCAGGCGATACGCCGGGATAAAGGCTCAGGTCCTCGCGGCTCGGCGTATCAGGCTCGAGCCACTTCCAGCGGAAGTCCACCGGCAGCCGCGTGTCGTTCAACAGTGCGTCGTCCTCACCACCACAACCCTCGCGGACGCTTTCTTCACCGCACCACTGGCCGGTCCACTGTGCGAGGCGCAGGTACCGGGTCGCCGAGGAGCCGTCCTCGGTGGTGTGGGGAACGCCAAGCCAGACACCCACGTTGTTGGAGCTCTGGCTGGTGTGCAGGTCGGGTTGATCCTGGTCGGTGGCAAAAGGATTGGTGATCGGCCGCTTGGTGGCGTACTGGGTGAGTGGCTCGGTCAACTCGGAGGTGCGTCGCTGACGGAAATAGCGAACCTCGTCGCCACCGCGGATGCGATCGCCCTGCTCGGGTGCATCGTAGGCAATCTCCGGGATCTGCGGCGGAACGCGTCCGTGGTCGAGACTGTCCCAACTCTCGCCCGCATAGACGAGGCCGGGATAGCCACCGTAGTAGCTCGAAGCGCGCCGGCCAGGCCCGGCGAAGAAGAAGCCGTAGCCCACAGGATCAGGCCAGTTGATAAACGGCTCTGCCTGGTAGTACACGGCGAACGACGCGAACTCGTCGTCAAACAATCGCTCCATGCGGTGGTCGCCTGGCGTCGTCACCAGAGACTCATCGCCGTTCTCGTCTTCGACGGTCTCGCGAATGATGTTGCCCAGCACGTAGTCATAGGCGTCCTCGACCACCGTGCGGCCGGTACCACAGGAGATCCCGACATCGACCAGGCCCCCGGCAACCGGACCTGGCGGCGTGAACACCAGCAAGCGCTGCACCGTTCGTTCCAGCAACTCTGCGGTACGACTACCAAACACCACCAGGGGCGTAGCGTCACCCTCGGAACAATCGGAGAAGTCACCGTCGATGGCAACCACGAAGTTGTCGCGCAGCGCTTCCAGCTCGGCGATCTGCTCCTCGCTAGGCTCCTCGAAGGCACTGATCTCCTGGTAGCGGTCGAGCACCACCATCCCCCCCAGGTTGCCGTTCTCGAAGGCCGGATTGACACCACTGACTTCGGGACCATCGCCCGACCAGTAGGGAGTGCTCTGACAGGCTGCCAGGCTCAGAAAGAGCGCTGCAGAGGCCAGAATGCTTGTGCGTGGGTAGGCCATTGAACTACTCCAAATCCCAGGAGAATCGGCCGACCTGGACCTCGGAGGTGCGGAAACGCACCGGGTTGATGTTGTCCAGGTTGCCGACGGGGTCACGGACCCCAGGAAGGATGATCTCTTTCTCGACGGTACGAGTTACCAGCAGCACCGCGCCACCGATGTCCGCAGAGTCCACCTGGGACAGCAGGGAGCCGACCGTCTCGGCAGAGACCGTGAAGTCACCGTCGTCTACGGCTGTGCAGATCACATCGCCCTGGTGGGCCGCGAAGTAGCGATCTCCACCCACCGGCCGGCACAGGCTGTCGGAGCCGCAGACCGAACTCTGGTAGGTGTGACGTGCGCAATCGGGGTCGGGCATCAGCCACTCACCCTCGGGACCTTCACAGCCGCCTTCATCGCAGAAGCCGTCGGCATCCTCGTCAACGCCATTGTGGCAGGTGTCGACCCCCAGTGCGCTCAGCCCTTCCTCGTCGTTGCCGACCAGCGGGTCGGGCTCAAAGCCAGGGTCGCACCAGTTGGTCTTGGTTGCCTGGTACTCGGCGAGCCAGGTGTCGTCCTTGTCGCCTGCGAGCACCTCGGCCGGATCACAGAGGTTGCCCTCCTCGGTGGTGGCGCCTGCTTCGGGAACGCCGAGCAGCTTGAGATTGACGGTGACGACACTGGACGCCGTCTCGGCGGCGGGCGCGGTCCACTGAACGTGGATGACACCGTCGCCATCCTCGCTGCGCGGGTCAGGCAAACCCGCAGCGGTGGGGTCATAGCGCATGGTCACCCACTCGTCCTCGTCGGGCTCTTCCAGGTTGGACACCGCCACTGCCTCGAGTCGCTCGGGGCTATGGATCGAGGGCTCCCCGGCCAACTTGTCCACTCGTGGGTCTTCCTGGCCCGACGACATCGGAATCGATGCCACGGCCACGTCGTCAGGAGGCAGGCCGCCGTCGAAGTGTAGGAAGATGTCTTCGTCATAGGCCCAGTTGCTGGGCAGGAGCGGGTGACCCTGGAGAAAGTTGGTCACACCGGAGTAGTAGACCGAGACGCTGGCACCAGTGGGATAGTCCTGGGGATTGCGGGACAAGCTGAACTCGGTACGAAGAGCCGGGTCGCTCGAGCCGTTGGTGAGCACCATCTCGTCGCCGACATCGACGGTTCGGAAACTACCGAGCGGTCCGCGAGTGTTGAGTTGCACCAGGCAATTGCCGCCAGCCCCGTCGATGTCGATCAGGTCGGGCCCCTTGGGGGTAGCCAGCTGCCACTCATCCGCACTCAGAATGGCGGGCGAGAACAGGTACGAGAAACCAAGCACCAGCTGGAAGGGGTCGCTGGCGGGGTTCACGAAGGCGTCGGCAGCGCCAAAAAAGCCGGTCACGCCGAGGTCCAGGTTGGTGCCCTTCATCTCCATCACGGCAGCATCGATGATGCCGCCACGAGCTTCGGGGCCGGCATACAGCTCACCGGGGTCAAAGCCGACGCCGACAGCCTTAACGCCCGCTTCGGTGGTATCCCGCGCGCAGCCTGCGGACAGGGCCAGGGACAAACAAAGAGAGAGGACGGAGAGTGTCTTGAGCCTGAGAGTGTTCATGGTGCCTGTCCCTACCAGCCTGTGCCGATGCCCAGGTAGAAGCGGAAGCCAGCGGGCTCCAGTTCGTCTGAGGCGACATTCAAGGTCGCATCCCGGGAGTTGTTGTAGATGCCGTCGCCATCGACGTCGCCGCGGCCCGCGGTGGGCATAAAGCCGTAGGCAACTCGCACAAAGGAGCGCCACGGCGAACGGTTCAAGAGGTTCGCGGTGAGTCGCAACTCGACGCCGGCATCCGCGAGGATGTACTGGCCGTTCTCCTGGGAGCGCATACCGGGCCACTCGCGCTTGAGTCCCGAGTCGGCGGGGGTGAGACCGCCGCCCTTACGAGAGTCTTCGTCAGCCAGCACCCGGTCGCCAAACAAGATGGTCTGCTCACCAGTAACCCGGTAGGACCAGAAGTTGCCCACGGTACCGAACACCACCATCGACAGCGACTCGAAGTACACCGGTCCCAGCTTGCGGTCGATGTTGCGAATCAGCGGCAGACCGTACTGGACGTTGATGAGTGCCGCCGTCTCGCCGGACAGCGAGTACGGTTCGTAGCCAGCAAAGGTCGTGTTGCTCTTGTATGGATTGCTGACATTCACGCCACCCGCACCACCGCCGCGAATCTCATCGGCGTAGGGAACGTTGCGATCCACGAGGCCGATCTGCAGTTCCGTGGCCAGGTAGTGGCCGGCCTTGGCGCCGAGCCTGTTCTTGATGGGCAGCGGAATCGTCTGGTTCCAGGCGAAGCTGAACTCGTTGTAGAAGTAGCGATCGAAGACCTGGCCGTCGTCAACGGTGACCCCGGCAGTCGCCGAGTTGAGCTGCACCGAGTAGTTCGGTGACCAGTTGAACGAAAGAATGGTCGGCGCGTTGCGGGAACTGGCCCGCTTTGCACTGCGGGCGCCGCGAATGTCCGGCAGGATGAGCGACGCTCGAATGTTCTGCATGCCCCGGTAGACAATGGGGCGAACAGCCTTGCCCTCGTTGACCCCCGCCACGCCAACGCCCAGTTGGAAGGTGCTGAACTCGAGTTCGAACAGGGGCGAGATGGGCAGAGTCACACCCGTGAATCCAGCGGCCACGAACTGGCTCTGCTTGATGTCGCCCAGAAACCGGTCATCGAGAGTGTCCGGGTTCTCGTCCTCGTCGAAGTTGAAGCCGTAGTCGTACTTGATCGTGCGGGCCAGGCCACCCAGGTAGAAGTGCGGCCAGAGCGACTTGTTCTCGTAGCGACCCCACAGAATGAGATCTTCACCCGCGCTGGCAAAGATGGACACCTCGTGGGTATCGAGGACGTCCGTGACGCTGAAGTAGATCCCCAGGTTGACACCGAGGTGCGTCATCGAGACGTTGTTCAGTTCGACGATGGGAACGACCAGCGGATTGCGGACAAACACCCCGCGATTGGTCACCTTAGAGGTCACCGCCGAGTAGTCGGGATAGACCTCCTGCGAGACATCCAGCCGGTGGTCTTCTGGGGCCAGGACCAGCGACGAGTCGTCGGTCACCTCGTTGAGGAAATCGGTAGCCTCTAGCCCGTAGGCCTTAAAGCCAAACGGGGTGTATTGGGTGTACAGCAGGTTGCCCTTGGGCGTGAGCCAGGGGCCAAAGGCACCGGACACTACGTTGGAGACCTGCAACAGGTAGGCGTTGGCAAGCTGCGCGGGGGTGTAGCCCGAGGCGGCAGCAGCCTCACCACTCTCAGTGCCGCCGCCGTCTTCGGTACCCATTTCTACGATCTCTTCGACGTCGTCGCGCTCGGTGATGAGGAACTCGACACGGCGGTTGGCGGCGTGCGCCTCCTCGCTCTCGCCCGTTTGCAGCGGTACATCCTTGCCGTAACCCTTGGCCACGAACATCGACGCCGACACACCCTGGGCAGCGAGGAAGTCGCGAACTGCCTCGGCGCGGCTCTGCGAGAGTTGCCGGTTGTAGGTCTTGGACCCCTTGGTGTCGGTGTGGCCACCGATTTCCACCGCCTTGACCTCGGGGTGCGCAAGCATCGTCCGGGCAATGGCCATCAGCAACTCGTGGGACTCGGTCTTGATGACAGCCTTGTCGAACTCGAAGAAGATCTTCTCGCTGATCTCGATCCTGTCCTTAGTGACCCGCACCGGCACACCATCGGGGCAGCCGTCATAGTCCTTGTACAGGTTGAATCGCTCGGGCCTGTCCGGGCAGGTGTCCGCCGCATCGGCAATGCCATCGAGGTCACGGTCGAGCCGGCCCGGCGCGCTGCGGGGATTGAGACTGAAGATGTTGAAGATCCCACCCACCCGGTCGGAGCTGAAGTAGATGTTGCCGTCGTGGCCCCAGTGCGGATCACGATCCTCGAATCGGTCCATCGTCAGGGCTCGGCCACCGGTACCGTCACCGCCAATGACGTAGATGTCCTGCTGGTTCCAGCGAAAAGCGCCGAATACAAGCTCCTTCCCATCGGGCGACCAGTCGAGGCCCTCGATGCGGGTCCCGTCGGTAAAACCGGTAATCGCCTTGCCTTCGCCAGTCTCAAGATCCATGACCCATAGATTCTGGGTTCCATCGTCGTACTTGGAAAAGGCAATGTGCTGCCCGTCTGGCGACCAGGCAGGGTCCTGAACGCGACGGAACTGCGGATATCCAGTCAGAGCCCACTTGCTGGGCGGCGTGTCGGCGCCCCAGTTGCCAGCGCGACGCCAGGCGTTCTTGCCCCGCTTCTTCTTCGGCTTCTTGACCTTGATGCCACGCTTCAGCTTCTCGAGTCGCTCGCGGTCCTCGGCTTCGGGGTCCTTGCCATCGAAATGCTCGAGCATGCGCTCTCGGCCGTTGGCCTCGAGCTGATCGAGGTCGACAGTACAGAGCGTGTGCCAGTTGTAGCCGTCGGTGTTCATCGAGGCTTCGCTGAAGACAATGCCCTTCCAACCCGCGTCGGTCATCTGCAGGATGTCTTCGGGACAGACGTGAACGATCTTCCTGCCATCGGGAGAGAAGTCGAACTGGCCCTGGCCAGCGTGGGGAGAGATGGCGCCGGCCTTGATGAAGGTGTTCTCGAGCGCCTCGATCTCGTCACCGACTTCGCGGTACTTCGCTTCGGAGTTCAGGGCCGGGTACTGCTCTTCGTCCACCTCGGCGTAGGTGATCTTCCCGTACCAGCCGTTGGCATAGCCCCAGGCGGAACCGTCAGCGGTCATTCGCGGCCGAACCACGTAGAAGTCGTTGGCACGCTCGCGGTCGTTGCGCCACTTGTACTTGTTGCCACCCTTGAGGGTCGGCAGCCACTCGGTCTTCTCCACGTGGGCCGGTGCGTCCGACTCCCAGTAACTCCTCGACAGCTTCATGGGCTTGCCGATGGCGGGGTTGGTCATGACCTCGTCACGCACCTTGCTGTACTTCTTGAGGGCCCAGGCTCGCCAGTCCTCGTCCAACTGCTTCGCCGAGATGTTCAGGGCCTCCTCGACGACGCCGAGCCAATTCATGTTCCAGCCACGCTCGTCTCGCTTCAGGGCGAAGGACTGGTAGACCCCCTCACCGAAGCGCTCCTCGAGATAGAGGGCGAAGCTGTAGCCGGACAGGTAGTGACGATTCCCATCGAAGCCGCCGTTGGAACCCATGTAGTCGGCCATGTCGGCGAAGTTGAGGGCAGTGCCCTCGAGGATATCCATGCGCATGCGCATGTCCCGGTTGCTGGTCCAGGTGTTGATGCCGGCCACCTGGGTGTAGTACTCGGCGCCGCCCTCGACCCAGAACCAGGGGTCGCCGGTACCGAAGAACGCGCTGCCCTGGGTGCTGGTATCGCTCCGACCGTCATTCCAACCCGCCGAAAGGACGATGCCGAAGGCTTCCTCTGCCATCACCTGGTCGGCCTTCAAAGACACGACGTGAGCGAACTCGTGGTACATGACGTTGCGCAGCCAGTCATGGTGACCGCGCAGTCGCCACAGGCCGTCACTGTGTCGCGCCGACACCACGATCCAGTCCCAGTTGGGTACCGTGAAGCCCGTCAGCTCGTCCGTCTGGTCGAGCATGATGATGTTCACTGTCTCGTCCAGGTAGTAGTTGAACTGCCCGCAGATGAGCGGATACATCTCTTCGGCTACGTACGCGGTCTTGCGCGCGGTGAAATCGGCGTCGATGTAGTGGTCGCTCTCGGGATTCTTGCTGGTGGGATAGAACACGTTGAAGTGTTCGGTCTTGATGACGTTCCACTCGAGATCAGGATAGTTGCGGAAGAAGGCCAGGTTCGCTTCCGCATCCGGGCACGGCAGGGCCACCATCCACAAGGGAAGGAAGGCGGCTGCCAGCAGGAGTGATCGCTTCAGGCTGCAGAGGCTGTTGTCGAGGTAGCGCACGAGATACCCCCTCAGAACCGGTAGGAGATGTTGCTGCCGGCGGTCCAGCCCCGGGAGGGACTGAGCTCTTCAATGGGCCACAGGAAGTTGTGGCGTCCGGCAAGGGAGTAACGAAAGTAGGCGTCGAAACCGAAACGGTTTGTGATGTCGCTAATCAGGCGGGCCTGCACGTCCATCCAGAAGCCGTTGCTGTCCGGGATCTTGGGGCACTCTTTGCACGGCGGAAAACTGTCCGATGTGCTGCCCCAGCGGGTCGCGGTGCGGTAGTCCAGGAACAGGTCGCCGCGCAACGCGAGATTCTTGAAGAACTGCACGGTGACTGCCACGCTGCCGTGGATCACATCGCCCGGATCGAGGTGCTGGTTGAAGTAGTTCTCCTCGTCCTCGATGAGGTACATGACCACGTTGACGGGGTTCCAGGTGTAGCCGACCTCAGCCTCGAGGGCGACGATGGCCAACTGCTGCTTGAAGCGCACGTTGATGTCGAAACCCCAGGTGCCGGAACCAGTGATGATGGTGGGCACGTTGTTGGGTCCACCGAGATAGGACCCGGGCGACTCGGAACCGGTCGGGAAGCGAATCTTCAGGCCCGTCACCAGCGAGTTGTTCAGCTTGGGCTTCTCAGTGCGCAACCACTGGAACACGAAACCACCACTGAGGTCGCCGAGTCCGAGGCCCGAGATCGGCACATTCTCGCCGTCCTTGACCATGCGGGTGTTCCATACCGAGGCCCACACCACAGGCACCCGGATGTCGATCTGCAGGTTGCGGGTGAAGCCCCAGGTGAGACCCAGTTCCCAGCGTCGATAATCCCAGGTGGCGTCGTTCTTCTCGTACTCGAAGTGGGTACCTTCGGTGACACCCAGGTTGAACAGGCTGTCGCCGATAAAGTGGCTGTTCGAGTGCTTCCAAGAAAAATCCAGATCGACCAGCAGCCAGGACTTGCCGACCACCAGGGCACGTTCCACTTCGGCGTGGGGGAACTGCTCCTGCCGGGTGTGCGGCTGCAGCCAGGACGCCTCCGCAGGCATGGGCTGAGCAAGCAACAAGAAGGTGCAGCCCGCAAGGGCAAAAAGGACACGGGGGGCGATTCGGCGCATAGGCACCAGCCTTTCTGCTACCCGAACTGTGGTGCAACAGTTCGTGGGACAGGGCCTCTCGAAGAGATGCTCGCAGTTGAACTCGCATACCTCCGGTCGCGATCGAAGGCGGCCGAATAAGACCTGCGCGCGGCTGTGATGTCAAGAGCACGTCGGGGGGAGATCAACTTCCCTTGCCGCGGACGCGGAGAAGATGCTAGTGAGGCTCGCGTTCATGCACCGCTTCACTCCCCTCCCACAGTTGCTCCTGGCGCTGGCCTTTGTCCTGTGCGGGACAGGCTGCGCCACGCACGGCAACGCACCCGATCTTGCCGGCGTAGATGTTCGCCTGACACTGCTGCACACCGCGGACCTGCACAGTCGCCTGTTCCCCTATGCAATGGTGCCGCAGTACACCGACGAAGAGATGGGCCTGCACGAAGAGAACGGGCCCTTCGGCGGAGCAGCCCGGCTGTCCACCCTGATCAAGCAACAGCGCAGTCGAGCAGGCCGCACGCTGCACCTGGACAGCGGCGATTACTTCCAGGGAGCGCCAGTCTTCAACCTGTTTGACGGCGAAGTGGAAGTGCGAGTGCTCGCCGAACTGGGAGTCGACGCAGCCGTTGCCGGAAACCACGAGTTCGACGAGGGTGCCCGCAATTTCGCCACCCAGCTCGAGAAATGGTCTACCTACCGCACCCTGGCCGCCAACTATGACTTTGCCAGCGCCGACGACCCGTGGAACAGCCGCCTCGATTCCCTGATTGACGCGTACGCAATCTTCGACCTCCAGGGCCTGAAGGTCGGCGTGATCGGCATGGGCAACCTGTCGTCCATCACCTCCATCGACGAAGCCGACAACAGCATGGACGTCGACGCGCAGGAGACCATGGCAACTGTCATGCACTACAGCGCCCTGCTCAAGCCGCAGGTGGACGTGGTCATCGTCCTGACCCACCTGAGCCTCGACTCGGATGTCGAGATCGCCCGACTCTGCCCCAACGTGGACATCGTCATCGGCGGCCACCTGCACATTGCCCTGGACCCGGTGAAGGTGGTCGAGAGCGAGGTCGTGCCCGGTAAGAGGGTTGTCATCAGCCACGCGGGCGCCTTTGCCAAGTACCTGCAGCGGCTCGATGTCGTGGTGCGCGACGGCAAGGTGATCGCCCACGACAACCTGCTCATTCCCATCGACAGCCTGGTGGCTGAAGATCCCGACATGGTCGACCTGCTCGAAGACTACGGACGCAGGCTTGCAGACACCATCGACCTCGACCGCAGCGTCGCCACCACCAACGAGCGACTGCGGCGCTTCGGCGCGGTCGGTGGGGACTCGCCGCTGGGCAACCTGGTGGCCGAAGCCATGCAGTACCGCTCGGGCATCGAGACCGACTTCGGCATGACCAACTCGCTCGGAATCCGCACCGACATCCAGGGTCCTGCCGACGGAGAGGCCGTGCACCAGGTGACCGTAGAAGAGCTGTACAACGTGCTGCCCTTCGACAACACGATCACCACCATGTTCCTGTCTGGCTCCGAGGTCGAAGAGTTGTTCGACTACGCAACCCGTCGCTCTGCCGGACGCGGCTGCAACACCCAGATCCAGATCAGTTCGGCGCGCTTCGTGATGGATTGTGCCAGCGAAGTCGCCCTCGACATCACCGTCGGCGGCAGCTGGGCGAGTTGCGATTTCGACGAGGACTGCTCGGCAACCAGCGAGATCTGCTCCGCTGGACGCTGCGGACGGCCCGTTTACCCCAGCGAGTCCTACGAGTTGGCCACCAACAACTACGTGGCGGGCGGCGGCAGCGGCTTCTACGTGCTGGAAAACAACACCACCCAGGAGGACTCGGGCATCTCGATGCGCGATGCCGTCGAGTTCTTCATGCTCCAGTTGAGCGAGGGCGGCAGCGTCGACCTCAACAGCGCCTATCCCGACGGGGACGGCCGGATCACGCCGAGGTTCTGATGATGCCGCACCCACCTCGCTGCTGCATGCTGCTCGCGAGCCTCGCACTGCTGGGCTGCGCCGATGTTCCCGGCAGCAACAGTGATGGGTCCAGTTCAGAGTTTGCACCGGATCCCTCGAGCCCACTGTCCTTCGAGGTCAGCGTCGACCTCGTCGACGGCCCCGGCACGACCGCGGAGGCTCCCCTGCCCTTCTCGGCGGTCGGGCACAGCTTTGCTGTCACCGCCCAGGCCGTGGGCTATGACCACCAACCGAGCACCACATTCGACGGCTGCCTGACCGTGCACCTGACCAGCGGCATCCTCGAGTCGCTGAGCCCCGCACCCGGCAGTTCCTCCTGTCCAACAGACACCGTGCCCGTCAGCAGCGGCGTCGGCAGCGCCACCGTGGTCATCTCCCGCGCCTACGACCAGTTGCGCATCTGGTTGTCCGACGAGGGCACGGCCGCCGAGCCAGGCTCATTCGCCACCGGCTCTACCCAGGCCATCCATACCCAGCTACCCACCGTCGCCCAGGTGCAGCAGAGCGACTCCACCATCGAGTCACCCATGCAGCACAGCTACGTGCCCTTCCTCGGCTGGAACCCGGCTCTGCCCGAGGCCGAGCGCCGCCAACTAATCGTCACCACGATCACCAACGACGGCATGTACATCACAGACATGAGCGACCCGCCAGGAAGCTTCAACTCGATGTTCGTATTCAGCTTTTCCCGCCCCGAAGGCGTCCAGGTGGGCGACCGCCTGAGCAAGCTGGCGGGCATTGTCAGCGAGTTCCTGGGCTTCACTGAATTGCAGTTCCCTACCTGGACGGTCGAAAGCTCCGGCAATTCCGTGCCCGAGCCCACAGTGCTCGACCCATCGATGGTCTGCATCGGCACGCAGATGGAAGCCTGGGAAAGCTCGGTGGTACGCGTGGACAACCTCTTGACCGATGTCGCGTACCCCTCGGATTGTCTCGACTACAACGAGTACGGCCAGTGGCCTGCCGTGCTGGACGGTGACTGCGAGGGCAGCGAGGCGCGAATCAACGTCGTCAACATCAACACAGTGCCGTCCTGGAAGTTCCCCGAGTGCGAGGACAACTCCGAGTGCCTGTCGGCCGGCAGTCCGCAATGGTGCTTCGAGCCGCGGCCCCTGGAGTACCTGGTGGGCGTGCTGCGACACACTCGCTACGCCAGCCCCGCGTGGATCCTCGAAGTACGTGACTGCCTCGACTTCCCGCCCGACGAACGCCCCGAGGACTGCGCACAGTTCCTCATGCGGCCACCATCCGGACCGCGTCACGCTCCCTTCTACCAACGCCGCGAGGTGCCCGAGTGCACCCTCGGCTCCATGCACCACAACTGACCCGACCCCACCCACGCTCCGCTGCGGCGGACATGATTGGAATCACCATGTACTACCCGCGACTCACCGCCCTGCTGCTCGGCCTGGCCCTGCCCCTTGGCGCCTGCAACTTCGGTCCCGACACGCCTCTTTTCGGCGATGATGACGACAGCACCGGAGCCGACGACGATGACGACGCCACCAGCTCAGACCCGGTGGAGGCCACCATCGCCCAGCTCACCGCGGGCGAGTTCGCCCCCGAAACCACAGTCATCGTCAGCGGTGGTGTCGTCAGCACACCGGTGTGGACCGACGATGACCCCGACGAGACCGACGCGTACTTCTGGATCCAGGACGGCACAGGCGCAGGCTCGGGAATCGTCGTGTACACCTTCCGCGACGTGGTCGAGGAACTACTCGGCCAGATCCCACCGGGAGCCGCCGTCACCATCACCGGCAGCTACATCGCACCCTTCGATTTTCCCGAGTTGCGCCTCACCAGCGCTGATGACCTGGTCGTCACCGGCAACGAGGACGTGCCAGCAGCGACACCGGTCAGCGGCAGCGACATTGCCGGCGGCGTCGCCGACCCCCTGCTCATCGGCAGCCTGGTCAGCATCCAGGGGGCAATCGTCACCTCTCCACCCAGCTACAGCAGCTACTACGAGTGGGAAGCTGGAGGCGTTCTCGTCGACGACTTCTTCCACTACGTCGACGTGCAGGACAACTACCTGATCACCAACCTGTCCGGCGTCCTGCACCTGAGCTTCGGAGACGCCAAGTTGTTCCCCCGCTGGGCGGACGACGTCTCCTACACCTACCCCGGCTGCGACACGGCATGGACCGGCAACGACAACCTGCAGGCCCTCAACTGCCGAGCGGTGGACGAGGCAAGTCCGGCGTCCGCCAGTGGGCTGGTGGTGGTCTCTCCCGAGACCTGGTTCGGCGGGGCCTTCTATGCCGTTGACCCCAACGTCACGGCCTTTGGCGGAATGCTGGTGTTCAGCAGCGACGAGAATGCCTCGATCCCGCCTGTAGGCTCGATCATCGATGTCAGCGATGCCACGTACCAGGAGTACCGAGCCAACAGCCAACTGGTCATTGATTCCAACGACTCCGTCACCACCACCGGAAGCCACCCCGACGTCAACAGCCTCGCCATTGCGGTGCTCGATCCCTGCTCTATCACCGAAGCCCACGAGGGCATGCTGGTAAGCATCCCCTCGGCAACGGTGGTCGCCCAGGACAGCAACTGCGAGAGCTGGGGTTACTACCAGGTCTCGGGCTGCCCCGAAATCCACGTTGGCAGCGAACTTTTCGACAGCGCTGACTCCTTCAACAGTGCCAGTGGCGGCGCCGGCACCATCACGGATCTCGTCGGCGTGGTCTCGGCTCGCTACAACGTCTGGACCATCAATCCACGCGACGCTTTCGACTGGACCACCTGGCCCGCAAACTAAGCCGATTCACCTGCTGCTGCTGGATAGACGAACATGCTCAAGTTGTTACTGAACCCGCTGTCGACCCTCCCCTTCGTGCTGGCCCTGGCCCTGGCACCTCCGGCCTTCGCCGAGGAAGAGGGCGACTCTTCCTCCGAACAGGACGAACAAAGCTCGGAAGACGCCGACGGCGGCGAGGGACAAGAGCCTGACACAGAGCCCGAGAGCACCGAGCCCGAGACCGCTGAGAGCGGCACCCCCGAGCCCGAGACCGCTGAGAGCGGCACCCCAGAGCCCGATTCCGCCGAGACCGGCACCCCAGAGCCCGAGACCGCCGAGACCGGCGACGAGCTGCCACCCTGGGTCGAGCCCGAGAAAAAGGCCGCGAAGGCAAACAGCAAGCCCCCGATCTCCGACTACATCAAGACGACGCTGACCTTCTACATTGGCGACGACAACCTGCTCGCCGGCCACGAGGACGGCTCGCCGACACTGGGCATGGCGAACGAGTACCCGGAGTTGTTCTTCGAGGGACTCAACGCCGAGAAGCAAAAGGTGGTCAGCGAGAGCCACCTGGTGCTGTACGGCAAGATGCCGGGCTTCCTGCCGTTCGTGGACACCGAGGCGGCCTTTGTCGCTGAGTTCGAGTTGAGCCGCGACCCCGACGACAATGCCCTGGTGGGCCGCTTCCGCGACGATGGCTCCTGGATCGCGACCACGTTCTGGTTCAACCGAAACAAGAAGGGCAACAACGTCCGCCTGACCGCCTGGCCCTACTCCGCCGATCGTTTCCGACTGGGCTACACCTACGACCTCACCTGGGGCGGCAACACCATCTGGGCGCGCAACCGCGGACCGGTCCCCGGCATCAAGGTGCACCTCGACCTGCAGCGCTTCTATGCCTTTGTCGGTGCCAAGGCGCTGGTCCGGCTGCGCGCCGACAACAACGAGACCGAAAATTACTGGGGCATCCTCGGCGGCCTTGGCCCCAACCTCGTTGCCAAGGGCGGCCGGGCGCGCTTGTCCTATGACCTCGGCGGCGGTTATTTCTCCCGAGGCACCTTCCAACAGGACCCCTTCCGCAGCCAGGCCCTGTACGCCTTCGGCCTGAGCCACCGCCTGCAGTTCACCTGGAACACGAAAATGGGGATTTCCCCCGACCTGAAGCCCCTGGTGAATGACCCCGATCGACGGCAGCATGCCTCGCTCATACCGGACTACAAGGGAGCGTTTGGGTTTGGCGTCGGAATCGAATTGACCACCCTGTGGCAGAGCCTTATCGACGCTGACAGTCCCGACTCTACGAACCTCGATGACGCCATCACTGGAGCCTTCAGTGCCCAGGCACGCTTCCTCAAGAACATGCGGGTCGGGCTCGACATCGTGTACCGCGACGTCTCGTTCCTGGTGTTCAACGTGCCCGGCCTGACGCCCTACCTTTCCTTTGCCGAGGGCACCACCCAGAAACCCCAGGTCTACGGCGCCTTGTGGTGGGACTGGTACCTCGAGAAGGCGCACCTGACCCCGGGCTTCGTGTTCGGCCTGATGCAACCGGCCTCGTTCTTTGCCCTGGACGACGCCGAAGGCAACCGCCAACTCGAGGTGATTCGCGAGGCAAACGACTACGAGATCATGCCCACCGGCAGCGAACCATTCACCATTCTGTCCTTCAAGGGCAGCCTCAAGTGGCACCTGTCGAAGATGCTGGTGATGGTCGGCGAGATCTCCTACACCCAGGACTACAACACCACCAAGGTGACCACCGATCCCGAGACCGGCGTCGGCACCCGAGTCCTCGACGAGAAGCGCGCCCGACAGTTGGGCCTCAATCTCATCATCCAGGCGAAGTTCTGAAGTGAGCCGGCGCGCGCTGCTCACGGTCAGCGTCGTCTTTGTCGCCGCCAGGCTGCTGCTGGTTCTCAGCGCCGCAGACCGCATCCACGCGCCCGACTGGGCCGAGGCCAAGCACTCGATCCTCGGCGACCGCTGGATCGAAGATGGGCCGCCGTCGCTTAGCGAAGTCCTGGACTTCACACGGGATCCCCGCAACGCCGCCCACGGTGGTTTCCTTGCCGTGTCAGCCCTGTACGCATCGCTCACCGTTCCCCTGGGCCACGCCGACAGCTTCCCGGCGCTGAAGCTCATCGCCCTGCTCTTTGCGACCCTGGGTTTCCTGGCCTGGACGGGCGTCGCCGGGAGGCTGGCAGGGCCTCTGGGAGGCGGTCTGGCAGCGCTCCTTCTGCTGTTTCCCCCGCCGGTGTTCCTGGCCGGCTCGCTGATCACCTGGGGCAGCCACTCCGAGGCTGCCGCCCTACTCGGGCTGGCGGCCCTGGCGCTGGTCTCCGGGCTCGGTGCCAGCACCCGCGGCGCGCTGCTGCTCGGACTTGCCCTCGGTGCAACCGCAACCATGAGCATCCTCTACCTGCCAATCGTGGCCATCCTGCTGCTGGCCTGGCTGCTGTCCGGCGAGGCGCAGGACAGCGAAGCCGGCGGCCTGCACCGGCGGCGAGCTGCCTGGCTTATCGCCGGTGCCGCGATGCCCCTGGTAGCCGGCTGGCTGCTCACCGGCGGCATGGACGCATCGGTCACCGAGGAGGCAGGCAACACGCCGATCCGATTGCTGAGTCGGGGCCTGGCCTCCGCCGCCCTGATCCCAGCGACGCTGCCCAACCTGCTGCCTCTGCCCGCCTGGGGCTCCGAGTTGCTCGGCAGCGAGCTGCGACGACCGACCCGCCTGCTCCTGGACGGCGTGCTGCTCGGCTTCCTGCTGGTCGCCTGGTGGCAGATCCTACGCGGCGCACGGTCGCTGCCCGAGCTGCGCGGGCGAATCCTCGCGCTGCTGCTGGTCGTACCGGTCGGGCACC
This sequence comes from uncultured Rickettsiales bacterium, assembly GCA_964490445.1. Taxonomy (GTDB): domain Bacteria; phylum Myxococcota_A; class UBA796; order UBA9615; family UBA9615; genus UBA6601. The sequence continues at coordinate 23,800 of CAZBDA010000016.1, read as the reverse complement.
TGTTGTTGTTGCTGTGCTTCGGACCCCGCCGCCCGTCGGTGGAGATGCGCTACCTGCTACCCCTTTGGCCCATTCTGCTGGTCTCCCTTGCCGTCGCCGTCGGCTGGGCCTGGCAGCAGGGTGGGGAGCAGCGAGGCCGCTGGCGGACTGCGCTACTGGGCGCGGGACTCGCCCTGTGGCTGCTGCCTGGCCTGCAGGTCCAGGGACAACTGTTCGAGGCGAGCCGAATCGGAAGCCCGACCGGCGAGGCCAGCGGTTTCTTCGCCTACCGCGCGACGCTCTACGTGGACCACGATGTAGGCAACGTCAGCTACGACACCGCTGCCGGAGTCAACGACTTCCTTGCCCGACGCGGGGCGGACATTCGTGGCTTCAACCTGGTCCCCCGGCTGCCTGCCTCCCAGGACCTGCTGCGAGAGAAACCGCCAGCTGTACTCGATGCGAGCCGCATCCTCGACCGGGTGCAGAAGGACCGCGCGACACAGCCGCAGGCGGGGCCAGAGCGCGCACGCATCTACCAGAACATCGGCTGGGCGCTGGCAGTGTTCGCACCGGACCGGCCCGGCCTGTGGCTGGGGCTGCTGTCACGCCTGGGCAATGACCGCAAGCACGCAGCGGCAGGACTGGGCATGGCACTCAGCATCCAGGGCGAGCCCGGCTGTGGTCGAATTCAGGGGGCGAACCGCGACGATCGGCCGGCGATGATCCAGGCGGCGACCCGGCTGTCCCCAGACTTCCGCGAGCGCTGCGCGCTACGGATCGCCCCGTCGTCCACTCACCTGCCGACGGCGCAGCCCGCAGGCAAGCAGGGTGAGCAGCAAGAGGAGCCCTGAGCGAGCACCGGCACGACCGGCGCTATGGCATCCACAGCCCTCATCGAGAGCTTCCAGTACCTCGATGTCGAAATCGAGCGCCGCCGTCGCGCCGTCAGAATCCAACAACTCCAGGCTGTAGGAGAACAGGCCGGCGTCGGTGGGCGTCCAGCGCAGCACGCCACCGGCGACCTCCATGCCGGCAGGACCTTCACTCAATGCCACCGAAACCGTGTCCAGGGGGGACGGGTCCGCGACGGGGATCACCCAGCCGAGGCTCTGTCCAACCCGCAAAAGGTCGGGTGGATCGTCGGCCAGGTAGGGAGGCAGGTTGGCAACCACGAACTCTTCTCCCACCTCGGTGCGGCCACCGTCATCGTCTCTAGCCGACAGGGTGGCCATCCACGAGCCGCTCTGAGGCAGCGACCACAGCTGCACCAGGGGTCCGTCGGCGATGTCGTGGTCGACAATGTCGAGCACACCGTCGGTCTCGAAATCCACCGACACGAACACCTCGTCTTCCGACGACATGTCCCACGCATCCGCCCACACGACCACGAAACCGCCCTCGCTGAGTTCGTCTCCCAGCAGCCGCCAGTCCAGGAACGGTGCCGTGTTCAAGACCTCGACCGTCACCTCCTGGACGACCTCGTTGTCGAGAGTATCGCGAGCCCGCACCTGCAGGATGTAGGTGCCATCATCAGGCGGCATGAAGGTCACCGCGCCGGTAAAGGAGTCGCAAAACTCCAGTCCATCGTCGGGGTCGACGTCCCAGTTGAAACGAACCGGGTCGTTGTTGGCCACGTGCACGCCCTCAGCGAAGATCACCATCTCGCTGCCCTCGTCCATCTGGTACGGCGCCTGCTCGTCGAGCTGCAGCGAGCCCGACAGGTCGGGGTTGTAGAAGTCGTTGCGATAGGGACCACCACCGTGGCCGATGTCACTGAGGCTACCGTCGGGGTCCTGGTACAGCGGATCTGCGCTGCCGGCATCTACCAGTGGAGAGCCGAGCATCGGCAGGAAGTTGCCGTCGTACATCGGCTCAACGAACAACTCGCTGCCGTTGAAGGCATAGCCCAGGTTGTCGGTGGTGTTGTCCCAGAACAGGTTGTGACCAGCGACCAACTCGCTGGCGGCATCAACATCGAGAGCGACCACCGCCAGCCCGCTGAAGGCATTGTTGATGACGCGCACATCCCCGCCGCTGAGCACCACTCCCCGGCCGCCGCCGACAAAGTCGTTGTTGTGGATGTGGGGGTCTGCGACGCTGGTTGCGAGGCCCACTTCATTGTCGGTGAACAGGTTGTTGACCACCAGCGAGTCGCTACCGATGCCCTCTGAGATCGCCTCAATCGTAGAGTTTGCGAAGTGGTTGGCAACCACCGTCGCCGACGAGAACTCGGTGACCAGGGCGTAGTCGTTACCGTCGAACTCGTTGTCGAGCACCTGAGCTGGGGCGTCGACCAGGTAGAGGCCGACAATGTTGTCGATGAACGTGCTGCCCTGGACGATGACATCGCCCATGCCCAACATCGCCGCGGTCTGGTTGTCGACAAAGGTGCTGGCGGCAACGTCCGCGACCGAGTCCTGCAGGCTGATTCCCCGGGTATTGCCACGCAGCTCGTCGTCCAGTAACCGGCCGAAGCTGCTGACCAGGTCGACACCGACATTGGCTCCCTCGATGAGGTTGTCGTCGATCCACAAGCTGGCGCCGTTGCCGTACACGCCACGCTGGGAGGGGTAGCTGATCTGGTTGCCCACCACCCAGCCCTCGGCGCCGTGGGCGGAGACTCCGACCTCGACGTCCAGGATGATGTTGTTCTTCACCTCACTCCACAGGCCCGTAATGGCCACGCCCACAACAGCATCCCGGAGAGTAAAGCCTTCGATGCTCGAACCATTGGTGAGGATTGCCACCTCGCTTGCCGGTGCGTTGGCGGCGTCCCGCTCGGGCTGAATCACCACCTCGCCGGGGCCCCCGTCAGCGATCAAGCGCACGCCTTCGGAGACGAACAGGTTCTCCTGGTACAGCCCCGGGCTCACCAGCACCACGTCGCAGGGCTGGGCGACATTCAGTGCGTCACGGATGGTGACCAGGTCCTCGGGAACACGCCAGGTGGTGGCGAGGGCAGGCGCGGCGAGCAGACAGGCTGCGGCCAGGACCGGGACAGCCGCGGCAAGGCGCAGCGCCAACCGCCGAGCCCGGCGCGCACGCTGCGGGCTAGCGACGGGGCTCAAGGCAACAGCGGAAGCCATCGTCACCTGCCACGGGTGCTACGGCCGGATGGGCATGTCGAGCCTGGCAACCACGCCCGTAGACCCCCGGCCAGAGTGTGCCACCCAGGACCCAGCGGTCCCAGGGTGCATCCGCTCGCCTGTCCTCGACCCATTCCGAAACGTTACCTTCCATGTTGAAAGTACTCCAGGGAGAACGGCAGCTGTCCCGGACACCTGAGTTCACCACCCGGTCGTACTCCCCTTCCTCGTCGACGTCGGCATGACACAGGCCGGGAACGAAGACATCGCCGTAGGGATACAACCAACCCAGGACCCCGCCACAGGCTTTTGCCCACTCGTTCTCGGTGCACAGTCGCCGGCCACCCATCTCGCAGGCAACCCGAGCCTGCACCCAGGTGACATCGGCGAGCGGTCGGTGTCCTAGCCCGGGGAACTCGAAGCGATCAATGCAGTAATCCTCTGTGCGGAATTCGCCGCGCGGGCGCGGGTCGCGGACGATGTCCGGCTGGTAGTCGGGCAGCTCGACCTGTTCGCCCGTAGCCCCGGCGAGGAAGGCACCGGCGGGAACGTAGCTCATGTCGGCTGGGCAGCGAGCAGCTTCGCGCTCCGCCGGTGCGATGAAGGTGCCGTCACCACTCGAAGAGACCCCGGCGTGCAGAAACACGAAGCCCGTGACCGCCAGGAGCACGAGACCGAGGAGGGCGCGATTTGCCCGGAGCCGCTTCATTCGTGGATATTACCGATTCCCTTCACTATTATCCCCCGTCCTCGCTGCAGCGGCCCTCGAAACACGCTGCTCCCTGATCCCCCAACCAAGGCTGGAAACCCGATGACTCAGCGCTCTGACCGACCCATTGTCGGACGCCGCTCAACAGTCGACACACTCGCTGCCGCCCTGGAAAAGGGCCGGTCCGGCCCGCACACGGTATTGCTCTCGGGCGAGCCGGGCAGTGGCCGCGCCACTACCGTAGTGAAGCTCCTCGAACACCTGCGCGAGACCAAACAGCCGCACACCCTGGTGCCGCTGCACCTGCTGGCCGGCGACGACGCAGTCCGCACCCTGCTGCGCAGCTACGGCTCCTGCGTGACGGCTATCTCGCGCAGCAGTTCCTTCGACGTGGACCCCTGCGAAGTACTGGAGCAGGCCGCCGAGGCCAGCGAGGACGAGGTAGGCGAACTGCTGCGAGAGATCGCGACCAGCGCTCGGGAGCTGCGGGCCACGCCCGACGGCACCAACCTGAAACTCAAACTGCCGGCAAGGAACCCCTACCGTGCCCTGCTCCTGGCCTTCGACGTGCTGGGCCCACGCAGCCCCTGGATCCTCGACCTGCGCAATCTCAATTCGGTAACCAGTCCAGGTTTCTGGGTGTTCCTGAGCGCGCTGGTTGGCCGCGCCCGTGCCCGCAACTGGAAGACCCTCTTCCTGGTCACTCCCGGCGAAAGCCTGTACGCAGAGCAACCCGGCGACGACCTGCCCGGACCGGCCGGCTTCCTGCACTCGCTCTTCGGCGAGGGCGAACTCGTCGAAGTCGCTCCCCTCAGCGAAGAAGAGATAGCGGAGCTGCTGGCAGGGACCTACCAACCCAACAGCTTCCCCGCCGAGTTGGCAGCGCGGCTGCTGGAGTTGAGCGCAGGAAACCCCGAGACCCTCCACGAGGTCCTCGACGCCCTGGAAGAGGATGAGTCCATCAACTGGGACGAGAGCGGCTACTCCCTCTCGGACATGGAAGACGTCGACCTCGATGTCCTGGTGCCGATGGTGCGCGAGCAGGACGAAGAGACCCAGGACAGCGAAGGCGAGGCCGCCGAGTTGGCCGAACTGCTGGATGACAAGCTGCTCGAGAAAGTCCTGTACGTTGCCGCTCTCGAGGGACGCGAGTTCACCTCGTCCCTGATTCGCACCTGGCTGGACACGGGCGAGGACGAGGTGGACGACGCACTCGACGCCATGCCGCACATCGTCGAAGAGGGCGCCTACAACGAAACTCTGGGTACCTGGTCCTACCGCTTTCGCTACGACTTCTACCGTCGCTGGTACCGCGACAATCCCCCCGAGGGCGTGAAGCTGGACGAGCCGGACCAGATCTCGTGCGAGCTCGGCAGGATCATTCTCCAGTCCTACGCACCGGCGACCATCGAGTACATACCCCGTGGTGCGCGGCTGTTCACAGCCGGGGGCGACCCGCGCGGCGCGCGCAACCTGTTGGCACTGGCCATGGGCGCCGACCGGCCAGAGATCACCGAGTTCTCCGTCGACCTGTGCGAGCGCTATCCCGACTCCCCCTATCCCGACCGCCTGCAGCGCTTCCTGTACTGCGGCTCCGCGGACCGCGCCGTGAACGGACTGCCCGTGGAACAGGCCCAGCTGGCCGTCGAGCGAGCCGAACAATGGGCACTCCGCGAGCAGGAAAGCTCATCGCTTGCCTACATCGAATTGCTCAAGTGCCGAATGCTGGTACGCGAAAGCAAGGCAGATGAAGCCCGCGCTCAGGGCGAGAAGGCGGCCGAGGCTCTGCTCGCAGCTGGCGACTCGACCCGCGCCGGCGAGACCTTCAACCAGCTCGCCATGATTGCGCTGGGCACAGGCCCCGAGAAGGGCGTCGAGACCTACCTCCGCAAAGCAAAGAAGGCATCCACTATTCCGCCGGTCATGGCCCACAGTCTCTACATCGAGGGGGTGCTCGAGAAACGCAAGGGCCAGCCCAGCAAGGCAGCCATCTGCTTCGCGAGATCCGTAAAACTGGCTACCGAGGCAGGCAACCTCCTACTCACGCTGGAAGCCATGCTCAACCAGGGCGAATGCTCGCTCATCACCGGCAAGGGCGCTGACGTCGCCCCGATCCTGGAACGAGCCATCGAGATCAGTCGCGCCGTGCGCAGCCTGCCGCGCGAGCGCCTCGCTGCACGCCTGCTGTGCCAGGCCGAAGCAGCCCGCGGGCGCATCGAGGCAGCCTTCGAGATGTCCTGCCACGCCCTCGAACTGACCCGAGAGATCGGCGACAGTGGCGAGGAAGGCGACCTCTACCACTGCGGCGTATTTGGAGTGATGAGTGGCAAGGAAGAGGCTGGGCTGGGCTATCTCGAGGCCGCCCGTGCCGCCTGCAAGGACGGCGGAGCCAAAGGCCTACTCCCGGAAGTGTTGTTCAACATCGCCCAGGTCAAGCTCAAGGCCGAAGACTACGGGCCCGCCCAGAGTGCCCTCGAGCAGGGGCTTGGCCTGGTCCAGGGAGCCAGCGACCGCGGACGCGAGCTGCGCTTCCTGGAATCCCTGGGCAACCTGCTGAGCATGAGCGGTGACCACAGCGGCGCGGCCAATCGCTACAAGCAGGCAGCCGACCGGGCACTGGGTCCCCAGGCCAAGGAACTGCGCAAGAATCTCCGCAAGCGCATCGCCCAGGAGAAGGCGCTGGCGAACGGCGCCGGGGCCTGATCAGGAGCCGGCCACTCCGAGCGTCCGGCAGGCCTCGACAAAGTCCCAGTCGACACCGCTGGGAAAATCCCGCCGAATCGTCACCTCGACGTCCGTGGGCAGGCTCTCGCCGAGCACCTGGTACAGCGCCAGCACGGCCTCCGCTCGTACCAACACGCCAAAATCCTCGCGATGGGCCGCATCCACGAGCGCGGCGATGACCCGGGGCTGCCGGCTGCCGGAGCAACTCAACGCCAGGGCCTTGGCGGCAGCGGCGCTGCGGAAGTCGGGCCCCTCCTCGAGGGTACGCAGCAATCCATCACGTTCCTCGTTCTCGTCGCGGCCCGGTGGCGGAGAGGAGACAGCGCCTTCTGCCGGTCGCAGCGTCGGCGGTGGGGAGCCAGCCGCCGAGGACGGCGCCCGCCCCGCCCTGCCACGTCCAGCGGCACTGCGCCTGCCGGTAGCCTCTCCGGGCTCGGCGCGCACAAACTCCGGCTCGTCGAACAGGACCGCCAGGTAGGCAGCACACCAGCCCATGCCCGCGCTGACGACCAGGGCCAGCGCTGCCAGGCCCGCCACGCGCAGGCCGACTGCAGCGCCGGGCAACCATGCATCCCACCACGGCAACCAGAGGTGAGGCACCAACCACGCGAGCGGCAGCAATGAGGCGAGGACTCCCAGTGCCGTAGCCCGGCGCGGCGTCTCGTCCGCCAGCGCACGGGAACCGGCGAGCAGCAGCCACGAGCAGAGCACTCCGGCGAGCACTGCTGCCACCGCACTGAGGTCCGGGCAACCGGCCATCGTCAACACGGCTGGTTGACCCTCTGGCTGGAAACAGGGAGCCTTGGCCGATGGCAGCAACGAACGAAACGCCAGCCACGGTCGCCGGAGCCGAGCCCCAGCGCACGGTCACAGCCTACGTGCTGCTGGCGCTGGCGATGGTGGCGTTCGCGGTACTGCACACCAAGATGCTGGCCTGGAAGTCGGCCGGGCTGACGGTGGAATGGCCCATCGACCTGACCTTCTTCCACAACCTGGTCTGGAACGTCGCACAGGGCAACGGCCACATCCAATCGGCCAGCTACCACGAGCCTCCCGGCCTGTTCGGCGAGACCCACTTCGAACCGATCCTGCTGCTGGCGGTGCCGTTCTACTGGCTTGCCCCCCGGCTGGAGACGCTGTTTGCGGTGCAATCCACCCTCCTGGCTTTGGGTGCCATCGGAGTCTACCGCCTGGCGAGGGCCGAGTCCGCAAGTCCCCTGGCCGCGGCAACAGGTGGCCTGATCTACCTCGCCTGGTGGCCACTGTGGCGCATGGCGATGGCCGACATCCGGCCGCTGACCTGGTCCATCCCCTTCCTGCTGCTGCTGGTGGCGGCCCTGCGCGAGACCCGCAAGAAGGAGGCCTTCGTATGGGCGGTACTGGCCTGCCTGTGCCGCGAGGAGGTCACGCTGCTGGTGATGAGCGCGGCATTGGCGACGATGGCCTGGAAAGCAGCGCCCCGGGAGCAGCGCAAGCGCCTGGCGAAGCTGGTCATCGCGGCAACCGCAGGCTTCCTGGTAGTCACCTCGGCCCTGCGCCTCAACATCACCTTTTACATCCAGCCCGGCGAGTGGACGCGCGACTTCCTGGGCGGCCGCATGGGCGAGACCGGCGCCGCCGACTGGGGTCGTACTCCAGCGTCTATGTTCTGGGACAGGGTCCGCTACTTCCTGGAATGGCTGGTCCCCGTCGGCTTCGGCGCCCTGCTCGCACCGGAGCTGCTGCTGGCCTGTCTGCCCCTGGTGGTCTACCTGTTCAGCCAGGCGCAGTGGGAGGCGATGTGGGATGGGCCCTACATCCACCACCCAGCTCCCGCAGTGGCACTGGCTGCTGCTGCCGGTGCGGTCGGCTGGAGCCGACTGCTACGAATCTGGAAGCTGCCTGCCACCGCCATCGTCGGGATCCTGGTGGCGCTACTGGCCTGGGAAGGTCTCAACATCAAGGCCCACTGGCAGCCGCACATCCTGCCCGAACTGGCTCCCTGGCTGATCCAGGACGAGGGACGCTTCGAGAGCATGGACGTCGACAACAAGGAGTGGCTACGGGACCGCGTGCGTGGCGCAGAGCAGTTGCGACGACTTGTTCCCGAGGACGCCGCCATCGTTACCGACTACGACACTCTGCACCTGTTCTCGGGTCGCTTCGCCGTGTACTGCTACCAGCAGATGGAGATCGACAAGGTCGAGCCGCCTGCCGAGGGTCTGTCCGAGCCACTGCTCCCCTATAGTCCAGAGTTGACCGACAGCCAGGTGAGCGAACACGCCGACATCCGATACCCGGTGCCCAATCCACCGCGCCGACAACCGCGCTGGGCCCTGCTGCACAAGGATCACGAGCCGTGGCACAAGCGTGTACGAGCAGCGGGGCTGCTCGAGATCCAGGCCGCCTCAGACTGGGTGCTGTACGGCCCCCCCGAAGCGACTGGGGCGCGCGCCGACCCGTCGCCCGCGGCGGACCAGTAGGCCCTTGCGCTGGCGGAACCGAGGCACTCGGGTGGGATTCAGGCTAGGATCCCCGCGTGGATTCCGTCTTTGACGAGCTGTCACTCAAGCTCCGAGCCCGCTATCCCTTCGTCTATCTCCTGACCTGGGAGGAAGAACGGGCGCTGCGAGGAGTCCGGAAGCTGAGCAAGAGTCTCAAGCGGCCGCTGTTGCTGTGGTCGGTCGTCTCAGGCATCTCGAGTTCCAAAGGGCTGGTAGAGGACACGGACTCCGCCGCGACCTGCCTGGCCCACATCGCAACGCTCGAGAAACCGACCGTCGTCGTGCTCAAGGACTTTCACCACCAGATAGCCCAACCCGAGATTAACCGCCGGCTGCGGGACATGAGCCCACAGCTCAGCGACCGGGGGCAGACCCTCATCTTCCTCTCTCCGCGGGCAGTCGTGCCGACGGAACTCGAGAAGGACATTGCGACCCTGGAGCTACCGCTACCAGCCCTCAAAGAAGTGGCGCGGCTGTTTCACACACTGCTCAAGGGCGAGGACATCGAGGTCGACCTGGAACTCTTCGAGCATGTCGTCAAGGCCAGCCTCGGTCTCACCGAGGAGGAGATCAAGCGGGTCTACAGCAAAGTATTGCTTCGGAGTGGCTCGTTCAGCCGCGACCAACTGGTCGAGGTGATCGCCGAAAAGAGTCAGATTATCCGCCGCTCGCAGTTCCTCGAATTCCACCCGCTACGGACCAGCATGAACGAGGTGGGCGGCCTCGACAATCTCAAGCAGTGGGTCCACTCGCGCAGCGGTTCGTTCTCCGAGAAGGCTCGCACCTACGGCCTGCCACAACCGCGCGGGCTGTTTCTGCTGGGTGTCCAGGGCTGTGGTAAGTCGCTAACAGCCAAAGCGATCGCCGACCTCTGGAAGGTACCTCTGCTGCGACTGGACGTCGGCGCACTGGTGCTCGGGGCTGCCACGACCGAAGAGGGGCTGCGCCGCGCCATCGGCATCGCCGAATCGATGGCACCGGTCGTGTTGTGGGTCGATGAAATCGAGAAGGCCTTCGCAGGAGTCGACAGCGGTGCCTCCGACAGCGCGGGAGCGGCTCGTGTCTTCGGCAGCTTCATCACCTGGCTGCAGGAAAAGCAAGAGCCGGTGTTCGTGGTTGCCACGGGCAACGACGTACGGCGTCTGCCCCCCGAGTTGTTGCGCAAGGGACGCTTCGACGAGATCTTCTGGGTCGATCTGCCCGACATCCATGAGCGGGAGTCGATCTTCACCATCCATCTCCAGCGCCGGGGTCGAGCCGCTGCGGACTTCGACTGCTGGGCACTGGCAGAGGTCGCCGAGAAGTTCTCCGGCGCGGAGATCGAGCAGAGCATCGTCGACGCAATGTTCCACGCATTCGCCGAAGACCGGGAGGTAGCGACCCTCGACATCCTGCGGGCGCTGCGCGAGACCGTGCCCCTGGCTCGCACCATGGACCAGCAGCTCAAGGAGCTCAAAGAGTGGGCACACGATCGCACGAGGCCGGCAACCTTCGACAGTCGCCGCATCGACTACTTCAGCTTGTGGGCTGAGGCCGAAGTCAGCGAAGAGGCTGGCTGAACTCTCGACTCAGGTGCCGTAGTCGAGTCGCTGGAGCAGCCTGGGAAAGTGCGTGTTGAGCGCATCCAGGTGCTCAGGCGTCAGCACCTCGCGCCATTCACCAGGGTTGCCGCTGCGATAGTGGTGCATCCGGTCCTCGGTACCGCGCTGCCGGCCGCCAGACAACACCTCGAAACTGTGACGTTGCAGAACCGCCTCGAGGCTCGTGGCCGAGATGCCGCCACGCTCGTCGTTGCCTCGCACGCGGCCCAGGACGGCCCGGGCCAGCTTGCCAAGGCTGCCCGAATGCCTCGCTGCCTCGCTGCTCGCTGCGCCCGAGCCGGCGCCGTCGACCAGCAGGCCAAGGTGGCGGAGGGCACGGCTGAGTTCTTGGACAGGCTCCTCGACCAGGTCCTCGAAGCGCAGTTCCAGGACCCCCGGCGCAGCGTAGTGCCACTCGTCCATCTGCTGAAACTGTAAGCGCCGACACTGGACCTCTGCCAGCAGGCCGTCTCCCAGCGACAAGGCCTGCAGTTCGGCACGATGCTCTGCCAGACCGGGCCAATAATCGGTCGGGTGGCTGAAGCGGTGCGCATAGTACGACGACACCAGGACATCCCGCGGGTCGCGCACGACGTGCACCCCAAGCAGACCCTCCAGGGACTCGACATGTCGCCAGTCGGCGTTCATGTACGCGAGCACCTCGACTCCCTCGGCGGCGACGAAAGCCGGTAGATCAGACCCGAACATCTCGCTGTCGAAGACCCGCGCGAATCGGTAGCCGCTGTGTGTAGCAAGCTCTTCGAACAGGTCGCTGAGCCAGGTCGAACCACAGCGATGGTGGCAGAACAGTCCCAGCAGGGGCCCGGTGGACGCCACTACCAGCTACTCAAGTTCGTGCTTCAGTGGCCTTCCCATCAGGGCTGCGGCCACCTCGGACGGCGAACGACCGTCGTAGAGGATCTGGTGCATTGCCGTGACGATGGGCATGTCCAGACCCACCTTCTCGGCAAGGCGGTAGGTGGACGCTGTGGTCTTGACTCCCTCGGCGACCTGGCCGCCCAGGCTGGCGGTCACATCGGCCAGGCTCATGCCCTTGCCGAGACCAAGTCCCACGGTGCGATTTCGGCTCAAATCACCCGTGCAGGTAAGCACGAGATCTTCCATGCCGGCCAAGCCCATGAAGGTCAGCGGCTGGGCGCCCAGGGCAGCGCCGAGACGGCTCATTTCGGCCAGGCCCCGGGTAATGATGGCCGCTCGGGCATTGTGTCCGAAGCCCATGCCATCGGAACAGCCCGCGGCGATCGCGATGATGTTCTTGACGGCTCCGCCCAACTCGACACCGACCACGTCCTCGGTGGTGTACACCCGAAAGGTCGGACCCGAAAACACCGCCTGGACTCGCTCCGCCACCTCGCTGCGGCGCGCCCCCCCCCCCACCGCGGTGGGCTGCCCGTCGCGCACCTCTCGGGCAACCGAAGGCCCCGAGCTGTAGGCGAGATTGCCATGCAGAGCTTCGGGAAGTTCCTCGTGCAGCACCTCGTCCATGGTCTCGCCGCTGGCCTCGATGCCCTTGCTGGCGCAGACCACAGTGCAATTGGCCCCGAGCAACGGTGCCACCTCGCGAGCCAGCGAGCGGGTGACGTGGGACGGCGAAACGAACAACACCAGGTCGGCGCCGACCACGGCCACATCCAGCCGATCCGTCGCCACCAGGCCCGGCAACTCGAAGTCGGACATGTAGCGGGTGTTGCGCCCATGCTCGTTGAGCTCGTCCGCATGGCCGGGCTCAAAGCACCACAGACACACCTCGTGGCCACTCTTGAGCAGGGTCGACGCCAGAGCAGTGCCAAAGGATCCAGCCCCGAGCACCCCGATCTTGATCCCGTCACTCACGGTAGCCGCACCCCATAACCTCAGGCCTGCACACCGAACTCACGGAGACTCTGGTTGAGACTCGTCTTGAGGTCCGTGCTCGCCTTGCGCTGACCGATGATCAAAGCACAGGGCACCTGGTAGCTACCCGCCGGGAAGTCCTTGTTACGAGTGCCCGGAATCACCACCGAGCGAGCCGGGACCCGGCCCTTGTAGATCACTTCCTGTTCGCCTGTGACGTCGATAATCGGAGTGCTGGACGTGAGCACGACATTCGCTCCCAGCACCGCCTCGCGCTCGACCCGGACCCCCTCGACCACGATGCACCGCGAACCGACAAAGGCACCGTCTTCGATGATCACGGGCACCGCCCCGGCCGGCTCCAACACACCGCCGAGCCCCACACCTCCGCTCAGGTGCACGTTTCGCCCCACCTGGGCACACGAACCGACCGTCGCCCAGGTATCGACCATGGTGCCCTGCCCGACCCAAGCGCCGATGTTGACGTAGGAGGGCATGAGAATCGCCCCGGGCTCGACGTAGGCTCCCCGACGGACCGTTGCCGGCGGTACCGCGCGGACGCCGTCGAGTGCGTGGCTTCCCTTCACGGGGATCTTGTCGAACCACTTCAAGACACCGGAGTCCAACTCGACCATGGGTGCGATTGAGAAGTACATCAGGACCGCCTGCTTTACCCAGACGTTCACGGTCCACGCGCCGTCACCGTCGGCAGGAGGCGAGGCAACACGAAGCTCGCCGCGGTCCAGCCGAGCGATCGTCTCTTCGACAGCAGCACGCACATCAGCACGTTCCTGCCAATCGGGCGAAGCGAAGCCCTGCTCGATCAACTCCTTCACAATGAACCAGTTCTACCTGACAGCGATGACGAAGGCGTCGTTCTCGAACTTCTTGACGTTCAAGAGTTCGACCACACCGACAGTGCTTCCGTCGCGGTACTCCACCGAGTAGTCGACCTTCTCCTTGTAGTGACTCTTCGGCAGCAGCAGGATTTTGTGAAAGCGAGCCAGTTTGTAGTCTTCGGCGTAGACCGGGATCCTGCTCTTTCGACGCAGATCGATGTTCCGGGTCAGGAGTTCCGGCTTCCAGTCCTTGACGCGAACACCAATTGGCGGGAGGACATCCTGCTTGCGCAGCTTGCGGAAATGCTCGATGTGGTACCAGGCGCTGTGGTCGTCCGCGACGAGGTCATCGCGCTGATTGCGCAGCACGTTGCGCTCCTCGGTGAGGACCTCGTGCTGGTCGCTGAGTGTCCGCAGATCGCTGCGCAACTCGTCACGCGTCACCTCGAGCACTCTGATCTCCGCCTCGAGGCTGCCAGCCAAGGCCAATGCATCGTCCCGCTCATCTTCCAGCTTGCGGCGCGCCCGCACATTGAGGAAGTAGGGTGAGACCCGGGCAGTACCCTGGGTCACGGTGGTGCCGTAGACACCGTCCGCATAGAAGTGCCAGACCTCCATGCCCTTGGCGAGGTTCTCGGTCAGCAGGCTACGACGGGCAAGCGCCTTGGCCTCCTTCTTGTCGAGGCCGTGCGTCTTGACCAGGTAGTTGGTGGCCAACTTGATGTGCCGATCACTGCGACCCGCGATGTCCGGAGTGGGCAACTGAGCCTTGAGGTCGTCGATGTCGTTCTCGAGCTCCGAGATGGTCTTGCGCGTCTCGAGGATGTCATCGAGCAGAGTCTTGAGGGTGATGTCCTCTTCGTCGGACAGCATGGTCTCGAGCAGCGCGGCCTGCTCACCACTCAACGACACGCCACTCAGCTTGCGACCGGTCTTGGCCTCGAACTTCTCGGCCAGGTCCAGGAAGCGAGCCTGTTCCTTCTTGATCTTGGCTTCGTCGCCTGCAATCTGGTTGGCGGAAGCCAACTGGCCGGAGAGTTCGTCATCCTCGAGGAGAATGGACGAAAGATCTTCCGCTGCCTCCTCCTCGCCAGCACCTTCGGGACTCGAGTCGCAGGCCGGTAGTAAGAAGACTGCAAGCAGTGCAGCAAGAGTGGGGCGAATACTCTTCATTAGGACCTCCGGTAAGCACTGAACGAAAACGTGGCACCAGCCTGTAAACGGCACGAACCGACGAAGCGGCGAGGCACTGTACCAGACTGCTGGACCCCCGAACCGCTCACTGCAGCTTCGCTACATGTTCACTACATGTCCGCAGCATCTGGGCAGGCTGCTAGGATCTCGCGATGCTCGAATTTGCGGCCTCCACGCCCATCTCTGGAAGCGTTTCCGAACCGGCGGCGAGCGTGCTGGCTCTGCTGTCCGGCGAGGAGGACGGCAGCCTACTTCGAACCGCTCTCGCACTGACCGACCGCAATGCGGGGCGCGTCCTCGCGTGGGCGCTACCGGACCCACAGCGCGAACTGCTGGGCCGACTGCAGTCAACTGCCCTGGGCTTCCGCGGCAACAGCAAGGTCGATCGCGCCCTGCGCTACATGGTCGAGACTGCCCGCCGCGGGCACCACGTGCCGATTCGCCGGCTCTCCCACGAGACTCAGGCACTGGCCGAACAGTTGGCCGAGATCCGAGCCGGCTCGACGGGCAGGTTGCTGGTGACTGGCTGGTCGCGGGGCTCCGTGGCACCCGATGACCCCAGCTTCACTGCCATCATCAAAGACCACGACGGTCCGGTCCTGTTGCTCATGGACGCCCCGGCGGAGCCCTTTTCTGCAGCACTGCTGGTTGCCGTCGGCACAGCTTCGACCGGAACAACCGAGTTGGATGGCCTCGCTCAGAGCCTGGAGCCCGCCTACCCCTGCTGGCAGCGGCAGGTAGCGGACACGTCCGGACTCGAGTCCCTGCTGGCAGAAGTCACTCCAACGGACCTTGTCATCATCCTTCCCGCAAGCCCCGGCGCAGCGAAGCTCCACGGGCTGCTCGATCGGCTGCACTCTGCTGCGGGCACTGCCACGTTCGGAGTGCTGCTGCCGCCCGGCACGCAGCGCGACCAGGTGCTCGCGTGGCTGGCAGACCTTGGTAAGAAGCGGGATCAGAGCTGATCGAGATAGGCCGTCACAGCAGCCTGCCGCTTCAAGTCGACAACCTCGGGATTGTCGACCGTGAGGTCCTCGATCTCAGCCACCTCGAGCTTGCGGCGAGCGGCGCGGCGCTCGTCTAGCTCACGCAACTCGGCGCGGCGGGCCGCGGCCACTTCCTCGCGGGCTACCGAAGCCTCGAGAGACTCGCTCTCGGCAGAAAAGTTCAACTCGCGGGTTGCCTGCACCTCGTCCCGGGCCTCACCCACCTTCTCTTCGGCGCTTCGCTCAATGCGGGCCGCCTCGCTAGCGACCGCGAGGTCACGCGAAGAAGGAGAGCCCGGGGCCTGGGCAGCACGCCGCACGGCGCGGGCACGCGCCAGTTCCTGCTGCGGGGTACCGCCGCGGATCGGCGTGGGACTGGTGGTTCCATCGGTGATGTAGCGGTTGCCGTCGGGGCCGGTCTCGACCTGGTACCGGCTCCTTCCCGTCACGCCGCCACCAGCGCGGGCCTGGTCCATCTCCCGGTCCCTTACTGCACGTTCCAACTTCTTCAGACCGCGAACTACGGCCTCGTCGTTGGCGGTCAACTCGCGGGGCTCACCTGCCATCCGGAGGAACGAACCCAGCCGCTGCTGCTCCGCCAGGCGACCCTTCCGCCCAGACTCCTGTGCAACGGGAAACTCCTGCCGGGTCCGGTTCGCTGACAAGTCTTCGGCGCGGGGCGCATCGACAAGACGAGCGGGCCCTGCCGTTCCCTCACCGTTGCCCTGGCGCACGGCGGGCGATTCACGAGCTTCCAGGAGCGAAATGAACCGATTCGCACCCTGGTCTCCAGCCTGGAGTGGATCGAGGCCGCCGAGCCGACCGTCGGGGCCGTAAGTCCCTGGCAGCGGCTCGCTGCGTCGCCGGAAGTGCGAGGGAAGATCCGTTTTGCCGTGCGCATCCGGCGAGTCCAGGCGGCTGCTCGTTCCGTTACGACTTCGGGACGTCGTAGCGCTAGCGGGACCCGCCTTGCGTCGGCTCCGCTTCGCCGGGGGGGGCTCATCCTGCTCCTTCGCACTCTGCTCGAGCAAGGGCTCTTCGGGCAGCGTGAAGCCTTCTGCCCCGGTACGAGCCGGTAGGCTCGCGAGGCCAAAGTCCCCCGCCTGGCCGCCAGGCCTGGCAGCCAATTCTCGGAGAACACCTGTCAGGGAGCCGGGGACAAGGGCAGGAATTGGTCTACTCCGCGAAGTGCAGCGCCGCCAACAGACCCCGAAAATCAGACCTTTGTGAGGACTACCCGCGCTGCAGTCCTGAACACATCTTAAACTCGCGCGACTGCGCCAGTCACCCCGAAAATGGCGCAAATCGGCCTATCAGGCTGGCTGCAGCGATTCTGCCCTGCTCCCAGGAGTTCCCCGCAACAGCTTGTTTTGTATTTTGTGGTAAAAAATGTCGCATTGATCGGCAGGGTTGGTATCCTCCCTCTTAAGGCTCGCGCAAGTCTTAGAGTCGACGCGGAAGTTGTAGTTGTTGATGCTCTCGGGGAACGAAGAGCAGAGTTGAGCGGAGTAGCTGTTAATCGATTCATTTGCGCATGAACGGGCCGCGATTCCTGGGCGGGGGTCGCGGCCTTTTCACGCCTGGAGCTTCGAGCATTCGCACCAGCATCCCGACACGCAGAATGCCGCTTCCTCCGGCAGAGCTTTCCGGCACAACCGGTGCCGCCATCACTCCTGAGCGGTTAGAATCCAAAACCTCATGGGGAGCCCGGGACCCACAGACGAACTGATGGACGAGCCAATCGCCCTCGGTGATGACGAAGAGATCGCCCTCGGCGAGGACGAAGAGATCTCCCTCGGCGAGGACGAAGAGATCTCCCTCGGCGAGGACCACCAACCGCCGCCCGAAGACGCTGAAGACGAGTTCTTCCGGCGTGGAGCAGCAGGTGCGCCGGCCTCGTTGCGGGACAGTGAGGCCGCGCAGACAGCGGCCGCCGCGGACGCCGAAGGGCTCGAGTCACTGCCCATCTCCGCCCTGAGCCCGCTGGCGACTCTCGACCTTGACCGGGGCCTGAAGCAAAAGCCCACCATCAGCGGGGCCGTCAAAGCGACACCCTACAAGGCAGAGGAGGGCGAACAGGACGACTCGGAATTCGACGTCGCCGGCACCGACACAGCCATCCGCTTCGCGGTGGATCCAATGACCGAGGTCGATGATGGCCCGCCGACCAGCGAGCCACTGGTCGAGCGAATCGGCAAGCAAGTTGGCGAAATCGTCGGCCTGCGCTTACCGGGCGAGGACCTACCGGCTCCCGAACATCCAGCACCTATGGTGCTGCCGTCTCGCTACGTCTGGCTGGCCAGTCTTGGCGAAGGTGGCCAGGGCTCGGTGGAACTTGTGCTGGACCAGGACCTCGGCCGCAGCGTCGCGCTCAAGACCCTGCACAGCGACAAGACCGACAAGAACGACCTGCTCGACCTGTACCGGGAGTCTCGGATCACGGGGCAACTGGAGCACCCCCACATCATCCCCATCTACGACGTCGGTCAGTTGGCTGACGGACGCCTCTACTACACGATGCCGAGGTTGCCGGGCGAGAGCCTGCACCACGTGTTGACTCTGCGGCGTCGGGGCAACGCCGAGACCATGAAGAAGTGGGGGCTGGCAACTCTGTTGCAAGTCATCGAAAAAGTCAGCCACGGGGTCGGCTATGCCCACGCCCACGGCGTGATCCACCGCGACCTCAAGCCGGCCAACATCCTGCTTGGCAACCACGGCGAGGTACTGGTGGTCGACTGGGGCATCGCGAGGGTGATTCACGGCCAGGCCGGAGCCCGCGGACGACTGTGGTCTCGGGAAGATGACGAACGGGTCGAACGGGTCCGTGGCAGCCCCCCGTACATGGCTCCCGAACAGGTCAAACACCCCGACCAGGTAAGTCCCGCGGCCGACGTGTTCTGCCTGGGCGTGGTGCTGTACGAGGTGCTGACCCGTGAGAGCCCGTTCCCAGGGGCATCCCTGGACGAAATCGTCGACATGCTCTGCCACGAACGACCCGTACCGCCGCGAGAGCGTGCGCCAGAGTTGCGCATTCCTGCCGAGCTCGAGGAGATCTGCCTGCGCGCCCTGGAGAAGTTCCCGGGGCATCGCTACGCCGATGCCGGCGAACTCGCCGATGCCCTGGGCGAGGTACTCGCAGGAGGCAAGCGACACGACGCCGCTGCCCGACGCTTGCGCGAGGCTGAGTCCCTTCGCTCGCGCTACCGGGTGTTGGTGCGGCGCAAGGAGGACGGCTGGGTCGAACTGGACGCTACAAAGACAGCCATTGGCGAGCAGCTCGGCAACGAGGAGAGCGAGCGCGTGCAGCGTCTCAAGGCGCGTGTCGAGAGCCTCGAGCGAGCAGCCGACGGCGTGTTCTCCGAGGCTGTCTGGTCGCTACACCGAGCTCTTGCCGATGACCCTGAGAACCGCGAGGTTCGCTCCGTTCTCGGCGAGCTGTACGGAGATCGCTACGCGGAAGCCGAGTGGCTGTTCGCAGATCGGGAACAGGCATTCTTCCGGGCCATGCTGCGCCAGTTCGATGACGGACGCTGGAGTCGCTGGCTGCGTTCAGGGGCGGAACTATTGCTCGAGACCATCCCAGACGGCACTCCCCTGGGCCTGTACCGCCTGCAGGAGAACGGCCATCGCCTCGAGCCGGGCGAGTTGATCCCGCCGGACAGCTACAACGCCTGGCAGTTGGCGCCGGGTCGCTACGCCCTGGCACCGCTCCCCGGTGATCGGAACGAAGACGGCCCTCGCAAGGCGCCCTGGTTCTACCCGCTGCTGTTGGAACGCGAGTCAAAACGCCACGTGATCATTGATGTCCGTGGCGAGGATCGGAGCGGCGAACGCTTCTGCTTCGTGCCCGGGGGACCCGCGCTGGTGGGTGGCGACCGCAACGCAGCGGGCTCGTCCTACCAGGATCGCCCCTACATCAGCCCCTTCGCCATCGCCCGCAACCCCGTCACCGTCGGCGCCTACTCGCGCTTCTTGGACTGGCTGACGGCCCATGACCCGGTTGAGGCGCGCATCCGCACCCCCGAGGAGCAGGCCAGTCGGGGACAGAACGACGAGCGCCGACCGATCACGGGCATCAGCCTCGACGACGCCCTGGCCTACTGTGACTGGCTGCAGGGTGCCACCGGCATGGTCCTTCGGCTGCCCAACGCGGCGGAATGGGAGAAGGCTGCGCGCGGCGCCGATGGACGCATCTATCCGTGGGGAGACCGCATGGAAGCCGACCTCTGTGCATCGCTGGATCTTGGCATGCCGCATGGCCCCGCACCCCAGGTCGGCGAGTTCCAGCACGACCGCTCACCGTTCGGCATGCAGGACAGCGCCGGTGGCGTCTGGGAGTGGACCGCAACAGGTCTGCCCGACGACCGCCACATCGTGATGGGTGGTTCGATCGTCTCGGACCCCGACAGTTGTCGGTCTGCCGGTCGCCGGGCGCTTCAGGACAGCACGAAGCTGCACTTCCTGGGCTTCCGTGTGCTGCTCGAGTTGGACTGACGCGCGCAGATTCAGGGAACGGCCAGCCGCTCGAAAGTCCCCCAGACCGTCGGCGAGAGGTGGGAAACCACCGCTTCGAGTCGCCGCGGCGAACGCTTTTCGGCACGAACACCAACCACCTCGCCCAGCACCATCCCCTGCGCGAGGCTGAAACGGATTGGCACGATGCCAGAGGTAGAGGCGGGCCGGTCGTAGAGCACGAAGTGGTGCTCTCCGGCAGGCAGTGCCAAATCGAGACGGGTCTCGATGCGCAGGACAGCCGCTGCCGTAAGGGACTGCGGTCGACCCGGCTCACCCTGCCACCGCCAGCGAGCCGAACTGAGGGGCACGGGGTGTCCATTCACCAGCAGGGACACGAATTCGGTCTCCCGGTCCCGCAGTTCCTCGGCGAGCACGTCTTTCTCGACCGCTGAGAGCGAGCCGTCCCGATCCTGGTCCCAACGCTGCCAGGACTCAATGCCCAGGTCCGCCGGCTTCACCGTCGCACGCAACGAGGCCCAGACATGGTCCGGCCCCACAGCGACCTGAACCTGGCGCGGCACCATGTCGTAGACCGCACGGCCCACCTCTTCGGGAGCCGCAACAGCAGAGACAGCCAGGGCCAGCAGCAGCAAGCCTGGAAACACGGTCAGGAAACAGCCCGGACGCTGGTTACGCGGTGTGGACATGGCGCCATTGTAAGCCCTCCAGGCAGCAAGTACTCGAAGTGCGAAACACTCGAAGCAACGAATCCTGCTGCTATCGAGCCCTCGCGACCTCGACGCCGGGTATAAATGGACTCGTGTTTGAGTTCGAAATCGGCAGTCGAACGACGGAACCGGGACTCACTGCCCGGACAGGGCGGCTGAGTACGCCTCACGGAGTCATCGAGACGCCCATCTTCATGCCGGTCGGGACGCGGGCTGCCCTGCGGGCCTTGACTCCTGACCAGGTCGTCGCCACCGGCGCGCAGATCGTGCTGGCCAACACCTACCATCTTGCCCTGCAGCCCGGAGCCGACATCGTCGCACGACTCGGGGGGCTGCACTCGTTCATGAACATGCCGCTGCCGATTCTCACGGACTCTGGCGGTTTCCAGGTGTTCAGCCTGCCGAAGAAGGAGATTACCGAGCAGGGTGTGACCTTTGCCTGGCGTAAGAGCGGCGACCCCTTCCTGTTGACCCCGGAACGCTCCATCGAGATCCAGATGCAGCTCGGTGCCGACATCATCATGGCCTTTGACGAATGCGTCCCCTACCCCTGCCCGAGGGACTATGCGGAGCGCTCCGTCGCCCGCACGACGCGCTGGGAGAAGCGCTGCCAGGAAGCGCACAGCGGCAACGACAACCAGGCCCTGTTCGGCATCATCCAGGGCTCGACCTTCGAGGACCTGCGGCGACGCTCCTGCGAAGACCTCGTGCCGCTGGACTTTCCCGGCTACGCCATCGGCGGACTGTCGGTGGGCGAGGGCCTCGAGATCATGGACCAGGTGCTGGGATGGACCACCCCACACATGCCTACCGACAAGCCCCGCTACCTCATGGGCGTCGGGCTTCCCGAAGACCTGTGGTGCGGGGTCGGCCATGGAGTCGACATGTTCGACTGCGTAATCCCGACCCGCCACGCGCGCGGCGCAGTGCTGTATACCTTCCAGGGCAAGATCCGAGTGAGCAACAAGCGCTTCCGCAAGGACCGGTTGCCACCGGACACCACCTGCCCCTGCTACACCTGCCAGAACTTCTCACGCGCCTACCTACACCACCTGTTCGCGGCGGAAGAGGTCACCGGAACCACCCTGGCCTGCATCCACAACATCACGTTCCTGCAGCTCCTCATGAAGAGAATCCGCAAGGCCATTGAAGACGACTGCTTCAGCGAGGCGAAAGAGAGCTTCTTTGCGAACTACGGTTCTTCGCTGGGTCCTCGGTCGAAACGCTGAGGCCAGTCGGGCCGGATCGCGGTAGTTCTCTGCATTTTGCGCCCCCGAGAGTATAATTCGGCACCAATGAGCACCTACCAGGACGACAAGGCCTCCCGCGCCAAGCTGAGTGATCTACCCAGGGTGGGCGACACCCGGCAGGGCGGGAGCGAGGATTTCAACATTATCGGCGAACGTACGCCGCTGATCGACGGTCGCGAAAAAGTGCTCGGCCAGGCCATCTACACCGACGACATCACCATGCCCGGGATGCTCGTCTGCAAGATCCTACGCGCACCCTGGGCCCATGCCCGCATCGACAGCATCGACACCAGCAAAGCGGCGGCCCTGCCTGGAGTCCACGCGGTGATGGTTGGCAGCGATGCACCGATCAAGTTCGGGGTCCTGCCCATCAGCCAGGACGAGACCGCCCTGGCCGTGGACAAGGTTCGCCACCTCGGCGAGGGTGTCGCTGCCGTGGCTGCCGACACCGAGGCCATCGCCCTGGCCGCCCTGGCTCTCATCGACGTACAGGTGACCGAACTCAAGCCCTTCCTGCGCAAGTCGGACTCGACCCGGGAACTGCGTGGCGACGAGGAGAAAATTCACGAGCACACCCGCAAGAACAACAACATCCACAAGCGGGTGGAGCAGAGCTTCGGCGAGCCCGAGAAGGCCTTCGCCTCAGCTGACTACACAGCTACGGCTGGCTTCGAGTTCAAGGGGGTAACCCACGCCTTCACCGAGCCCATCGCCGCCATTGCCCACTGGACCCCCGACCAGCGCTTGACGATCTGGACCAGCCAGCAGGTGCCGCACTACACCCACCTCGCAGTCGCCCGGGTCTTCGAACTTCCGATGCACAAGATCCGCGTGATCAAGCCCACCGTAGGAGGCGGTTTCGGAGGCAAGTCCGACCCCTTCCCCCACGAGATGGTCGTCTCGTGGCTGGCGATGCAGAGCGGCAGACCAGTGAAGATCCTGTTCGATCGCGAAGAGGTGTTTTTCAGTAACCACGGCCGGCATCCCACCTCGAACACCGTGTCCATGGCTATGGACAAGCACGGCAAGATCACTGCACTCGATGTCGATGCCGTCATCGACGGAGGCGCATTCGGCTCGTTCGGCGTCGTGACCGCCTACTACAACGGAGTGCTCAGCCACGGCCCCTACCGCATTCCTTCCTTCAAGTACCGCGGCACCCGCATCTACTCCAACCGACCGGTGTCGGGGGCGATGCGTGGCCACGGCTCGGTGAACTCGCGTCTCAGCAGCGAAGTCGTACTCGACATGCTGTGCGAGCAGGCCGGCCTCGACCCCATCGAGGTGCGCCTGGACAACGTCCTGCCGCACTACACGACCTTGATCAACGGCTTCCGAATCACGTCCAACGGCATCCGCGAGTGCATCGAAACGGTAAAGCAGCGCTCCGACTGGGCCAACAAGTACGGCCAGTTGCCCTACGGACGGGGCATCGGCGTCGGTTGCGGCTTCTACATCTCCGGCTCTGCACTGCAAATCCACAAGAGCCGGCTTCCACAGTCCACCGTACACCTCAAGGTGGATATGGACGGAGGTGTCACCATCCACACCGGCGCGGCCGATATCGGCCAGGGCAGCGACACCATGGCGGCACAGGTAGTTGCCGAAGTGCTCGGCCTGCCCATGGACCGCATGCGTGTGTATGCCGTCGACACCGACATGAGCCCCATCGACCTGGGCTCCTACAGCAGCCGAGTGACCTTCATGAATGGGCTGGCTGCCAAGCGGGCAGCAGAGCAATTGCGCGATCAGCTCGTCCAGGCTGCGGCAACCCTGACCGGCTATGCCGTCGAGTCCTTCATCATGCGTGATGGCTATGTCTACAACCGGCACTGGCCCGAAGCTTCCGTGCCCTACATGGAAGCGCTCGACGAAGCTCTCGCCGGCAAGGGCGCCCTGGCGACCACCGGCTGCTACACGAAGGCGGAGT
>CAZBDA010000015.1:0-66869 GCA_964490445.1 uncultured Rickettsiales bacterium | reverse complement strand
GCTGGTGTCGTCGTCGCCGCTGGTGGCGTCGTCGCCGCTGGTGTCGTCGTCGCCGAGGTTCCGCCCCCGGTCGCGGTTCGAGCACGCGGCCAGCCCGAAGGCGAGCAGCAGTGCCAGGACTGGGTACAGGCTTCGGTTGGACATCGTGTTCCTGGAATCGAGGTGGGACCTTGGCATGCTACCCAATGTGCGGACCTGTCGTGCTGGTTATAGAGCGGAGACTCCGCTTCCCTGCGCCAGGATCGGAACTCTGATCTCGACGGTCCAGTGGGCGCTTGTGTCCTGTTTCGAGAGGTAGGCGTGTTGGTGCTGGGTGCCGGCGCGGGGCAGGCCGCGCGCATCCATCCACGCGAACAGGTCGAGGTGGTACTGGCGAAAGGCGGCGTCCATCGGTCCCGAGAACACCAGGCAGGCTGCGCGCAGAGAGGCAAACCGTCGCGTCAGGATGCCCTCGATCTCCGGCTCCGCGAGCCGTGTGATTGGTACCAGGAGCATGGCCTCGATGTCCGCCCGGGCCTTTCCGGCCTGGGCGGCATCCTTGAGGTGCGGATAGGAGGCCATCAGCGGGCCGGCAGGGCCGATTCCCTCGGCTGTGACGAAGCGTTGCAGCAACTCAAAGGGGGCACCGACTCCGGCAGGTGGGCCGCTGTAGTTCATGTAGGCGGCGCGCATCGCCGGCAGGTCTCGTACCTGGACCGGTAGCGGCAGTGCCGGGTCAGTCATCACTGTGACGCGCCCTGCTGCGAACGGCGTCGCAGCCGTACCAGCAGCACGATCAGGGCAATCAGGACGCTGCTGATCAACAGTACTCTCAGATCCCGCAGGACCTGCACCAGGAAGTCGATGTTGGCAGCACACAGGTAGCCGGCCAGGACGAACGCCGGGATCGACACCAGGGCGGCAAGAAAGTCCACCGCGAGGAAGGTGGCAGGGCGGATGCGCGCCTTTCCTGCAGCAAAGAAGACTGCGGAGCGCAGGCCGGGGAGAAAGCGGCCAATGAAGACCACGGCCGCGCCGTTTTTGCGGAGTTTCTCTTCGATCTTCGCCAGGTGTTTCCCGGGCACCAGGCGCCTGCCCCAGCGATTTTCCAGCAGAGATTCGCCCAGGTGATAGCCGAGACCGTAGACGAACAGGTCGCGTGTCAGGACGAATACGCCGCAGGCAATGG
Source organism: uncultured Rickettsiales bacterium (assembly GCA_964490445.1). Lineage (GTDB taxonomy): Bacteria > Myxococcota_A > UBA796 > UBA9615 > UBA9615 > UBA6601. The sequence continues at coordinate 65,701 of CAZBDA010000015.1, read as the reverse complement.
ATGCCTCGACTACCCCGAGGCCACCACGGGTGGCCAGTACGCCTGCGGCAACCAGCGGAATGTCCTCGGGGATCGGGAATCCCAGCCCACTGGCGAGCAGCGTGGCGAAGATAACCGGGTAGCCGTGGGCAATGGTCCAGGAGATAGGGTCGTCAAGCACGGCGGCCCCGAGAAGGCTGAAGAGAAGCTATTCGTAGGCGTCGCAGTACAGCGACTCGACGTCAACAAACCCCATCGGCAGGGTGCCTGCCTCGTGTTCATCGAAGTCGCCTCGCAAGGTGCACTCGTCGATGGTGACCGGGCAGTCTCCGGTACGGACCTCGAGAGCGTACTTGAGTTCGTTGTCGTCCATAGGCACCGAGAAGACCTGAAGGACCACGCGATAGGCGACGCCATCGAGGGTCTCGAAGCTGCACGCTTCGGGGGTGGAGCGCCCTGCGGTGCCGCCGACCTGGCCGTGGTAGTCCTCCTGCAAGCACTGGTTCAGGTCGATGGCACGCTCGACCCCGTTGCTGTCCGGGAAGTTGCCGAGGAAGTCACCGATGGTCTCTCCCGGCGTGCCGGTGTAGTAGGAGGCCAGCCCCGCCAGCAGGTCGATATCACCGTCGTCGTGTGGGAAGTCCGCCATGTAGGGGTTGCTGATCTCAGCCCCGGTGCTGTCCAACTGGATGTCGTCGCGCCACACCGACTGTGGGTCGATGAGGATGCATATGCGCTCGCCATTGCCGGGGATCGTAAAGGTCGCGCCGCTGTAGAGGCCGGCGCCGATGTCCGACGGGCCCAGCGTACCGACGTAGGTGCCGCCGTCGATGCTTGGCGGCGTCTCGTTGAGGTCGAGGTCGCGAACATCGACTTCTACATAGCTGCCGGTTTCGACGTCGTAGTTCTGCAGCAGCGCCTGGGTGTCGAGGTTGCAGCCAAAGATAGCGAGCGGCGAGAGCGCGACTGCGACGACGAGTGGCAACAGGTGGGTCAGTTTGAGTCTCATTGTCAGTCGAGCCTGTAATCGAGTCGGATGCTGTAGCCGGACACCTGGTCTGCCTGAATTTCGTCGATGCTCTCAGTCACGAAATCGCCTTCAGTAATGTACTTGTCGGGGAAGTTCAGGATGTCGTTGAAGTTGCTGCCTTCGCGGAAATACTGGTCGTCCTCGGAGCGTCTGCGGTTCACGGGGCCCTGGTCCGGGGAGCAGGTCGTGTAGTCGTTGTCCGAGAATCCCCAGATCACGGCACCGGTGGGGATCCTGGTGTGCCAGGCGCGGAAATCAGCGACCCAGTCGCCGGCAGAGTCGCGGACAAAGTCGAGCTGGTCAGTGCCGATGAACGAGAACTCCGCCAGGCTGTTCCAGCCGTAGTACCACGAGCACTGGTCGTACATGTGTTCTGCCGAAGCCGGCCCGCCGTCGTCTTCCACGGGGTTGACCTCGAGCAGCGCTTCGAGGCTTTCGTAGCGGCCCGAGATCACCTTGCAGCGGAGCGCACGGTAGCAGGCGTAGCTGTAGGCGCCGATGCTGCTGCCACCGTAGGGCAGCGCATCGCCGATCGGATTGTCGCCAACTCGCGGACCGGTCGTCGGGTATGGGTAGCCCAGCTGCTCGGGATTAAAGCCCTCGTAGATACCAATGAAAATGACTCCGGCATCGCGCGGGTCATCGACAGCGTCGCCCGGCAGTACCACCTCGCCGTCGAGGTTCTGCTCCGGGATCTCCTCGTCATAGCAGCCCACTAGGAGGCTGCAGGCCAGGACGACATGCACGAGCCACCTACCACTCATAGCCGGCTCCCAGTTCGAGGGTCATGGGGGACTGGCGGCCCGATGCGAAGTACTCGCCACCGGAGTTCAGTGCGCCGGTGTTGATGCCCGTGGCCTGCCGGTTGTTGGTGACGTTCTGTAACTCGGCGCTGAGGAACAGCTTGCCGTACGGCAGACGTAGGTTGTAGCGGAGCTTCAGGTCCATCGACCACCACGGATTCACCGAGTCGAAGGTGCCGCGTTCGGCGACGAAGTTCTGGTAGCCGGAGCCCTTGTCCGCGTAGTACTTGCGGTCGAATCGGCTGCCGCTGATGATGTTCACCGTGCCGCCGATGGTCAGGCCGAAGGGCAGACGATAGGCAGCGGCCGCCTTCACCACGTGCGGTCGGTCGGTGTACAGCCAGCCGTACTCGTAGGGTTCCTGTGTGGGGTTGTCGAGGGCGGCAGTGATGTGGGTCGAGGTAAGACCGCGCGTCATGGACATGGTGTAATTGATGTCCAGCAGCAGGTTCTTGTACATCTGCCGCTGCAACTTGAAGGTCAGCCCCAGCCAATTGCGTCGGGCGTTCTCCGGGGTGCGCAGCCGGAAGAAGTAGTCCTGCTGTCCGTTGATGACACCGACCGTGTTGGTGCCGGTGCCGTTCCAGATGTAGTTGACTTCATCGTCTTCCCACAGGTGCCGGAAGAACTTGGCGGTGGCGACCATGCCTACCGAGGTGCGACCACCCAGCTGCATGTCGAAGCCGGCGGCGATCGTGTAGATGCGGGGCACGGTCAGCTTGGCGAGGCTCTCGTAGTTGGACTGCCCGCGGTCATAGCTGTACTGGTCGAACGAGTTGTTGGAGTCGCGTCCGTCGAAGTAGGGGCCGAGGTAGAGCTTGCGCCCGAGGCCGTTCTTGTCGAGGAAGGAGCTGATGCTGAGTCGGCTCTCATCGATGACGATGCCGCCACCTGCGTAGATCTTCGCCTTGCCCTGTCGGCTCGGATCCCAGGACACACCGCCAACGGGTGAAATCATGTCGAAGGACACGATGCGCTCCCCCTCGTCGTTGCGCATGGTGGCGTGGTCATACTTGAGGCCGAAGTCGATGTTGAGCCCGGGCGTCGGCTCCCAGCTGTCCTGCACGTAGGCGAACAGGGTGTTGCCAGTGTGGTTCTGGTGCAGCTGTCCCTGGGTCTCTCGCCAGTAGTAATTGATGGTCGAGGTGGGGTCCTCGGCGTCCTCGAGGCGGTCGACGTAATACAGGTTGCCGGTGTACCCGAAGGTGTAGGCCCACTTCACCCAGCTGAACTCGACCCCGCCTTTGATCTCGTGGACGCCGAGGGCGCGGGGCACGTAGGCGGTCAGGGTCGCTCGGACGGAGTCACGCCACCGGTCATTGAGGGAGAAGTAGTGCGAATTGCCGATGGAACGGGCCCCGGCAACGCCGATGCGTCCGGGAGTGATGAAGTCGATGTAGCCCTCTTCCTGGCCGGGCTGACACTGCTTGAAGCGGCTGTCATCTCGCCAGGTGCAGGGCTGAGGGGTTACGTCGATATCGGTCTGTAGGTGGCTGTAGTGGAGCTTGGCGCTGAGGTTGTTGTTGATGAACCACTGCCACTCGCCCGTTGCCACCAGCGAGTTCTGGTACTGGTGCCGCTGGGCTTCGGGATCGACCGAAAAGGACTGACGTCGGTTGCTGATGCGGGCCGGCCCGGTCATTACCGAGAAGGTGAAGTGATTGTTGGGGAAGGGGTTGGCTGTCAGCTTGCCAAACAGGTTGAAGCCGTCAAACACTCGTGGGGAGCGCGCGCCCAGGGCAGTAGACGTATTGCGGATGTACTTCACTGAGCTGAAGAACCACAGCCGGTCGCGCAGGATGGGTCCGCCGATGTAGGCGTTCAGGTCGAGCGCGTCGGAGTCACGGTCGAACTCGCTGCCCTCGATCTGGCGTCCGTCCGGCACGAACACAGCGTCCCGTTTCGGCGACCAGTTGCCGTTGTTGTAGAAGCCCTTGATGCCGCCCTCGAGCTTGTTGGATCCGGATTTGGTGCGCACGTTGATGATGGCACCGAGCGAGCCGCCGTTTTCGGCCAGGAAGTTGCCGGTGATCACCTCGATCTCTTCGATCGCGTCGAGGTTGAAGTTGAACGAGAAGGTGCCGGTGACCGGATCCGTGGTGTTGGCACCGTCGAGCAGCCACTTGTTTTCTCGTGATGAACCACCCTGGGCGTTGGGATTCGAGCCCCCGACCACCCCAGGAGTGAACTGCACGGCGGCCTGGTAGGAGCGGCTGGTGGGCAGAGCTTCGAGGTATTCGCGGGTGATGACACTCCCCGTGGTGGAGCTGGATACGTCGATGAGTGGCCGCTCATCGATGACTGTGACGGTCTCCTCGACCGACGCGTTGGTCAGCTTGACGTCGAGGTCGATTGTCTGGCCGATGAGCACGCGGATATTTTTGAGCACGTAGCTCTGGAAGCCTTCCAACTCGACCTGCAAGGTGTAGAGCCCGGGCGGCAGACCAGGCAGCCAGTACAGGCCGCTGCGGTCGGTCTCCGCCGACCGGAGCCCCTGTAGCTTGTCGCTGTTGACGCGTACCCGGGCGCGCTCGAGCACCGTGCCGTCGCCGTCGGTGACGGTGCCGCGTAGCTTGCCGGTCTGTTCAGTGGCGAGCGCTGCACAGGGCAGCAGCATGACAACCAGCACCGCCAACGCGAGCATTCGCAGACTTCGGCTTGTGCTCGCTACGCCCATCATTCATTGCTCCCAGACGGCAATCAGCGTGCTACCCTTCAGCACCGCGGGCCAGGGAATTGAGATGCCCTGGTGGTCTGCTTGCGGTGGTCTCGAATGCGGAGACTAGCGCATCTTGATGTTTACGTCGGCAGGGGTTTGAAGATGGCTGGAGACAAAGGTGCCCGCTCCGGGCTTCTGTTCGCGGCAGTCGCCGCATCATTGCTTGTCTTTGCGGTCGGTTCCGGAGAGGCACTCGGCACTACGATGTACCGCTTCAGCCTTTCGGAACTCACCTATGTTGCTGACCTCATTGTCGAGGCCGAAGTTGAGGCTAGCGTCCCGGAGAAGGCGCCTGGTGAGGTCTACATCAAGACGGTCTCTACCCTCCGCCTGACGAGGGTGGTCAAGGGTGAGCTGCTGGAAGGTGATCGAATCCTGGTGCGGGAGTGGGGCGGCCGGCTCGACGGCGAGAGTACTCACGTGGCCTCGGCTCCCGTGTACGCTCCTGGCGAGCGGGTGTTGGTGTTCCTGGAGCGCGAACGACTCAGCCCCATGTGGCGCACTGTTGGCATGACGCAGGGCAAGATTACCCTGGTCGAAGAGCCCGATACCGGTCGTGATGTGACTCTGCGCTTGCGCTTGCCGCGTGACCTGGCCTCCTTCGACGAGCAACAGGTGCAGTTGCCCGCTGTGCGCCGCTACTACGACGACCTGTTCGGGCGCATTCGCGATGATCTCGACCTCGGCTACGTGCCTCCCTACCAGGCTATTCCGGGTCTACCTGCCGAGAAGGACCGCCGTTTCTTCGCTGCGGCCTTGGCTGCGGGCCAGCAACTCGATCCGGGCTGGTTGCAGTCTCAGCAGGCAGAGGTGCGACCATGAACCGCTTGCTCATCGGCTCGCTCGTCATTCTCTGTGTGCCGGCGCTGTTCGGCTTCAAGTTCATTGAACCTCCGAGGGCCTGGGACCAGGACGACCTTCCCCTCGCGTACTGGGTCGGCGACGAGGAGCCCGACGGACTGAACGCGAGCGAGAAGTTGGACGGGATCCAGGCGTCCTATGACCAGTGGGCCGATGTGCCCTGCTCGCCGCTCTCGGCTGAGTATTCGGGAGAGATCGACAACGACGAGTCAGGCTTCGGTCGCCCCGACCTGAACCTGTTTACCTTTGATGGTGGTTCCAAGGACGATCTCGGCTCCGGTCCGCTGGCTGCCACGGTGACCCATGCCAGCGACGATGTGCTGAGTCACAACGGCCAGAGTTTTTTCCGAACGACCGGAATGAACATCATCTACAACGAGGATCTCCGCTGGGGCACCCCCGAAGACATCGCCTCTCCGGGGTGTCACAACACCTATGACTGGGTCGGTGTCACCACCCACGAGATTGGCCACGGTCTCGGCCTGGGACACTCCTGTGACGACGGCGAACCCTGCCCCGATCCGATCCTGCGCAGCGCGACCATGTACTGGAGCGTCAGTTCCTGTAACGACGGCCAGCAGGTGCCGGGCGAAGACGACTGGGCGGGCATCAACGCCATCTACGGAGTCGCAGTCGACTTTGATGTCGAGGCGGAGGGCGGCGGTGCCCTGGTTGGCGCGGTGGAGTTGACGGTGACCCTGAGCGTGCCCGATTCCTTTCAGGGGCCCCAGTTCACCAGCTACGAGTGGAACTTCGGGGATGGCTCGCCCCACGAGGTGCAGGATGGAACGGTGTCCGAGTTGCCGTCGATTGACCACACCTACACGACCGAGGGCCAGTACACCATCACCCTGACCGTCGACGGTACGGACGAGGAGTGCGGTGGTGCCTTTGATGCAGAGCAGCGCAAGGTGGGCGTTGTGCTTGCCTGTTCCGAGCCGTCCCCCGCGTTCAGCTACTCCAACCTGGGCGACCTTACCGTTGCGTTGGAGAACACCTCGCCGCTGGGTGCCTTTGGCTGCATCACCGGTTTTGAGTGGATTTTGGATGGCGACGAGGAGACCTCGCAGCGAACCTACGAGCCCACCTGGAGTCTCACGGAGGCGGGCACACACACAGTGACCCTGCGTGCATCAGGACCCGGTGGCAGTGCCGAATACACAGCCGACATCGAGGTCACCCAAGCTGCCGACGAGGGCGGCTGCGACTGCAGCGCTGTCGGCCGTAGCCCGGCGCGGGCCAGCGTCTTGCTGTTGCTGTTCGGGCTGCTGGCCCTACGCCGGCGGCTTAGGCCGCGGCAACCCTAGTCCGCCGTTGGCGGGCTCACCAGGGGCTGCTGCCAGAGCTCGAAGCGATTGCCTTCGGGGTCGACCGCCCAACCGAACTTCCCGTACTCGTTGTCCTCGGTCTCTTGGACGACCTCGACGCCGGCCGCCTGTAGCTGAGCCAGCATCGCCGCCAGATCCTCCACAATGTAGTTGATCATGTGGGACGCAGAGCCCGGCCCGAAGTAGCTCGTGTCGGTCTTGAAGACCGACCAGGTGAGCCCGCCCTCGTTGCCAGGAAATACGGCGCCGCCCCACTCCCGTTCGAAGTCGATGCCCAGGTGCTTTCGGTACCACTTCAGCAAGGCTGTTCGGTCCCCGCTGGCCTTGAAGAAGACCCCCCCGACTCCCAGTACCTTTTGCATCTAGCCCCTCCCTGGATCGAACGAGCAGACTCGTCCCAGAAGGGACACTAAATCTCCGTTGCCGGCTTTGTCCACGATCTTTTTCGCTGCCCAGACCTGGGCTTCGCCGCAGTCCAGTTCGAGTGGTCGACGCTCAGTTGGCCGTTCGTACGCGGCACAGGTCCAGTTGCAGCTGCGCGGGGCTCGGATGCCCGTGCACCGCGGGTGCGCCCGGTGCACCCAGATCGAGCTCGGCGCCCAGGGTGGCGTTCTGTGCGAGCGGCGCGACCCGGCTGCAGCCGGATTGCTTCGCTGAGGGACCCAGGACAAGGGCCAGTTGACCGCCCTCCAACTCCACGGGCGAGCCGAGGGGCTCCTGCCCCTGCCAGGCGGCGAACATGGCCGCGAGTTCCGGCTCGACCCCGGTGGGTGGTGTGCTGGCAATGCTGGCGATGGCCTCGGCCGGAGCGAGGCGGCCTCCTTGTGCGCTCAAGGCCTGTTCGTAGCTGCGAACCAGGGTCAGCAGTTGGCCGGCGAGGCCCGCCTTGGCTGAAGGGTGGACGACATCGTGGGCCGCGAGCAGGACCACCGAGCCCAACTCACCGAGTCCGTGATAGGCCAGCAGATCGGTCACGACATCGCTCTCTCGCTGGGTGATGCGGCAGAGAATGGCGGCGATGGAGTTGGCGAGTAGTTCGCGTCGGTTGAGCCCGAGCCGAATGCCGAAGCCCAGCGCGGTCAGGGACTCGCAGACTGCCCTGTGGGCCAGGCCGAGTTCGCTTCCATAGTCGCGAATTGCCGGGAGCAACTGGAATACAGCACCTAGGTCGCGGGCGGCCTCGGCGACTCGCTGCAGCACCCGCTTGAGAGGTAGCAGCGAGGGTCGCTTGCCGCCTGCGCGGGCATCGGCAAGTTCTGCGCTAAGGTCGAGCAGGGTGCCGAACAACCACAAGGCGAGCTGCTCTGGTTGAGTGCCCAGCGCGGTGGACGGATCTTCTTCGAGGTTGGCAAAACGGATCTCCCCGTAGGCGCCGCGCGTCAGCGTTGAGTCTTCGTGCTTCAGTGACACCGAGAGGTCTCGGCAGAATCTCTGCAGGTCGTCCTGGGACGTGTTGCTGCGTACCAGCAGGCCGCCGATTCCCGCGCGAACCAGGAGCTCTGCCAGCTTCTCTGCGCGCTCGAACGCCGCGTCGTCGAGGCGTAGCAGTCGGCTGCAGACCACCAGCTCCTGGCCGTACATCTGCAGAGTGAAGGCTTCGCCCACTTCCGACTCGAAGTTGGCGATTGCTTCGAGAGTCTCCTGGGTGAGTCGAGCAAACAACTGGTTGGACTCGTCGTGGATCTCGAGGTTGCGGAACAAGCCGTAGATCGCCCCGATGATCCGTGGGCTGTGGATCTGTACCGGGGTGATTGCAGGGCTTGCCTCGTTCATGGGCTGCCCTGCTTCTCGAGGGCTGATGCGATGGCCTTGCGTACCACCCGGGCCAGTTGCCAGCGTCCCCTGGCATCGAGAAGTGCCTGCCGTGCTCGCGGGTTCTCCATCTTCGCAAGCTGCTCGACCACCAGTAGCTGCAGTCGGGCGACCGCCTTCCGGATGGCGCTGCGCAGGCCCATCAGGTGGGAGAGTGCGCCAATCCCCTCGTCTTCGGGGAAGGCTGCCAGGCAGGCAAGCCAGCGGGCCTGCTCCTCGGGATCCCGTTCCAGGAACTCAGCCCCCTTTACGGCTTCGATGACACCCTGGGCAACGCTGGGCTCATCGGACTGTTCGAGTACCCGCAGAGCGAGTAGGCGATGGACCCGGCGGGGGTCGTCCAGCACTTCGAGCAGTGTCTTTGCAAGGTCGGGATGGTAGCGGCCGCCCAGGGAGCGGAGACTCTGGTACCGCACACGATCTGACGGCGAGCTCAGCGCCCTGGCCAGCCCCGGAAGCCCTCGGTCTCCATCGAGTGCCGCCAGGGCGTCCACCGCGCTGAGCGCCTCTCGCTCGTTGTCGGAGTCGAGTTGGTTGATATAGAAGGGGATCACGTCTCCGCCTTGATCGCCGGCGAGCTGGGCAAAGCGCTTTTGGGCTATGGGGCAGCGGAGCTCGACGAGCAGGGCCGACAGTCCATCTGTATCGACGCTGCCCAGTCCATGGACTATGGGCTCGAGTCCCTCGGGGTCCAGGTCGCACAAAGGGGCCAGGCGAACCATCGACTCGGGTCGTGCAAGCTGTTGGAGAATCGGGCGAGTGTCGGGGGCATGCTCGACCAGGGCATTGAGCAGCGGCACCAGGCGGGACTCGGGGTCCCGGTTGAGCAGGGTCTCGATGAGGGTGTCGAGCAGCTCTGCGCTCTGCGCTCCGGTTTCCGTCATCGCGCCGGCTTCGATCAGCGCCTCGACAAAACGACCTACGTCGTCCCCTCGCGCCCGCGCCCCGTTGGCTCGGAGGGCTGCTTCGATCCAGGGATTCACTGCGAATGGCTGAGCCTCGGCCTGTGCGATCCAGGACAGCCCTTGTTGGCCTACCAGGGCCCGGGGATCGCCCCGGCTGAAGGCGAGGGTTGAGGTCCCCGGCGCTTCTTTGTCAGAGTCGAACAACGAGCTGCTGCCAGCCTCGGAAACCAGCCGGATGTCGCCGTCAACGCCCGGCTCCAGGCGAGCAGGCAACAGGCTCGAGAGAAAGAGTTCGATTCGATGGACCTCGCGGCGCCAGAGCAGGGTGACGCGGTCATCACCGTCCTCAGGCTCGCTGCACAGCACCTCGACAAAGGTCCGGACCTCGTCGTCGGACAGGCCGGGCTGGAAGGTGACCTCTCGGACGCTGTCGGCGAACAGGCCAAACCAGGTGGCATCAATCCCTCGGGCGCCGGTGAGCGGTCGGTTTCCGAACAGCAGACCGAAGGAGGAGACTCGCAGCGTCAGTGGACCGCTTTCCATGAGTTCGGTGAATTGTGTCGTTGCCGCCGCGAGGTGCTCCTGCAGAGTCGGCCCGCGTCCCTCGTGGAGTCGAAAGCTGCGGATGGCCCGCTCGAGTCCGGCTACCGCTCCGCGCACCCGACTGAAGTCATGGGTCGGGGTGTCTTTGGCACTGGCAATGGTCTCGCTGTGTTCCCTCTCCATGTGCTCTCCGGCTTTGCCCCAGGTTGGCCTGTCGATGCGGCTTCACCGTCTCTCAAGCCAGTACGATCAGGCCAGCGATTGCGACCGGCCACAGGTACCAGGTGAAGTGGTGCAGGCGGCCCTTGTTGACCAGGGCCACCAGCAGCACCAGCGAGAAGTAGCCGACGACCACTGCGGCCAGGAAGCCGATGGACAGCGGCAGCCATGCGATCGCATCCAGCGGCAGCCCGTCCCGGGCTTGCAGGACCATTGCGCCGAGGATGGCGGGGACCGAGAGCAGGAACGAAAAACGTGCAGCCTCGGCGCGTGCAATTCCCAGGAACAGGGCGACTGCGATGGTGGAGCCGGATCGTGAGATCCCTGGAGTGATCGCACAGCCCTGGACGATTCCGATCAGCAGGGCGCTCCACAGGAGCAGCGAAGCACTGCCGCTGCGCTGCTCACTGACGAAGCGGGTGCCGAGCAGCAAAGCTCCGGTGACCAGTAGCGCCCAGCACACCCGGGTCGGGTCCTTGAACAACTCCTCGAAGGTGTCGTGCAAGGTGATGCCAATGAGGCCGGTCGGCACGGTGCCGACTACGACCAGCACACACAACTGGCGCTGGGGCTTGGACTGCAACCAGCCCCATAGCCCCTGGCTCTTCAGTTCGGCGTCGGGCCGCAGCGAGGCGAGGCTCTCGCCGAGATCGCGACGATAGAACCATAGAATGGGAAGCAGAGTGCCGAGGTGCAGTACCACGGCGAACAGCTCTTCTTGACCGGCCGCGAAGAAGTCACCCTGCAGCATCTCCTGGAACAGGACGAGGTGCCCCGAAGACGAGACTGGCAGGAACTCGGTCAGACCCTGGATGGCGCCCAGGATGAGTGCTTGCAACCACTCGGACATGCACGCGAAGCATGACGGTGTTAGCCTCCCTTTGTCTACGCGTGAGGACGGATGCTGTACCTTTCCCCGAACAACTCAGTCGTCGTCCTGATCGACTGGCAGGAGCGGTTGGTGCCGGTGATGCCCGAGGCTATCGAGCGTCGCAATCGGGCAGCGACTCGCACACTCCTGGCGGCGGCGGTGCAACTCGAGGTTCCCATTCTCGTCAGCGAGCAGTATCCGAAAGGCCTGGGTTCGACCGTGCCGGAGTTGCTCGAGGTGCTCCCCGGAGAAACTCAGCGCCACGAGAAGAGGGTGTTCTCGGCCGCGGAGGTGCCTGGCTTCCAGGACGAACTCGCGCAGACCGGGCGTAGCCACGTCATCGTTGCTGGCATGGAGGCGCACATCTGCGTCTACCAGACGGTGAGGGCGCTTCGGGAAGAAGGCTACTCGGTGCATGTGCCCCTCAACGCGGTGGTATCCCGCTACAAGCACGACTACATGGCGGCTGTCGGCCTGTATCGGCAGGTTGCGGCCGCGGTCACCAGCGTAGAGACGGTCCTGTTTGACTGGTTGAGGCGTGCCGAGGGGGACAACTTCAAGGTCATCAGTGGGCTGATTCGCTGAGGTCTGTGGTTTGTACTGGCTATCGGCCGAACGCATCATCTGTGCCAGCCACGTGCTGCCGGGCAGCTCCGAGGATGGACACTCTCTGCATGGTCACAACTGGCGTGTCACCGCACACGTCTGTGCAGAGCGACTGGACGACGTTGGCCGGGTTCTGCCGGTCGGTCTCCTGGAGGAACGACTCTGGGCAGTCCTCGACCCCCTCGACCATCGGCATCTGAATGACCTCGACACCTTTTCCGAAAACGGTGCCTCTGTGCCGCCGACCGCGGCGGGCCTCGCGCGTTTCGTAGCTGAGCAACTGGCCGAACAGCTCGATGACGACCGCATCCGAGTGCGCCGCGTCGAGGTTGCTCCGCGCGCCGGGGTGGTCGCCTCGTGGGAGCAGCGGTGACCAGCGACCAGTGGGGTCAGAGCAATGTGCACTTGCCGCGCTACCACCGTCCGTCGGTGACTCCCTGTGTGTATTGCGGCCTGGCGGCCTACAGCGTTATCGAGGTGCGCTACGCCCGCACGGTCAAGTACGCCTCGACGGGCATGGTCGACGAGGAGCAGGCGCCGCGCGAGGTGATTGCTCGCGGATACTATGTCTGTGACGGTTGTCTGGCGCTGCTGGATTATCGCGTCGAACATCACCTGAGTCCGCGCAAGCACTCGAGCTTCAACCTGCTCTTGATTGTCTATCACCTGTTCCTGGTCTGGGGCATCGCCGCGGTCGTCTCGTTGGCCGGCTTCGATGCCGGTCGGGACCTCGAAGGTGGTCGACAAGTGCTGATCGTCACTCAGCAGTTTCTCTACGTTGGTCTCCTGTTGGCGGTCGGTAGCCTGGCCGTGTGGTTCGGGCGCGCGATGGTGCATAGCCGCTACTACGGGCGCTGGCTGCTTCAGCGAGATAGCCCCGCGCGGCCGCGACACTCGCTGGCCGGCTTGACGGCCTTGCGAGACCGCGTCAACCCGGAACTGGCGCACTACCTACCGGTACGCTTCAACGACTCGTTCAAGCTGTTGCTGAAGCGGGGTTCACCGCCTCTGCGTTCACTGGGACCTAGCGGTGAGCCCTGGCCCGACAACCCGCCCAGAAATTTCACGGGCTCTGGTGTGAACGAGTGGTATCGGTTGGTCTGGGTCTCCTGGCAACTCTGGCCGCTGACCAGGGTTGAGCCCGCCGAGGACTTTGAGCCGCCGCCGCTCCCGAAGATCCGGGAATTCGAACTTGCAACCGCGACAGTTCCCGCCATCGGCGTGGCAATGGTCCTGATCGCTGGACTTGGCAAGGCCCTGTGGATTGGACTTCTGTGTGCATTGATGCTCTGGCCGATCGGCTATTTCGTGGGCCTATCTGTGCGCCAGTCCTGGCAGCGGCGCCGAGCAGAGATTGACAGGGCAACGCAGGTCCGGTAAACGACCGGCCAATGGAGGCTTCCATTGGATCGCAGGGGTTCGATTCGGACCCTGATTTGAAGCCTCGAAGCCAGGTGTGTGGACCTTGTCGAACAACAGCGCAGATGCGGCGATTATGAGCCCTGAGATGCTCCCGGCCCCTATGGGCAGAGGCATCCCTGGAGCTGCTCGCCGCATCCTTGTGATCGCCACCTTGCTGCTCCTTCCCATGCTGCTGGCTGCGTACTCATTCTCCGGAGTTCCCATGCTCTTCGGTGTCGCCGGCGGTGGGGTTCTTGCGCTAGTCAACTTCTGGTTCCTGGCACGTATCGTCGTCAGGACCACTGGCGGTGAGATGCGCGGCACGGCCTTGTTCGGCCGGTTGCTCGTGAAGTACCTGCTTCTCGCTGCTTCTCTGGCTGTGGTCATCCTGCTGTTCGAGCTCGACGGCCTGGGCCTGATCCTCGGGGTAGGAGTGATCTTTCCGGCGATCATGCTGGGCTCGCTGATCGACCTGTTCGGCGACGACGCCGACTCTTCGGAAGGGACCAACTGATGCTCCCCGTGCTCGCAGCTGGAGACCAACTGCCGTTTACCTGGCTCGCGGAGTTGCTGCCTTTCTTGAAGGATGGGAGCTTCCACACCCTGCTCTTTGCGCACTCGTGCCTGGCGGCCGTGATCATCCTGACTCTGGCCTGGGTGGCCCGCATGGCAATGATGCGTACGCCCGCGGGTCGTGAGGGCCTCGTCCCCGACGGTTCGTTGACGACGCGGAACTGCTTCGAGTTGTTTACCGAAGCCATGCTCGAGATGTGCCGCGGCGTGCTCGGCAAGGAAGCAGAGCGCTATTTCCCGCTCATTGCCGGCCTGTTTCTCTACATCTTTGTGAGCAACATCCTCGGAATTTTCCCGGGCTTCGTGCCGCCGACTGAGGACATCAACACCAACATCCCGATGGCCCTGTGCATCTTCGTCATTTACAACGTCGCCGGCGTCATCCGCCAGGGACCTGTGAATTACCTCAAGCACTTCATGGGCCCCGTGCTGTGGCTGGCGCCGCTGCTGTTCGTGGTGGAGATTGTCTCGCACATGGTGCGACCGGCATCACTCTCCATTCGTCTGTACGGCAACATCATGGGCGACCACACGGTGCTCAATATTTTTATGAACGAGATTCCCCTCCTGGCACCGATCCTCGGTTTCGGGATCCCGGTGGCCTTCCTGGCGCTGGGAATTTTCGTCTGCCTCATTCAGGCTTTTGTTTTCTCCTTATTGAGCGTGCTCTACATCGGCCTGGCCGTTTCCCACGAACATTGATTGACCTGGAGGTCACTTTCTGATGCGCAAGTTGTCTACCCTGCTCGTTCCGCTGACGATCCTCGCCGCGGCTTTTGTTCCCACTCTTGCCTTTGCTGAGGAGCCTGCACGGCTTCTGTCGGCCGAAGCTGAGGGCATGGTTGCCATCGGCGCCGGCATTGCCATCGGCTTCGGTGCGCTCGGCACCGGCATCGGCCAGGGCCTAGCTGCCCTCGGTGCTCTGCAGGGCATCGCCCGCAATCCCAGTGCCGCCGGCAAGATCACGACCCAGATGATCATCTGCCTGGCTCTTATCGAGTCGCTGTGCATTTACGCGCTGGTCATCGCCTTCTTCCTCCAGGGCAAGCTCCCCGGCTAGCTCGGATCGAGGAAATCAAGGGCAGTGCACTGAGACGCTGTCCTGACCCTGACTTTGCAGCAGGGCGGTCCACCAGTGGGCTGCCCTGTTGTGCTTGGGCTCGGCGCTGTCCATGACTACAATCTCTCGCCGAGTTCCACTGACGGAGGAAGAAGACCACCCATGAAACGCTCACATTTCGTAATTCTCCTGGTTGTGTTGGTCGCCCTGTGCATGGTCGTGACGCCGGTGCTCGCCAAGAAGAAGAAGAAGAAGAAGAAGAAGGGCGCAGAAGTGCCACCGCCCGTGGGTGAGGTCGTGGTCGGGAAGTGGACCTGTTACTCGCCGCCGAACTTTGCCGCGCTCAGCGATGGCAAGCGGCGTATCGCCCGCAGCGAGGCTCTCAACTACCTGCAGCGCTTGGTGGTCGGCCAGGTGATGGAGGGCTTCGCCATTGAGAGTAGTGAGGACCTTGAGTATTTCGAGACGGCATTCCTCGGGCGGCCTTCGCTCGTTGACACCTGGATGGCTGAGAACTTCGAGCGCTGCATGAAAGTCGCGAAGGGCAAGGCCAAGCCCAGCGACTATCTCGACTACCTGTCGAAGATCGGTCGCGAGTTCGAGAAAGGCGAGTGCTACAAGCCCCTCGATTACGAGTATCACAACTACGTGGACATCCAGAGCGGGTGGCAGTTCCGCATCCATGTCTGTGCGGGTGACAAGATCCTGGTGGAGCTGACCGGCGAGGAGAACGGCAAGTACACCATCGAGGACACCGGCAGCGTGTCCAAGAATCGCTACATCACTGCGGTAGGTGATCCGGATGTCCCCGAGGCCGGTGACAAGGGCCTCGTCGCTCAATATGCCCTGGGCGCAGTGTTGCTTCGCTTCGAGGCCGAGGATGGTTCCCACACCCAGTACCACCCGACCGGCCATTCGCTCCAGTGGAAGGCGCCGCAGCACGGCTTCATCTCATTTTCCGTCAATGACACGACCTACTTCAACAACGCCTTCCACGACGCAGGCAACGGTATTGATTTCCTGGGTCTGGACATTTATCCGCCTGCCGGCACGGAAGGCGTCTCGAACGAGGGCAAGAGCCCCTGAGTAAAGAGCCGCGGTCGCGGACACTGTCCGCCCTGTTCGTGCGTCCTGACGATGCGCAGGCGCTGTCGCCCACCTACCGCTTCGAGATCCCCCGCGACGACGGCTTCGCGCTGCCCGGTCGGCTGTTGCGGTTGGCAACTGGCGTCAAGCTCGGCACGCAGCACCGGGTCACGGTTCACGATGCGCGTAACGATCCCGAGGGCAACCGCAGTCTACGTTCCATCGTCAAAGTGATCGCGCCCGATCTGTGTGTCCTCTGGCTTCACCCAGCGACTCTCGAGGACGGTCTCGAGGCTGCACGAGCGGTTCGTCAGGCAGGTGGGAGCGTGATCGTCGGCACCGGTCCGTTGGTGGATCTCTGGCCCGATGGCGCCTGCCGAATTCCCGAATTGGACGGATTGCTGCCAGGGCAGAGCGCCGCGGGCCTCGGCTCGGCCTTGGCCGTGCTCGCCTCGGGAGGCACCGGCCAGGCCTTCATCGAGGGGCTCTCCCAGCAGCCCGGCTCCGGGCTCTGCAGGGAGCCACTCGAGCGCAAACTGCTCGACTACGCCGTGTACAGTTGTAGCGCCGACTCGCTGTGGCCGCCGTTGCGATCCGATGCCGTGGGCCGACTGCGCAGGCTCGCTCTGCCGAAAGCTGCGGCTCGGCCGAGGCCGCCGATTTCCTTAGTGCTGCTTCACGATGAGTCCAGTGAGCCCGTCGATCCGGACGACATCATTGCCGACATTGCATCGTGCGCCCTGCTCGGCATTCGGCAATTGGACCTCGCCGCTGCGCCCGAGGGGCCTGCCCTGGATGCTCCCTGGTTCGCCAGCCTGTTCTCGCGCCTGGCCCGCTACCGGGCGGAGGCACCGTTCAGTTTCCAGCTGCGGGTTCCGCTGTCTCCTCCCCTGCTCCAGGAAATGGGCTTCGAGCGATTGCACGCCGCGGGGGTCGAGAGTGTCGATCTGGGGACGGTGAACGGCGGTGACCCCGAGGCGTTGACGGCGGCCATCAGGGCAGCGGAAAGCTGCAAAGAGGCCGGGATCTTCCCGACCGGAGTGCTGCTGCTCGGTTGCGTAGGCTACGACCTCGAAGAGGACCGCCAGGGAGTGGCACGGGCGATCCGTGCTGCGTTTCCGTCGACCGCGGGGGTCGATGTCCGTATAGGAAGCGTGGACACTGCCCGATGGGCCGACTGGCTCGATGCTCCGGGAATGGACTTCCATCCGCCGGGACTGGAGCGAGAGCGGTTGGTGCTCGCCGACCGAGCCCGCCAGGCGCTGCAGTCCGCCTGGGCGCGTCGCTCAGGGATTCGCGGCTCGCTGGAGCAGTTTCTGAGTCGCTGAGTTCGAGCCTCGATCGCGGGCGAAGTCCAACAGATCCGCGGCGGCTGGCGCGCACAGTTGTAGCTCGTCACCGCTAGCGGGATGCCTGAGCCTCACCTTCCAGGCATGCAGTGCCTGGCGGGCGAGGCCAAGCTCGGCAATGTCCTGCAGGCCAAGCTCGCCGCGCCACTTCTTGAGGAAGGCCTCGCCGTCTCCGCAGTACAGTTTGTCACCGACGATGGGGTGGCCGATGTGGGCCAGGTGGACGCGGATCTGGTGCGTTCTTCCGGTCTGTGGCTCGGCTTCGAGCCAGCTGTACCCCTGGCTACCGTCGCCGAAGCTATCGTCGCCGAACCGTTCCAGGACGCGAACCCGGGTTTCGGACTCCTTGCCGCTGGGATGGACTCGCATACGAAGCCGCACGGGTCCATCGTCCCGGGCGATGGGTGCATTGATTCGCAACACGTTGGACTGCATCCTGCCGCGAACCACCGCCAGGTAGGATTTGTGCACTGCGCGCTGCTCGAACTGCTTCTTGATGGCGACGTCTGCGCCGTGATTACGGGCCATCAGCAGGATTCCCGACGTCTCGCGATCGATGCGGTGCAGTGGCCTCAACTCGCCGGGCTCGCCCCGCTCCAACAGTTGCTGTGCTGCGATGGACAGTGCAGCCACCTTCTGTGTGCCCATGGGATGACAGAGCAGCCCGGCCGGTTTGACCACCGCGAGAAGGTGTTCATCGCAGAACAACTCGTCGAGGCGCTCCGGGGGAGGGGGCAGGAAGGGGTCGTCGGGGCTCCGGCCGGGCACGTCGGCGAGCAGAAGTTGGCCAGCGTGTAGCAGGCTTCTGTCGTGTAGTACGTCGCCGTCCGCGAGACGAAAGCGTCCTTCGTCGATGGCGGTGCGCACCTCGTGGTCTGGCAGCTTGCTGAGCAGGTTGAGCAGGTAGTCGAGCAGAGCCACACCTTCGCCGCCGGCTCGGACGCGATGGCTGATCGGATTGTCGTTCAGCTTGTGCATTGACCGTTGCTATAGTCGCGCTACTCGCAGCGAGCAAGGATTGCCTGCACCATGGCTGAAGCTCCCCGTCTCTGCCCCAGTTGCGCTCGGCCCAGTCCTGCCCAGTACAAGGTGTGCATGTATTGCTCGACCCTTCTGCCCTCGTTGGCGCGGGACGAAGACTCCGCTCTGCCGGAGGATCCTGGGCTCGACGATGAGGCTCCTGCCGCTGTCCGCCATCCTGGGCTACCGGGCGGCTTCAAGACCATCTCCAGCGGTGCTCTGGCGCGGATTCGGGGCGAGATGCTCGAGACGCTGAGCAGGTCGCGGGGGCCTTTTGGACCGCGCCTGGCTTCCTATCGCCTGGTGTTGATGCCGTCGGCTGCCAACCGCGAGGGAGCGCACTGGCTGAAACATCGGCTTGTAGACCATGTCGGAATCGATCTCTACACCGCTCGGACCCACCTCAATCGCCTGGTCCCGAGCTACCTTGCCGGCAGTGATGAGTTGCAGCCATTGCAGGCGATGGCGGCGCCGCTCCGTGATGCTGGGCTGCAGACCGCGATCATCGACCGCAGGCGATGGCTCCAGGATGCGCTGCCGATCCCGGTGATCGCGGTCTCGCGTGAACCGGGCTCCGAGGTCTGCACCTTCATGGTTGCCGATGGCACCAGCATCGACGTTGCGACAGGCTCCTTTTCCTGGGCTTCGATGGCACAGATCAGTGCAACGGTTGGTGCCCGCCCGGAGCCTGTCGATGACAGCGATGGGCCCGGACGGTTGCCCCTGTCCAGCCTGGCGAGAGATGGCGGCGCGTTCTTGTTGCTCGACGTGGTGCACAGGTCCGGGGGCGGGGCGCTTCGTTTGCGATCCGACCACTTCGATTTCAACTGCCTCGGAGAGCGACGGACAGTTTCTGCCGAGGTGAACCTGCGCATGATGTTGCAGTGGCTGGCTGCCGACCCCGCTCGTCCAATCCCCCTGGACGAGTATTTCCGGCGGGTCCCAGCGGTTGCGGTCGACCGGCCCCGCGACCCGAGCGAAGGCATTGGCCGTGGCCCATTGCTGGCGCGCGAACTGGAATTTACCGAGTACGTCCTGATTCTCGATCACTTCAATCGCGGTGCAGCCGTCTGATATAGACTCATCCGTCTGTCGCTGTGACCTACTTGCCCTGGAGAGCCTGATGTCCGCCCACCGTCGCCTTGTCCGCCCACTGTTCGCTTGTTTCGCGTTGGCGCTGCTGCTGTTGCTACCGGCCTGCTCCTCAGGAGGTGATGGTGGTGCCGGCGTGCTGACCCTCGGTGCTGTGTTGCCAACTTCTGGTCCGAATGCTTCGGTGGGCCAGGAGGCCGCGGACGCTACGCGGATGGCCGTCGACGAGTGGTCGGCTCGCTTTGCCGAGAAGGGTTGGACTCTCAAGGTAAACGTCCAAGACGATGCTTCTGACCCCAAGCAGGCGGTGGCGGCGGCCTACGCCGTGACCGGTGACCCGACGACCTTCGGGGTTGTCGCGCACTACAACTCGGGCTGCTTTCTCCCGGCTACCTCTCGCTACCACGAGGCGGGAACCATGGCGATCAGTCCGGCGACCACGAATGTCGAGATCACCCAGAAAGGCTTTGCCGAGATCGCCCGGGTGACCCCCCACGACGGGATCCAGGGGGAGTTGACCGCCGTGTTCACCAGCGAGCACCTGAAGGCAAAGCGCATCGCGGTGGTCCACGACCGGACCCAGTATGGCCAGGGCCTCGCCGAGGTCTTCCGCGAACACGGCATCAAGATGGGCCTCGAAGTGATTTCTTTCGATGGGATCCAGGTCGGTGACAAGGACTTCCGGGCGCTGCTGACCAAGCTCCGCGAGCAGAAGCCCGACGCGATCTACTTCGGTGGCCTCTACGACGAGGCCGGTTTCCTCGTTCGCCAGGCGCGTGAGCTGGGGCTCTCGTCCACCTTCATCAGCGACGATGGAGTGTTCGGCCAGGACTTCTTCGATGTGGGTGGAGTTGCTACCGAAGGAGCGATCATCTCGTTCCCAGGCACGCCGCTGGATAAGCTGGAGCCAGCGCAGGAATTCCTCAAGAGCTTCGAGAGCAAGTACAAGCGGCCTGTGCAGAACTACGGTCCCTACGCCTACGACGCGGCGAACATCTTGCTGCAGTCCGCCTACGAGGCAATCAAGGACGGCAAGCCGGCCAACCTGCGCCAGGAGGTGGTCAGCAATGCGCGAGCCATCTCGTACAATGGCGCCCTCGGCATGACGAAGTTCGATGCCAAGGGCGACACGTTGAATGCCCAGTACTCGTTTTACAAGGCCACTGGCGGCAAGTTTGAGTACGTCGCGACGGCTACCCTTGGCAAGGGGATGGAGACCGGCGGCAGCGCGGGTGATGATGACGACTCGGCAGCGACCCCCAGCAAGTAGCAGGCAGCGCACTTGATCAGCGGACGATCCGTCGCCGACGTCATTCAGCGTGGCGTCGCATTGGTGCTGCTGGCCATCCTGGCCGGCTTGTGCGTATCGCTGCTGTTGATGCTTCGACAGCAACCCGAGGCCTTTGTTCAGCACTTCGTCAATGGCCTGACCCTGGGCGGCCTGTTTGCGTTGATCGCACTCGGCTACACGATGGTCTACGGGATCATCGAGCTGATTAACTTCGCCCACGGCGAGGTGTTCATGGTGGGCTCCTTCATAGGGCTGTTCGTCCTCGAGGCGCTGTTCGGTTGGGGTATCAACTCGGTCTGGATCGCCCCGGCCATCGCGGTGCTCGTGGCGATGTTCGGCTGCGCCTGCCTGGGCCTGGCAATCGACGCCGTGGCCTACAAGCCGCTGCGACGAAAGCCCAACTGGAGCTCAGTTGCCTCGGCATGTGTTGCCATCTTCGGACTGCTGGTCTTCCTGTTGCCGGGCAGGGTGCAGGTGGCTCTGGGCGTGGAGGCCGGAGCGGAGCCTTACTTCTTCGTCTCGCGGCTCGGTGGCTTCGTGATCCTGCTGCTGTTCGCCTGGTCTTCCTTTCACCTCGATGAGCGCAATCCGAGCACGCCGCGTAGTACGCCGCGGGTCAATGCGCTGCTGTCCGCCATCGGAATGAGCATCTTCCTGCAGAACCTGGTCATGCTTTCCGTGGGTCGGGATACGCAAACCTTCGTGCAGATCGAGGAATTCAGCGGACTCGCCCGTACGTCGTTTCCTCTATTCGGCATCCAGGTGCAGTACATCGAGGTGGTGACCCTGGTTTCCAGCATTGGGCTGATGCTGATCCTCGACCAGCTCATCTCACGTACCCGGATTGGCAAGGGTATGCGCGCCATTGCCCAGGACCCCGAGGCAGCGATGATGCTCGGCATCCCCGTCAACCGTGTGATCGCGATGACGTTTATGGTGGGCTCCGCCCTCGCGGCGGCGGCCGGCATCCTGTACGGACTTCGCTACGGCGGCGTGAAGTTCAATGACGGCTTTATCATCGGACTCAAGGCCTTTATTGCTGCGGTGCTCGGCGGCATCGGCAACATCCGCGGCGCCATGCTCGGCGGCTTCCTGCTCGGTCTTAGCGAGACGGTGGTCGTGGCCACCATGGAGTTCGGCTGGGCAAGCCTTGGAACCTGGCGATACGGCGAAGATGCCAACCAGCTCTGGCCACATGCTGAGTTCCATGACTACAAGGACGCCATCGCGTTTCTGATCCTCGTGGCTGTGCTGACCTTCCGTCCGTCCGGCCTGCTCGGGGCTCCCGAAGTGGAGAAGGTATGAGCGACTCTCCTCAGCCCGTACATCTGCACCTGAAGCCCGGACGTAAGCACAAGGTGCTGCGTGGGCATCCCTGGGTGTTCAGCAACCAACTGCGCGAGATCCCGCAGGGCATGGAGCCGGGCTGCGAGGTCATAGTGCTGGACTCTGCAGGAAGCCCGGTGGGTCGCGGCCTGGGACACCCGGCGACCCTGATCGCTGCTCGTATCTGCGACCGGGACGTGGACCGCAAGCTCGACGACCAGTGGTTGCTGGAGCGCCTGCAGACAGCCCTGGAGCAGCGCATCCGCAGTTGTCCCGGGCGCACCAGCTTTCGCTGGGTTCACGGCGACGCAGACGGCCTGCCGGGCTTGATCATTGATCGTTACCAGGTCCAGGGCGGTGAGCCCCAGGTGGTGATGAGCGCCAACACCACCGGAATGGATCGCTGGCGGCCGCGGGTAGAGCGTCTGCTGCAGGAAAACTTCGGCATCGCGGCGGGACTATGGAAGTGCGATGGGCGCGGGCGTACTTTGGAAGGCCTGCCCCAAGAGGTGAAGCTGGGCTGGGGCGGCAGCGCGGCAGCCGATGGTAGTCCCTGGACCTGCGATGACGACGACCTGGTTGTGAGCTTTGATGCCTGGCAGGGACAGAAGACAGGCCTTTTCCTCGACATGTGGGAGAACCGCCGGCGTATGGCAGCAGCCCTTGGCAACGGCAAGGTCCTCGACCTGTACTCCTACGTGGGTCAGTGGGGAATGATGGCTGCCCGCGCAGGCGCCGAGGAGGTGGTCTGCGTGGATCGCTCCGCTGCGGCGGTCGAGCGGGCCGAAGACAACGTGCGCAGCAATGGCCTGGATGGCAAGGTCACTGTCACGCGAAGCTCGGTGGATGAGTACCTTCGCCAGGTCCCTGACCGCTCCCTGGATGCCGCGATCTGTGATCCCCCCTCGTTCATGCCCGGCAAGAAGGATGTCTCTGCGGGATTGCGTGGCTACCGGACGATGTTTGCCCACGTCCTGCGAAAGGTCCGCCCCGGCGGCTTTGCAGTGCTGGCTTCGTGTTCTCACCACCTGTTTGAGGACCGCTTTCAGCGGGTCGTGGCCGAGGCGGGGCGCTGGGCCGATTCCCAGCTACGAGTGCTGAGCCGTGGCGATCAGAGCCCCTGTCACCCGGTGCCGCTGGCATTTCCCGAGGCCCGCTACCTCAAGTGCTGGCTGGTGCAGGTGCATCCACGCTGAGACTCACCTGATCCCCGGCTACACTGGTGCGCATGGTAGCTAGTCACTCCACCTGCCTGGTCACCGGCGGCGCTGGTTTCATCGGCCGAAGTGTTGTCGCACAGTTGCTGCAGGCCGAGCCCGACCGCCTCGTGGTCGTCCTCGACGCGATGACCTACGCCGCCCATCCGGCCGCTCTGGCGGCCCTCGGAGCACTCGGCCGACTTGAGGTCGTCGAGGGCGACATCGCCGACACCCAGTTGGTGGACCGAGTCATGAACCGCTTTCGGCCGGGCCTGGTCATCAACCTTGCTGCCGAGTCCCATGTTGATCGGTCTTTGCAGGACTGCAGCCCCTTCCTACGCAGCAATGTCGTCGGCACTTCGGTGTTGTTGAAGGCGGCGCTGGCGACCAGGGTCCAGCGCTTTGTGCAGGTATCTACCGACGAGGTCTACGGCGACCGCCATGGGCGAAGCCCTGCGCGGGAGACGGATGCCACCGATCCCAGCAATCCCTACTCGATCTCCAAGGCCTGTGCTGACGCCCTGGTCCTGGCTGCGGTGCGTAGCCACGGGCTCGATGGGCTCATTACCCGAGGCTGCAATACCTACGGCCCCGGGCAGTTTCCGGAGAAGCTGCTGCCCCTGGCGGCCCTGCGCTGGAGCCAGGGCAAGCCGATGTGGGTCTATGGTGATGGCCAGCAGCAGCGTACCTGGCTGCATGTCGACGACCATGCTGGGGGCATCCTCGCAGCGGCGCGAGGCGGCAGTCGTGGCGCGATTTATCACCTCAAGTGCGGCTCTCCCCGTAGCAATGAACAGACCTTGCGGGACTGGTACACAGCCTTGTTCCCTGGTGCTGTGGGCGAGACCCTCCTGCAGGCTGCAGCAGATCGCCCCGGACACGATCGCTGCTACAAGCTCAGCGACACGGTGACTCGTCGCTCACTGGCCTGGCGTCCGAGCTATTCCTGGAAACAGGGGTTGGCTGCGACCGCGCGTTGGTCGCGCGAGCACGGCGACTTCTGGGATCGTGCGCTGGGGCATCCAGAATCGACCGACTACTTCCGTAGCCAATACGGCTCGTCCTGGTTGTCTGCGAGGTGAGTGCTCGGCGTCTCCTCCTGCTGGGGGGAACGGGCCGTCTCGGCTCGGCGCTGCTCCGTGCCGCACCGGCTTCCTGGACGGTGCTCGCGCCGGGCCGGGAACAGCTCGACCTGCGTACCGCCGCGATTCGTGACTGGCGGAACTGGATCAAGGCGACCGCCCCCGACGTCGTCTTGAACGCGGCGGCCATGGCATGGGTTGATGCGTGCGAACAGGACCCGGACAGCGCGCGGCGAGTGAATGGCGAGGCGCCGGGCTGGCTGGCGCGGGCCTGCTCCCTGGAGGCTGTGCCCCTGCTGCACATTTCGACCGACTATGTGTTTGGAGATCCGAGCGAGGGAGGGCCGCCCTATGCCGAGCACAGTGTGCCGTCTCCGCTGCAGTCCTATGGACGCAGCAAGGCCGAGGGTGAGGCGGAGGTGCTTGCGGCTGGGGGACGGGCTTCGGTCGTGCGGCTCTCCTGGCTGACCGAGCCGGGCGAGGACACCTTCGTTCGCTACCTGCTTTCCCAGGTTCGCGCCGGTGCCGAGCAGATCGCGGTCCTCGCGCAGCAGCGCAGCCGGCCAACCATGACTCCGGGGCTCAGTCGCTGGCTGTTCAGCCTGGCCGGGACTGTCCTTACGGACGCCTCGGTGCCTCGGATTCTGCATCCAGCTGGCTGCGAGCCAGTGACTCGCGGTGAGTGGGCTGCCTGGCTGTTGGCCCAGCGTGGCTATGGCCACCTGCCGGTCATTGACGACCTCGAGCAGCACCCGTGTCCGGCTTACGCCGTTCGTGGCAGCTCGCAGCAGGCCTTGCGGCCCCTGGACAGCAGCCTTGATGTCCGTGCGACGATGGACTGGTCGCGGCAGGTGGGTCTGCCGGTGCTGGAGGACTGGCAACGAATGGCCCCGGCAGCCTCGCCCTGAACGGCTTGGCGGGCCCCACCGCAACGGATCGTCTATCCTTGCGCCGTGCCTGGAAACCCCAACCCCAAGGCTGCACCGGCAGCAACTGCCATCGATGGTGTCCTGGTCCAGGACCTGGGCTGGTTCACAGACCAGCGCGGCAGTCTGTCGGTCTTGTTGCGCGGTGATCAGGTCGACCTGCTTGGCAGCGAGTTCGGGCAGGTTTATGTCACGTCTCTGCACCCGGGCGTGGTCAAGGCCTGGCATCGTCACAGCAGCCAGTTTGACCGCATGGTGGGCTTGGTTGGCCAGACCCTGCTCGTTCTGATCGATGGCCGCGAAGACTCGCCGACCTTCGGGGCGGTAGTCGAGCAGGTGCTCGGTGACCGGCAGCACTCCCTGGTGCTGATTCCGCCCGGCGTCTGGCACGGGCTCAAGTGTCTCAGCGAGGCAGAGTCCCTGGTTCTGAACGTGCCCACTCGCCCCTACGACCTGCAGGATCCGGACGAGCAACGCGCCGACCCCCACGCCGCGCCAGGCCCGAAACTCCCGGTCTATTGCTGGGAGCGCAGGGATGGCTGAGAGGGCGCTCGGCGAGTTACAGGACTCGCTGCCTTCGGGGCGACTGCTGCGCGACCCGGATGCACTGGTCGGTTACGGCAGCGATGAGTCGGGCATGGCTCCCGTCGTGCCCCTGGCGGTTGTGCAGGCGCTGTCGGTGCCGGACATCCAGGAGACGCTGCGCTGGGCCACGCGCCACGGGATCCCCGTGACCCCACGTGGAGCTGGTACTGGCAAGGCGGGGGGATGCGTGCCGGAGTCCGGTGGCATTGTCCTGTCGCTGGCGGAGATGGCGCGGATCCGCTCGGTCCAACCGGAACACGGCTATGCCGAGGTGGAGCCCGGAGTGATCACCGGGCCCTTCCGTGACGAGATGGCCGGGGAGCATAGGCTGTTCTATCCGCCGGACCCGAACTCGTTGGACACCTGCACCCTCGGAGGCAACGTCGCTACCAATGCCGGTGGTCCAGTTGCCCTCAAGTACGGCGTGACCGGCAACTTCGTGCTCGGGGTCACCGCAGTCTGTGCAGATGGCAGCGTCATCGAGACCGGTCGAAGGCAGCCCAAGGGAGTCACGGGCTACGACCTCACCAGCATGTTGGTCGGCTCCGAGGGGACTCTGGCGGTGATCGCGGGCATACGCCTGGCGCTGGTGCCCTGCCCCCGTGAAGTGGGCACCGCGTTGCTGGCATTCGACGGACTTCGGGCCGCGGCCGCAGCGGTGGCACAGGCTCGGCTGCGTGGCCTCAGCCCGAGGGCACTGGAACTGGTGGACGGCCACACGTTGGCGCGGGTGCGCGCCACGGGCTTGCTGGACATCGAGGAATCCTGGGGAGCGCTGTTGCTGGTCGAGTTTGACGGTGAGCCTGGCCAGCCAGAACTCCTGCTGGAGCGTTTCGTCGACGATCTTGGCGCGCAGGCGCCGCTGGCGGTGAGAACGGCAAACGGCAAGGAGGAGCGCCGCTCGCTGTGGGAGCTACGTCGCCGTCTGAGCAGGTTGGTAAAGCAGGGAGCGGTGGGCTATCTCAGCGAGGATGTCGCCGTCCCCGTCGGCTCGATCCCGGCGTTGGTCGATGCCCTTGCGCCGATCGCGGAGCGCCGTGACCTGGTTCTGGCCACCTACGGACATGCAGGCGACGGCAACCTGCACGTGAACATCCTCTGGTACGACGAAGGTGGCGCCGAACGAGGAGAGAAGGCAGCGGACGAGGTGATCAGGGCGACCCTGGACCTCGGCGGCACCATCTCCGGGGAACACGGGCTGGGTCTGCTCAAGCGCCGCTTCCTTCCCTGGGAGCAGGACAGTCGGCAGATCGCCCTGCAGCGCACGCTACGCAGAGCCTGGGACCCCTCGGGTGTGCTCAACCCAAGCAAGGTCCTGGCGCGCGAGGTCGATCTCCAGAAGCTGGCTCCCAGCTAGCGAAACCCTGTCTTCAGAGCCCTCGCGAGGGCGGTCCAGGCGACTCGAGCCTTCGGTGCGGAGCGCACCGCATCCAGGGCCAGTGTTCGGGCCTGGCGTGGCTGTCCCTCGAGGGCGAGACCATGGGCAATGACTGCATCGAGGCGGCCCAGTCGGTCGCGCCACGGACGATCGGGGCGCACGGATGCGGACCGATTGAGAACGTCTCGTGTCGCCCGAGCCATGGCGACAAGATCCGCTGACAGTCGGCTGCCCTGCTCGCCGTAGTGGGCCAGAACTGCGGGCTCGACGTAGATCTTGCGGCCGCCCTGTGTCATTCGCAGCCACAGATCATAGTCTTCGGCTCGGCGTAGCTCTTCGTTCATTCCGCCAGCTTGCTCCCACTCTGCTCTTCGCAAGGTGACCGTAGAGGCGCAGACGAAGCAGTCGAGCGCGAGTTCTCGGTGACTGTAGGTCGCACCTTGCGGCGGAACCGCCAGCCTGCCCGAGAGGGCTCGACCGCCGGCCATCTCGATGTCCCCGCAGCACAACGCCACCTCAGGATTCGTGCGCAAGATCTTGATCGCGTTGTCGAGACGGCCAGCAGTCCAGCGGTCGTCGTCGTCGAGCAGGGCAATGAACTCGCCGTTGCCGCGCGCCGCGGCCAGGTTTCGGGCTGCTGCCGGACCGGCGCCGCTACCGTCTTTCTCGCCGATCACGTAGACCTCGACAAGCAGACGATCGCTACAGGTTTGTGCGGCGCTAGCAATGCTCGCTAGCGCTTGCTCGAGCTTGTCCGGGCGCCTCCATGTCGGTACCAGCACGTCGACGGTAGGAGCGCCCCCGTCGCGTCTCTCAGCCATCCGGAGTGGCCCCGGAGTCAGCCTGTGCCCATTGCACCGCGCGGCGGACCCCTTCTTCCAGGGAGACCTGCGGACTCCAGCCCAGGCCCCTTGCAGCCGCAGAGATGTCCGCGGACATGTGGCGCTGATCGCCCGGCCGACCTTCGCTGTACGACACCGGCCAGGCATCGGGGTCGGCGCCACAGGCACGTACTGCGAGGCGCCACAACTCGTTGATGCTGGTCCGGGTGCCGGTTCCCAGGTTGTAGACCGAAGCGCGCAGGTCGCGTTGGTCCAGTGCGGCCAGCCAGGCAGCGACCACGTCTCCCACGTAGACGAAGTCGCGGCTCTGCTCACCATCGCCGAAGATGGCGATGTCTTCGCCGCGCAGGACCTTGCCGATGAAGATCCCCAGCACGCCCTGGTAGGGGTTGGTCAAGGATTGACGCTCTCCATAGACGTTGAACATGCGAAAGGCGCATGCACGGAGTCGTTCCTCCGCGGGCCCCTGGGTTGCCGACAGCAGGACCGACTTCTCGGCGGCCCACTTGGTGATGCCGTAGTACGACAGCGGTTGGCAGGCTGCGTCTTCGCTCACGGGGATCGACTCGGGTGTGCCGTAGGTGGTCATCGAGGATGCGTATAGGAAGGTCCGTGCTCCGTGCCGGCGGCAGCCTTCCAGCATTCGTGCGGTGCCGACTCCGTTGACCTCCATGTCCCAGGCGGGCTTGTCGAAGGAGCGGAAGGTAGAGGCCTGTCCGGCAATGTGGCAGACGGCGTCGACCTTGCCGTTCGGCCATGCGGTGAAGGCACGGTCGATGTCCTGTTCGTTGCGTACATCCCCCTCGACGAAGATGGCGCGCTCGGGAACGAAGTCGATCCGGCCGTTGCTCAGGTTGTCGAGCACGACGACCTCGTCGCCCCGGGCAACCAGCGCGTCAGCGATGTGGCTGCCGATGAATCCGGCGGCGCCCGTAACCAGGACTCTCATTTACGCTCCCGAGTTGGAACCATCCGCCGAAAACCACCCCTCGTGCAGGTCTACCAGGGCGGTCAGGCTGCGTGCCAGGGTAGCTCTTTGACGGCGCAGGTGTCCTGCACCGGGCACTTCTGCCAACTCGCAGAGGCGCTGCTCGGAGTTGCGCAGAACGGCGCGCATCCAGCGGTCGTCTACGCGGCGCCGCCCCTGGGCGAGGGGGCGCTCGGAGATGGTCTCCCCCGCCGCACCCAGGCCTTCGATTGTGCCCACCGCTGTGGCCAGGGGCGCGTCACCACGCAGCAGGGAGCGGGCGAGTTCGGCTGCAATCGAGACAGCAGCGGCTGGGCCGGCTGCCCGCAGCGTGCTCGCGGGCATGGAGCGAAGCAGCAGTCGAATCCGGTTGCGGGCCGCCAGCTGTCGAGCCCTGCTGCTGCCGTTGCCGAAGCCGTAGGAGCTGCTGCCGCGGTGCCGGACTCGGGCATCGGCGACGTACAGGCAGGGAAAGCCGAGCAGCTGGGCTCGCAGGCTCAGGTCGACATCTTCGAGGTAGGCCTCCATGGCAGTGTCGAAGCCGCCACAGTCCTCGATGAGTGCACGTCGGTACACGGCGGCGCAGGCAGGTGCCCCGAACACCCAGCGTTCGAGGTCGAACCGGGGGCCATCTTCGGCATCGGCGCCGATGTGAAAAGCCTCGCCCCAGCGGCACAGGCCATGCCCGGCCGAGTCGATGAGTTGGGGTGCGCCATGTTGCAGGACTCGTGATGCGAAGAAGCCAGCATCGAGGTGCCGCGCAGCTGCGCTCGTGATGGCTTCGAGCCAGTCCGGATCGGGCACCGCATCGTCGTTGAGCAGCGCGACGAGTTCGCCCCGAGCAGTTCGTAGACCTGCAGAGGCTGCTTCCGCGAAGCCACGATTGCGAGGGAGCTGCAATTGCCGGGCGGCGGGCAGCAGCTCGCGTATCAACGACTTGATTTCGGGGGCCGGCCCATCGATGACCAGCAAAACTTCCGGCACCGGACCGCGTAGCTCGGCAATTGCCTCGAGGCATTCCGGAAGCCACTGCGCGGAGCCGGCGTGGGTGGGAACTACCACGGAGATCGCCGGCTTGTCTGTCGGGAAGCTCAGTCCCCGCCTGGTCCTCGGTTTTGCTTCCCCGGGCTCGTCTCGCTGCTCTTTTCGGGCAGCGTTGGCTGCTTCGCTCTCGACGACGGGCAGTGTGCCCACGCTCGGCGCGAGTGCTGTCAGC
Source organism: uncultured Rickettsiales bacterium (assembly GCA_964490445.1). Lineage (GTDB taxonomy): Bacteria > Myxococcota_A > UBA796 > UBA9615 > UBA9615 > UBA6601. Next base: position 35,632 of record CAZBDA010000015.1, on the reverse strand, counting down.
GCAGAGATGAGACTCTCGCCGTCGACCAGCCGCGGTCGTCGCCACGGTGCGTTCAGGCGCAGTCGCCTGGTCCGAGGCAGCAGTGCCGACACCGTGTCAGCGGAGAGTGCCTCGTCACCGCTCGTGAACAACTCGAGCTCGTCCACAGCGGAGGCCCGCGCCGCCTCGAGCAGGGAATCAAAGTCAGCGGCATTCGAGTCTGTAACCTGCCACTGCAGGCGCAGCACCGGGCGGTCGCTGCGCAGTCGGCAGAGCTCCAGCAGGTGCTCGGGAATCTCGCAGTTCGCCTCGGGAAGGGGCACGACGAGTCGGTGCACGCCGAGGTCGATGATGCGCTGGGCGGTGGCGCCCAGGCTGAGCTCCAGGCTCGAGTGAAGCGATGTGAAGAAGCCGTTCGCCAGGCTCAGGTCGAGGGCCTCCCAGGCCCGAGGATGCAGCAGCGGTTCGGCCTTGCCGGCAAAGCAAACACGTGTTCCGCCGCTGGCCCTGTGTTGGTCGAGCAGGTCACGCAGTTGGTCCCAGTTGAGGAAGTTGCTCGGCGCGGTTCCAGAACACAGTTCCACCACCAGGTCGGCAGTTCCGTTGTCGTGCGGTCTCAGGGATTCCTCCGACCGAGCAGGGTCTCGCTCAGGATCCGCGCGTCCAGGGCGGGTGACCAGCGCAGGGCATACAGCAGGTCCGAGTCAATCATCTCTTCGAGCCGCCAACGCCGCAGTCGATCCAGTTGCCATACCCCGGTGATTCCCGGTCGCACGCGGAACCGGGCTCGCTGCCAGCCATGCAGCTTCGCCGCCACTCCCGGGGCGATTGGGCGTGGCCCTACCAGCGCCATGTCGCCAGAGAGCACGTTCCACAGCTGCGGCAGTTCGTCGAGGTGGAACCTTCGCAGCAGCTGGCCGAGCCGTCCGCCTCCCTCGCAGCCCTCTGCACCGGGTCCGCTACGCAGCCGCCACATGGAAAACAACTGTTCGCCCTGGCCGATCCGCTCGCAGGAAACGAACGGCGATGTGCGCGCCGCGAACGTCGCTGCCGCGAGCAGTACGGGGGCAAAGGGCAACAGCAGTAGCAGCCCGGTTGCCGCAGCCAGTCGCCCTGCCAGCCGGGAGCAGGCCTCCATCGCCCGGGCCTCGGCGCCGCTTCCCAACGGCAGGGCCGGGTAACCGGTGAGACGCAGGGCGCGTTCCGGCTGTAGGAGTTCATTGGCCCCGGTCATCACGTAGGTCACCACAACGCCCGCCCGGCGCAGCGTGCAGACCTCACCTGCCATTTGCGCCAATTCTTCCGGGTTGCCAACGAGCAGTACTGATTCTGCACGCAGGTCGGCGGCTACTGCGACCACGTCCGACCAGCAGCCCAGTCGGGGGGTCGGGCCGCCCGTGGACAGGGGGTCCAGGGCAACGAAGCCTAGAGTTGCCAGTCCCTCGCTACGGTCCTCGCCGAGTCGTTCGGCCAGAGTCGACGCTGCTTCGGGGTTGCCGGCGATGAGGCAACTCACGTGTCCTGCCCCCGCTCGTCGCAGCCGGCGTAGTCCTGCGCGTCGTATGCGCCGCAGAACGTTCAGGACGGCGGCAGCAAGCAGCGCCCAGGCTGCGGTGAGAGCCAGCCCGCTGAGCTGCACTGTGCTTCCACCCAGTGCAGCGAACACCGCGATTACGCTGGCGCCCGCAAGCGCGAGGTAGGCGGCGGTCGCGGGGAGCCCGGGGATGGGTGCGCGTCCCGCCAGGGGCAGCGGACTGGCCGGCAGGAGCATCGTGCCTGCCAGCGCCAGAGCAACCAGCAGTGCCGGGCTCCAGTGGACGCTCAGGCCGAGTGCCGGGCCTGCCAGCCAGGGCAGAGCCAGCGCGCAGCTGCCAAGGATGCCTGCGGTGACTGCGGTGCCGACGATGCGGTTGGCGGCAGTTCGCCACCAGCGACTTCGCCACCAGCCGGGGCTCCAGCGGAGTCCGTACAGTGCTCCTGAGTACAGGTGGTACCAGAGCAGTGGGTTCCACGGCACCTGGCGTCGACTGCCCGCGCCGAACTGGTGCCGCACCCGCGACTTCGGCTGAAAGCGCACCTTGCGTCCAGCACCTCGCAGGCGACGGCAGAGATCGACGTCCTCGAAGTACAGGAAGTAGCGCTCGTCGAAGGGGCCTCGTTGCGGCACGGCTTCTCGGCGCAGGAGCATCGCTGCGCCGCTGACCCAGTCGACCGCTCGCGCAGTATCTACGCCAGTGTCCTGCAACAGGTGCTCCTGGCGTAGCTTGCGGCCCGCCGCGGTGCGGCCCAGGGGGGTGCGTCGAGCGAGCACAGTGGCTGGCCGATAGAAGCGCCTTGGGCTCTCCTGGCGCGTGCCATCGGGTAAGAGCAGGGCGGGGGCCGCGAGGTCGGCGCCGGGATCATCCTGGAGCGTCTCGAGGAGGGGCGCGAGGGAGCCCGCTTCGAACTCGGCGTCGGGATTGATCAGCAGCACCAGCGGCGCCCGCGAGCAGCGAAAGCCCTGGTTCGCCGCGGCGCCGAAGCCCTCGTTGCGCTCATTGTGCAAGACGACCATGTCGGCTGCCCCCAGCAGGTCGTCCGTGCTGGGCTTGCCCGGGCCGTTGTCGATGACCACGATCTCGACCGTGATATCCTCTGCACGCACCTCTCGGCGGATGGAGTCGAGGCAACGGCGCAGTTGCGGACCGCTGTCGTAGGCGACCACTATGGCAGAGAGATCTGGTGGCGAAATCTGGGGCATGGGGCTCGCTTTGCCCGTCGGTGGGACGAGTTCATTGTTCACTTCGCCGCCGGCCCTGGCAAGGTAGAGACGGTGCTCCTCTCTGCCGGGGGGCTCCTGTTGGAGGAACGGATGCGGGTGCTTCTGCTTACCGATGTGCTGCCAAGTCCGGCCCGAGGGGGCCTGGACCTGCACATCCGTGAACTGAGCGCCTCCCTGCGAAGTCGTGGTCTGGACGTGGTGGTGCACGCGATGCTCGGCGACGTCCCCTCTGCTCGTTCGGGCGTGGATTCGCTGGCCGCCCGGCTCGCCGAACCCATGGCAGACGGCCCGCTGGTGAAGGAGTTTCGCAAGGTACTCGCGGAGCACGAACCCGAGGTCGTTCACTTCCACAGCCTGCAGGGCCTCAGCCATCGCCTCCCCGAGGAGGCCAGGCGCTTCGGTGCGCGGGTCTTGTGGACACTGCACGACCTGTTCGCCATCTGTCCGAGGACCCACCTGCACGATGGCGCTGGGCAGGCATGCGAGGGGCCCCAACTCGGCTCGGCGTGCGGTTCGTGCTACGGCGGCGTGAAGGGCATCCTTGCTGCGCCTGTGTTCGGCCTGCGCTATGCGGGCTACTTCGGTGCCCTCGGGCAGTGTCATCAACTGCTCGCTCCATCGCAGTACGTGCGCGACATCCTGGTCTCCGAGGGTGCTGACGAAGCCCGGATCCAGGTGTTGCCCCCCGCGGTGCCTCGCCCGGACCGATTTGCTGAGTTGCCCGAGGCTGTCAGCGACTGTCGCTTCGTGTTCGCAGGAGACCTGCGGCACGCCAAAGGTGCTGACCTGGCCGTTGACGCAATCGCTTTGCTGCAGGGCGAGTCTGTCTCGCTGAGTATCTGCGGTGGTGCGCCGGCACCGCCGGCTCCCCGCGAGCGGGAGTTCGAGGAGCGGCTGCAGGAGCGCGCTCGGGGCCTGTCCATCTCGTTTCACGGTCGCTACCAACCCGAAGGTCTGCTCGCTCTGCTCGACGGTGCCGCAGCGCTGCTCGTTCCGTCGCGGGTGCGTGAGAGCTTCGGGCGGACAGCCAACCTTGCGTTGATGGCCGGGGTGCCGGTGATCGCGGCCGATCACGGCGCTCTTCCGGAAATGGTCACGCACGAGGTCAACGGTATGCTGTTCGAACCGGGCAATGCCCGCTCGTTGGCGGCCGCAATGAGGGCCGTCTTGAACGACGGCATCGAAATGCAGGCACGGATGGATAGCTGGCCTGGGGCTCCGAGTCTCGAAGAGCACACCGGCACCTTGCTGCAGCTGTACGGGGGACATGCATGACAGCGCTCTCTGCAGAGTCGGTTGCCCTGTGCGTGCCCTGCTACCGCGAGGCCCTGGATGGTTTTGCCGAGGCCATCGCTGCGCTCGATCCGGCTCCCGGCGTGCTGCTCGCGGTAGACGATGGCAGTGACGACGGAACCGGAAAGCGACTCGAAGCGGCGGGCTTCCAGGTCATTACGCACGACCGCAACCAGGGTCTGGGTGCCGCCCGCAACAGCTTGTGGCGGCGCTGCGAGCAACTCGGCTTCCAGGTGGCCGCCTTTCTCGATGCTGATGTTCGTCCGCCGCCTGACTACCTGCGCCGCGTCTGCAGCATGCTGGGGGAAGGGCGCCTTGCCGGAGTCGGTGGTCGGAACCTGGAGCTTCGGCCACAGAGTCGCGCCGATCGCTGGCGTGCACGATTCTGGGAACAGGGCCTGGGCAGCCGGGAACTGCTGGATGCGCCGATGCTCGTGGGCGCCTGTGCCAGTTACCGAGTCGCTGTCCTGCGTGATGTCGGCGGCTTCGACTCCAGTCATCGCACACACGGTGAGGACGTCGATCTGGGTCGTCGTCTGCGCGCCCGAGGACACCGACTGCGCTACCAGCCGGAGATCGTGGTGCACCACGTTCGACGGGACTCCAGCATGACACTCCTGCGTGGCTGTTACCGGCACTGTCGCGAGGGGATGCGCGCGACGCTGCGTACTCCCATCGGGGAGCCGCAGGCAGCCGCCCTGGTGCTCGGAATGGGTCGCAAACTGGTCCGCGCCCCGGTTGCGGCGCTGGTACGGCGCGGCGATCCCGGCGAGGCCTTGCTGGGAGGGGCCGCTTGCGGGGCCGGAATGCTCGGCTACCTTGTCGGCTGGGCGAGGGCCCAGGGCGGGGCTCAGGACGCGCCGCAACGGAGTTGGCAATGAGCCTGTCGGTGGTGATCTTCAGCCGCAACGACGCAGAGCACCTCGCGCGTTGCCTCGAAGCGCTGCAAGAGGACCCGCCAGCAGCGCTGCACGAGGTGCTCGTGGTCGACAACGCGTCGCGGGACCACAGCCTCGAGGTCGTGCAGTCGTTTGCGGCCAGGTTGCCCGTCCAGGTGCTGCCTCTTCGCGAAGACACCGCCTTCTCCGTGGGCAACAACCTGGGACTCGAGTCTGCTTCGGGTGAGTCCGTGTTGTTTCTGAACCCGGACACGCTGCCCACCGCAGAGATCATAGGCCGCTGTCTCGAGATCCTTTCCTCGGAGCCGAATGCCGGGCTGGTGGGCCCGAGGTTGCTGTACCCAGGAGGTGAGCACCAGGGCAACGGTTGGCACCTTCCAGCGCCGGGGAGGTTGCTCTCGGAGCACGTGGGTCTCGCTGCGCGGGAAGTCTCGTCTTCGGTCGGTGGGCTTACCGAGGTGGGCTGGCTGATGGGCTGTTTTCTGCTTGGTCACCGCCAGGTCCTGCGGGAACTGGGCGGTTTCGACGAGGACTTCTGGTTTCACGGCACCGACCTCGAACTGTGTGCCCGGGTGGTTGGCAGGGGCTACCGAGTGCTTCGCGTCGAGGATGTGGCAATGGTGCATGTCGGGCACCGTGGTTGGGATTCAGCGCGCCGGCGCGCGTCGCACGAGGCCCTGGTTCGTTACACCAGGCGGGAGCACGGTGCGTTGGCTGCTGCGGGCGTTGGCTCCCTGGCGCAGCTCGTAGAGGCCTTGCGGTCATGAGGTGCGCCTGGCTTGTCGGTCGGCGTGACGCCTCGGGCAGGCCTGGTGGCGACCACATGCAGCTGTCCGAGATGGGCAGCCTGCTGCGCGACGGTGGCTGGCGGGTCGAGGAGAGCAACTCTGCCGACAGCGTGTGTCCGGCATCGGGCGACCTGGTGGTGCTTGCGAACATCCAGCGCTGCCATGACTGGGGTAGCCTGCCCGAACGGGCCGCCCAGGCTGGCGCTTCGCTGGTAGTCGTGCCCCTGTATCACCCGCTGCAGCGTTATCACCGGCACGGCCGACGCGGCCTGGACCGGTTGGCATCAAAGCTGCTTCGCGACCCGGACCGGTATGCGGCCCTTCGCTGGGGCAGGTCGGGAGTCCGTGCCCGTGCCGCCCAGGTGCTGGGCCTTGCGGACCGGGTCCTGCTTGCTCACGAGGCCGAGGCGGGGCTGTTGCAGCGCGAGCTGGGATTCGCTGTCGAGGGCGGCCGGGCGCGAGTGGTTCCGGTGGCGATCCCTGCGCTCGGCGTGGGTGGTGCAGAGTCTGCCCTGCCCCTGGATGGTCGTGACTTCGTGCTCTGTGCAGGCCGCATCGAGCCCCTGAAGAACAGCCTGGCTGTTGCCCAGGCGGCCGAGCGGCTGGACCTTCCCGTCGTGTTCGCCGGAGCGTCGCCGGGGCCTCGCCATGCGCTGTACGCTGCGCGCCTGCGGCGTTTGTTGCGCGCGCGGGGGGTGCACCGGGCGTTGTGGCTCGGCGCTCTCCCCTATCCGCAGTTGCGACAGTTGATGACACAGGCTCGCGTTCATGTGCTCGCATCGTGGACCGAGGTGGTAGGCCGGGTCAGCCTGGAAGCGGCCCTGGCCGGCGCGGCAGTGGTTGCTTCGGATACGGGCCACGCGCCCGAGTACCTGGGCCGTGACAGCGAGGGCCTGTTCTTGTTCGATCCCGGCGCTCCGGGCGCCCTGGAGAACGCCCTGTCGGCAGCCTGGCGGCGCGGTCGCGATCCCGGCGGCGTACTGGCGAGCAGAGTGGCAGAGCAGTTTACCTGGGATGTGGTCGGGCCCAGGCTCCTCGAGGCCCTGCCGCGGTGAGTCGAGGGCTCGCATCTCGACTGTTGCTCGGGCTGGTCGCTGTCTTGTACGGCAGCCTCGGCTTGACGCGTTCCCTGACCGAGTGGCTGCGCGCCGAGCAGCTGCTCCTGCTGGCGGTGGTGGCGACATTCTCGGTAGCTGTGGCTGCTCTCGTAGCCCTGCTGCGCAGCCTCAGTACTGCAGATAGGGTTGCTCCTGGCGCAGTGCTGCTGGCAGCGTTGGCGGCCGCGCTGCTGTTGGAGGTCTGGGCGCAGCCCGAGGAGCGCGTCCATCTCGCCACCTACCTGTTGGTCGGAGTGCTGGCCTGGCTGGCTTCGGGCCGGAACATTGGCCGCGCGCTGCTGCTGGCGCTGGCGATCGGCGCGGGCGACGAGCTGCTGCAGCTGCTGTTCCCGTCGCGCGTGTTCGACCTTCGTGACCTGCTCGCCAACTCAGGCGTGGGTCTGGCAACCGTCCTGCTGGTCTCCGGGGGCCGCCGCTGCTGGCTCGCAGCACCAACCTTTGTGCTGTTGTGGCTGGGACTTCGGCTGATGCCCATGCCGCTCGCTGAGGCTCCGCCCGTCGTGCCCGCACAACAGTTCGAGAACTCGCCACCAATCGCAGCGGAGCCGGCGCAGTCGATCCCGGCGCTGACCCACAGCGAGCCTGTGCTTCCGGCCGAGGCCCCGTATGCCGGAGCCAGCATTGTCTTCATCACGGTCGATGCCTTGCGTGCTGATCACCTGCGGCCATGGGGAGAACCACCGGTTCCCGTGCCTGCTTTCGAACAGCTACGCCAGAGCTCGGTGACCTTCGAGCAGGTCTTTGCTAACGCCGCGTGGACCTCGCCGGGGATGGTCTCGTTCCTCACCGGCCTGCATCCCTCGGTGCACGGTGTCGAGCAGCGCGGCGTGAACATGGCGGAATCCGCGAGCACCTTCCTCGACGCGCTCAGCGAGGCGGGCTACGCCACATGGGGCTTTGCCGGCGACTCCGAGGAGAACTACAAGAACCTTGGCTTCCGCTACGAGTTGGATCGCTCCCTGTCCCCAGAGGAGATGCTGAGTCGAGCCCTGGCTGCCCAGGAGGCTCCTGCCTTTGTCTGGCTGCACCTGCGTGGGATCCACGCTCCCTACAGTGCGAAAGCCTCCCGGCTCAAGGAGCTCGGTCTGCCTTCGGCCCTACCCGACTCACCGATCCTGAACCGTGCCCGCAAGCACTACACTGTGCCGCGCGCGGACTTTCCCGGTCGCCACGGCTGGCTGAAAGAGCCTATCCGCGCCCTGTATGCAGCGGAGTTGGCGAACGAGGACGAGGTTGTCGGTCGCCTGCTCGCTGTCCTTGAGGGCATCGACAACCTGCTGCTGGTGGTGTCTGCCGACCACGGCGAGGAGCTGCTCGACCACGATGGCATCGGCCATGCCAGCACGACGCTGCACAGCCCGCCCCACCCGGAGCTGGTGCGGATCCCACTGTTTGTTCGCCTGCCCGACGGTCGCGGCGCCGGCGAGGTGCGCAGCGGTATCTTCCAACAGGTCGATCTCGTGCCGACCCTGGCTGCCCTGGTCGGTGTTCCGGCTACCGAGCCCAGAGCGGGCGTCGCTCTCGACGGCCTTGACCTGTCCGCGCCGCTGCTGGCGGGGGCACCGTCGCTCGAGACAGCAGCCGAGCCCCGCTCGGTACTGGTGAGCACGAGCCCCTGCGGCTGGCAGTGTCCGCGCGAACGGCAAGGAGAGCGCCTGCACGCGCTGGTACGAGGTCTGAATTGGCAGTACTGCGATCCTGCTGCCGGACCCTGCGAGCAGCCCTTCCCAGAGCTCCTCGAGGCGGCCGCGGCGCGCGCCGCCCTGCTTCGCAAGGACTAGTGTTGGGCGGGCCCGGCGCGCCGTGGTTGGTTTACGGATTCAGGCACGTCACCTCCATGTTCAGCAGGTTGGAGGAACTCATGAGGACATCCTCGCCATTGCTGGCGACGTCCACCTCGCTCCCGTCAAGTCGGTACAGAGCGACGGTGTTGCTGTCGTTGGCGAGTTCGACGGCCGGGCCGGCGCCGCTGCTGTTGTAGCGGGTGATGTTGGAGAGCCGAAACTGCTGAATGCTGCCCAGGAAGGCACCGTTCTGGGGGCCTGAGCGACTGTCGTCTTTGCCGAGGAACATCCAGTTGTTGGCTGTCAGCGGTGTAATCACACTGGTGCTGGAGTCTTTCTCCACACCGTCGATCCAGATGCTGATGCCCGCGCTGCCCCACTGCATGGCGAGGTGCAGCCACTGTTGGATGGGAAGGGAACCCGGCGGAGACTCCAATTGCACGGCTTGACCACCGCTGAGCATCGAGTACAGGACGTAGACCTTGAACTTCCCGCCAGGGGTGAGGTTCCACTGCAGGTCCGCCGCACTGTCCTGCCAGTGTCCAAAGACCTTTCCGTGCCCTGTGCTCGTGAGATAGATCCACGCCTCGATGGTGCCGGTGGTGCCGTAGTTGGGAATGCTGCCATTGCCGATTCGAACCCAGTCGGTAGGGTTCTGGAAGGTGATCCGCGTGTCTCCACAGATTTGCACCGGCACCGAGCCGGCGGCGCCATCCTCGAAGTTGTCGTTCGGGGTGACCACGCAGGAAAAGATCTCGCCGCTGTCGGTGTAGCTCAGTGCTGGCAGCACGAGCGTATCCCCGGCACTGGCATTGGTGTTCTCGAAGGGGATGCTGTTGCCGTCCTCGAGCCACTCCATGTGGTAGCTGATGGGGTCACCGTCTGCATCGGACGAGGGCGTGGCAATGGAGCAGGTGATGTCCTGCGTGGGGAGCACCAGTGCCGTCGTGTCGACCTGAACCACCGGAGCGGTCGGCGGGGTGTTGATGATCTCGATCGCTGCCGTAGAGACGACGTTGCTGGGGTCGTTGTCGTCCTCTGCCCAGGCTCGGCAGGTCCACTCGTCGCCACGGGTGGTCTCGCTGGCTTCCAGGACCAGGATCGGCGTGTCGCCCGGGACGAAGCTCTGTGTCAGGCGGGGAGCAAAGTCGTTCGTTTCCCGCCACTCCAGCTGGTAGCCGATGGCGTCGTCGTCGTCGTCGGTCGAGGCCGCGCTGACTGTGCAGGTCAGGTCCTGCTCGGTGCCTGCCGTGCCGCTACCGGGAGCGATCGTCAGTGGAGGCTCGCTCGGCGCGCTGTTTGCGACGGTCACCGGCACCGTCCCGAGCACTCGGCTGCCCTGGTCCGTGCCGTCGTCAGGGGTGATCTCGCAGTTCAAACGGTCGCCTCGCGAGAAACCGTCTTCGGAACTGATGGATGAGGTCGTGGCGGCAACCAGCGCTTCGTTCACGTACCAGCGATAGCCCAGGGAGATGCCGTCATCATCGGCGTCGTTCCGTGTCCCGTCACACTCGAAGGTGGTCAGCACAGTTCCTCCCTGGCCTGGCGTGACCTGGACTTCGCTGATGACCGGTGGGGTGTTGCCAATGGTCACCGCCGCCGAGCCTTCCCGGATTTCGCCGCCCACCGCTGCCCTGGCGGTTGCCCGCCAGAACTGGTCTCGGCTCGTCGCCGAGGCGGGCACGGTGAACAGCGACTCGAGGTCGTCGCGTGGGACGTTGTCCACGGACCAAATCAAGGTGAACACGCCCAGATCCCAGTCCACCGACGCCACCAGGTCGTCGCCAGTGCGCGGATTGACGGGACCGACCGTCACCTCCGGCGTGCCCGGCTGGCTGGTGGTGTCCAGGCCGTCACAGTCCTGGTCGATGCTGTCGTTCGGGATCTCCTCGGCGTTTGGTCGGATCTCAGGGTCGCTGTCGTTGCAGTCTTCAAGCTCACTGGGCACGCCGTTGCCGGGGGCTGGAAAGCCATCGCCATCACCGTCGATGCCGTCGTTGCCGTCGCAGTTACTGTCTAGGTCGTCGCCCCAGTCGTCGCTGGTTTGGTTGGGGGAAACGTTTGGGTCTTCGGGGGCGCAGTCGCGGTCGTCGAGTACTCCGTCGCCGTCGAAGTCGTACAGCACGTTGCTGTTGCCGCAGCCGGCCAGCAGCAGCGCGATGGGCGCGAGTACCCCCCGCAGGAGGGCGGAGCGGGATACTCCAGCGGAGTTCACTTTGCTTCTCATTTCCGAACTCTAGCAGCCAGTCCGAGGGGCTCGCCCGGGAAGTCCCATCCGCAGCTATGGCATCCTTGACCCGCATGCAGCGCGGGTGTGCTGGCTGTGGGTGGTGTGCCCGGCATTGCGCACTTCGTGTCGCCGGGTGCGGGCTGGGATTGGAGTCGTGGACGATGCAGCCGGACGGCGTCTTCCAGCGGTATAGGCGCCTGCGGCAGGGAGCCACCGTGCTGCTCTTGGGCCTACCGGTCGTTGCCTGCCTGGTGCGGCTGCTCAGCCATCCGGCCTACTTCATCGATGGGGAAGCCCTCATCACGCCTACCATCGGCCGAGAACTGCGGCATGGGCACCTGTTGGACGCCATCCATTACCAGTTGATCGTCTACCAGGGCTCGCTGCTCGTGGATGGCCTGCTCACTGGCCTGGGTTTCCTTGTCTTCGGTGACCACCTGCTCGCCTGGCAGTGGCTGTCGCTGGCTTATGTGCTCGGTATCTCGGTCACCGGCGCGTGGCTGCTGCGCAAGACTGGTGGGACGATGGCTGCGCTGTCGTTTCTGCTACTGCTCGCCGGAACCCCCTTCCTGGTGAAGGACGGCATGCTCGCTGCCATCGGCGGCCACACCACGGGGCTGCTGTACGCGCTGCTGGCAGTGGCGGTCGCAATGCCCGACGAGCAGGGCCGGCACAAGCCCTGGCAGCCTCTGGTCGCCGGACTCGTCCTCGGCTTCGGTGCCTGGTACCTGCGTACCGTGATGCTCGCAGCGCCGGCGGTGATCCTGGCGCTGCTACCCGCCGGTCGACCCGCGCTGGTGCGCTTTGCGCTGGGCACCCTGCTGTTCCCGGTGTTGCTGCTGGCCAATGTACTGGCCCTGTTTCTTGCTTCGGCGCCTGATGCTGCGGGGGGATTTCTTCCCCTGCTGCGCAAGGCACTGTGGCAGGTGCGGGAGATAGGTTCGGCAGACCGCGACCTGGTCGCAAAACTCGGCGAGGTGGTGAGCGTGCCGTATAAGAGCCTGCTGTTCGCGCAGCCGGAAAGTGCCGTGGACTCGATGGTGCCGGGACGGCCCGGTGCGGGCCACACCGCGACGCTCTGGGTGGTGGCCTGGTTTCTCGGCCCACTTTTGCTGGTATTGCCTCTGCTTCCTCCCAAGAACCCGGCCTGGACCAGCGCGGTGCACACTGCCCGCCGCCAGTGGCGCACCAGCGCTGTGGTGGCGACCCTGGTGCTGAGTTGGGCACTGGTCTACGTGCTCTCGCCTCTGCGCGCCGAGGCAATTCTCGCCGAGTGGGCGCAGGTCTTCCCGCCTGCCGCTCCCGGCGTCAACGCGCCCCGCTACCTGGTGCCCATCTACCTGCTCTGGACCCTGCTGCTGGCGCAGGGCCTGGGCGTTCTGTGGAGGCAGGGCAGGTTCCGTGGGCTCGCTGCTGCTGCCTTGTTGCTGGTCGCCGGTTCGGGGATCTGGCAGGCCATCGGCGATGTCGCCCACGACCGCGACCCACCGGCGACGGTCGGCGAAGTGGAGCCCTACTACTACTTCAAGATGTTCGGGCCCGGCCGCGGCCCACCCCAGGAGATCCACGAGAACTGCGGCACGACAGATCCTGTCAGCCGCAGCAACCACCTGTTCACCCTTGGTAGTTACCTGGGCAGCGGACCGCAACGGTTGAGCCGTGAGCCTGGTGCCGACAAGCGGGCTCTCGACGAGTTGATGGAGCGTCGCAAGACCTCCCGGGAGGATGCGCAGGTGCTGGTCCACGGCATGGGCCGTGCCTTGGGCGACCAGATGTTCTCCAGCTTCGAGTTGACCTCGGCCGAGCTGCTGGAGCAGGCCTGGCGTTCGGCTGAGTTCCTCGGTCGAGGTCTCGCCGAGCCTTACCTGTTCGGAGTGGGCGAGGCCATGGATCACGGTCGCCTCAAGGAGCAGAAGACGGCCCTGGTCGCCATGCTGTGCAGCCCTCTTTCCTGGGGTAGCCGGCCGCTGTGCTCGCTGGCCGGCCAGATGCTGGTCGACAGCGGCATCCAGCAGGCACCGCCATATCCCGAGGCGCTGTTCGCCGGGGCGGTGCCCGACTTCGAGACGCAGCCACCGCAAGTGCAGACCGAGTTGATTCGAGGTGCGGCGGTGGAGCTTGCCAACAGCGCACTGGCTCTCGAACTTCGAGACCAGGATCTCGCCTCCTGGCCGCCCGAGTCCGCGGTCTTTTTCCGAGCAGCCTGGCAGGCCTGGCGGGATGGCGAGCGCTGGCACGACGAGGGCGCTGCTGGTTTTCTGCTCGGGCGCTTTCGCTGAGACGGCTGCTAAGCTGAGTGCGCCTCCAAGCAACGGATAGGAGTCCCCTTTGAGCCTGCCGGTACCGGTTTCACGCGGCGCCCTGCGACGGACAGTCACCCGCCTGGTGGCCGGTCTCGCACCTGCGATGGGCACGGCGAGTGCAATTGCGGACTGTGCTCGGCGGCAGGGGGTCCAGCCGATCGCAGTCGTCCAATTGCAGGGCCGCCGCCATTCCCTACAGGCTCCGACAGCGCTCCTGGTTCATGCTTCGAGCCCCCTGGAGCAGCGTGCTGCCTTGCTGGAGGCGTTGGCCGCGGAGTTCTCCGAGCCTTCGTACCGACTGCTCGCCCTGGGCGAGACCGAGTGGCACCTGTGGCAGAGATGCTCGAGCTACGCGAGCAGCCTGCCTGAGCGTGCGGATTGGGGGGCTCTGCCGGGCTCCGTTGCCGCCGCTTCGTCCGTGCAACTGCGAACCTCTGTGCTGCGCCGGGCGTCGTCGATCTATCTCGATAGGCTGCACCAGCTGCTCGCCACGGGCGCGCCGGGCCCGGACGTTGCGGAAGCTTCAGCGCAGTTGCGGGACCTGCTCGCCGAGGTTGCGGTGCCGGCCCGCTTCCCACCAGTTCCGGCCGTGGATGCCACCGTCGCGGACCAGCACGCTGCCGCCATCGGAGTGTGTCACGCGGCCTTTGCTGGAGAGAGGGCTGGTGCAGACCTGCCCGCGCCGATCGAGGCGGACTTTGTCGCGTCCCGCACCGCCCAGTCTGCCCGCCGGCTGGTGGTCCCCCTACTCGCCGATCTCTCGGCCCCCACGGTGCGTAGCCTGCGGGCTCTGTACCTGTTGCCGGGTCCCTGGGGTACTCGTCACCAGTGGCGGTTGCTTGCTGTGATTCCCGATGATGCGCCGCTGCTGGAAGCGGTGGCGCTGCGCCGACACCTGCAGCAGCACCTGGCCATGCTGCCGGCTCGCGAGCGGGCAGCGATCCTTGCTGAGGGCGGCAGTCCCGTGCTGCTTACCGAGTCTGCCCTGGCAGGACTGCTGGCAGGGCGACTGTTTGCCCGTCCTCTGCAGCGCCTCGCGATCTGCGCTCATCGCCAGTTGCTGGTCGGTGCAGATGTCATTGCCGCGATGCTGGGCGGGCAAGAGTTGTTTACTCGTGCGGACCTCGAGACCGAGATCAGCGCCCTGCTCGAGGAGAGCGCGGCGTGTTGGACTGGTGAGTCGAGCAGCCTGTGGGCGCGCGACCTGTTGTTCGGCGCCTGGCCGGCCGTGCTGCACCTTTGCCGCGGGGGTGCGGCGACAGACTCGCTGCAGGCGATTCACGCGGAGTTACGGTCGTCTACCGATCCTGCGCTTTCCCGCGTCGGATCGGCGGCGGACACGCAGGGTTGGGGCGATCCGAGCTGTGTGGATCGCTCCCGTAGCAGGAAGCTGCTGCGGGAATGGGGCCCGACCCTGCTGCGGCTACAGGAAGCGACCTTGGAGGCTCTCGGATAGCGGGCGCCGTTGCTGGTGATGTCCTGAAAGAGCCCGCTTGCCAGCTGGCGCTACGAGGTGGCGGCCTCAGCGGAACTGGGCCTCCAGTGCCACGACTCCCAGGGGTCAGTCAGTCGCTCGACTTACGGGGTGCCGGCAGCACCTTGCTGGCGTGCTGGACCAGCGCGTGCTCGGCACGGGACAGGTCATCGACCCGCCGTGCCATCGCCAGGTTGCGGCCCAGGTCATCGCAACTCTTCTCGCAGCCACAGGCGGCGCTCGGGTCGTTGCCGATGTTCGAAAACCACGGGTCGCGCTTCTCACAGACGTTGGTCATGCGGCGGAACTTGCGCTGCAACTCGTTGTTCCACATGTCTGGCAGGCGCTGCTCATTGATGTTGCCGATGGGGATGCGATGCGACTTCAGGCAGGAAGTGACTTTGCCGTCGGGCATCACTCTCAGGAAGGTCCAACCGATGGTGCAGGGGAAGGAATGCACAATGTTGGCGTCGCCGAGGCCGTCGACGACTCCCTTGCAGCGAAGCCGGCGTAGCCACTGTTCGAAGCCGAACAGGCGGTTGTTCTCGCCGCTCCGATTGAGGCGCTCCTGTAGCTCGATGCTCTGCTGCAGCAGGCGTTGTCGGCTGTTGTCATCGAACAGCAGGACGTCGGTGTAGCCGGGGACCGTGTCGACCACCGTGAACTCGACGGCCTCGCTGCCGGTCTTCTCGGCCAACTCGTACATCGCATCGAACTCGTGGGCGTTGAGGTTCGAGACCACGTGGTAGAGCTTCACTGTGGGTCCGCGCCCCACTTCACGCTTGCGATGGTTGAGGTAGGTGATGAGCTCCGTGAGCCGTTGGAAATCAGCTGGAGTCTTGTTGGGATGAGTCGCGTCGAAGGCTTCTTCGGTGCCGGCCCAGACGCTGATCGTGAGGTCGTCGAGGCCAATGTCGCAGGCCCAGTCACACCACTCCTCGTCGGCGAGGCTGAAGTTGGTGTTGACTGCGGCGGTCATCCCGTGGCTCTTGATGTGCTCCAGTGTCTCGCGCAGCCAGGGGTAGACGATGGGGTCGCCGCCTCCGGCCATGTAGAAGTCGCGGGTGCCCATCGCTGCTGCGTCGTCAATGAGCTGTCGGACCACGTCGAAGCGCAACTGGGATCTTCGGTCCTCGGCGTTCGGACCGGTCTTTGCGAGCAGCGGCGAGTGCAGCCAGCAGGCGATGCAGTCGTTGTTGCAGCGGTTGGTGACATCCAGCTGAATGGTGCTCGGGCCGGTGTAGGCGTGCTCTCCCTGGAACACGCCCACCAGGTCGAGGCGACCCTGCAGAGAGCCGCGCAGACGCTGCGCCGGTGCCTTGAGCAGGTCCTTGACGGCGACCGTGGTGATGGGAGTGGGCGGGGGCGGTGCGACGTTGGCCTGCGGGACGGCCAGAGTCGTGCCCGATCCGCGGTCCGCCGCGTCACCGTTGGGCAGGCCCTCGGGGCCGAGTCCGCGACTCGGCGAACGGCCGTGCACACTCCGACCCCGTCGGCTGCGGGCATGCTCGTAGGCCTGCTCCAGGGTGTGGGCAGTGTGCATCCAGGTGTGCTTGCGCCGCAGGTGGTCGCGGGCCAGGGCGCCCAGCTCGGACCGGCGGTGTTCGTCACCGAGCAGAGCGAGGACAGCGTCGGCCATTGACTCGGCACACTCGGGCTCGACCAGCAGGCCGACTCGGCCGTCGTCGAGGAAGCGCACCACCTCGCCGACCCGACTGGCGACGATCGCCTTGCCGGCGGCCATGTACTCGACCACCTTGAGGGGGCTCTTGGTGGCGGCCTGCTCGGTGTTGGGCAGGGTCGCCACCGCTACGTCCGCGAGGTCGAGGTAGTCCGGTACCCGGTGGTGCGGCACTGCGCCGGTAAAGTGCACCCGGTGGGCGATTCCGCAGCGGGTGGCCTGGTCGCGCAGGTCTCGCAGCGTTCGGCCGCCACCGACCACCACGAAGCTCGCCTCGCTGTCCTGCTGTGCGACCAGCGCTGCAACCTCGAGGAACAGGGGCGCGGCATGGGCCCCGGCGAGTTGACCCAGGTACAAGGTGACCTGCCCCTTGACCCCGAGTTGCTCGCGAACATCGGTGCCATCGCCGCCGCACTGGAATCGCTCGAGGTCGGCGCCAACCGGTGCGTCGAAGATGCGCTCTTCGGACAAGCCCAGGGCCAGGGCCTGGCGACGCAACTGCAGGGACGCTACTGAGACGGTGTCGGCGATGCCGGGAAGAGCCCGCTCGAAGCGGTCGATGCGGCGCCAGTGCGCGTCGCGGCCGACGCTGCCCTCGTAGATCGCAGCCTCCCAGTCGTCCCAGTCGTAGTGCAGTGGAATGCCGTGCCACATCGCTGCCGCCGCAGCGGGCAGGGCCGCGTGACCGAGGCACTTCTGCACGTGCACGATGTCGGCCCAGCTCGCGAGCTTCGCCATCTCTCGGGACTTGCGTAGGCCCAGCCCCATGTGGCGGATCTGTGGAATGACTTCGAAGGGGAACTCCTGGCGGTATCGCAGGTCGCCCGGCAGTTGCTGCGCATCGGCGAGGTGATAGACGACCTTGACCTCGTGACCGAGCTTGGTCAGGCAGCGGGCAAGCGAGGTGATTCGGATCGTCCACGGTTCCAGCGGCGAGTAGATGTCGTGCGGATGCACCATCAGGACGCGCATAGTCCGGCTACTCTTCGCTACCGTCGGTGGGTTGATCGACGGCGTGCTCTGCCCATAGTCGGGCGAGCCGGCCGGCGGGGCCCATTCGTCCGGGCGTTGACACCCAGTCGCTGGGCGCGGCAAGGCGCTCCTTGAGCTTCTTGCCGAGGCTGCGGTTGGCCACTTCGAGCAAGGTCATCAATTCCAACTCTCGCGCGGCCATCTCGGCGCGCAACTCTACTTCGAGGCGAGTTCGCTCTTCCTTGACCCGTCGCCGATCAGCGCTCATCTGTTCCTGCAGTTCGCCAATGCGCGCCTGGGTTTCGGCGCGATGACGTTCGTCAGCCTGCTCCAGCTCCGCGCGGCCCTGTCCGACCAGCTTCTGCACCTCGTCCTGCCGCTCGGCTGCCATCTTTTCCACCTGGCCGCGGTGGGTTTCGGACAGGTCTTCAACTTCCGTACGGTGCGCCGCGACGATCTTCGCGAGCTCTTCGCGGCCTCGCTGATCGCGAGCAGCGAGCGCCCCCGAACTCTCGTCTGCCTGGCGCCGGATCTCGCCCTGGTGGGTTGCCGCCAGTTCGGCGACAGCGCCGCGGTGCTCGTCGACCACGCGCTGTAGTTCTGCGCCCTGGTCTGCCGCCAGCTTCTGTAGCTCTTTGGCAGCTGCCTTGCGTTCCTTGTCGGCCTGGGCCTCCAGCTTGTCGAGCCGCCGTCGCCACTGGTCGACCAGCTTCTCGGTTTCCTTGCGGTGCTTCTTCTCCTGTGCGCTCAACTGCTTGCGGTGCTCTCCAGCGGACGCCTTCATGTCGGCGCTGTGGCTCCTGGTGCTCGCCTTTGCCTCGCGCTGCGCCGCCGCCGCCGCCGCCTCGAGGTCCTGCTGCCCCTGCTTCACCAACGCTTCGATCTCCGTCCGATGGGATGAAGCAAGGGCGGAGACCTGGTGCTGATGTTCGCGGCCGAGGTCCTTGACCTCCTGGCGCTGCTCGCTGGTCAGCCGCTGGACCTCCGCGTCGCGGGCACTGCGTTCTGAGCCGATTTCGTCCCGGTGTTCGCTGACCAGCGTCTCGGTCTGGCCTTGATGTTCCTGGCTGAGTCGATACACCTCCTGCGCCCGCCGGTCGCTCTCTTCTCGCTGCTCGTCGACCAGCGCGCCAACCTGCGCTCGGTGTTCCTGGCTGAGCCGGTCGACCTCCTGTGCGCGGCGGTCGCGCTCAGTCTGCATTTCGTCTCGGTGTTCGCTGACCAGTGTCTCGACCTGTGTTCGATGCTCCTGGCTGAGACGGTCGACTTCCTCGCTTCGCTGGTCTCGTTCCGCCTGCATTTCGTCGCGGTGTTGCTTGACCAGGGCTGTGACCTGCCCGTCTCGCGCCTGCATTTCGTCGCGGTGCCGACGGACAAGCGCGTCGACCTGTTTGCGATGTTCCCGGCTGAGCGTGTCGACCTCGCTCTTGTGCAGCTTGCTGTCCTCGCTCTGCTCGCGCTTGTGGGCTGCTACCAGGGCGCTGTGTTCTTCCTCGTGGGCCTGCTTGAGCGAGCGCAATTCCTCGCCGAGGTGTGTCTCGCGTAGAGCGACAAGCGCCTGGACCAGTGTCTCCTCGCTGCGCGATGGGCCCTTGGGCTCAGCGCAGAAGTCGAGCAGCGAGCGCCCGGCCTCGTCGAGGGTGTGCTGCTGCTGAATGAGTGACGTCGCCGCCGCCGACGCCCTGGCGAGTTCGCTGGGTTTCGAGTGCAGGCGCACGATCAGCTCAGCTATGGCCTGGTCGTTCCCTGGGGCCAGTGCCCAGCCGGCACCGCTGGCGAGTAGCGCCTCGGCCCAGGAGGCCCCGGTCACCGTGACCACCGGTAGTCCCGCCCAGAGGAACTCGATGGAGCGTGTCGTGGCTGCCAGCATCCGCTCGGGATTGGGACGCCACAGGTCCAGGGCAACGGTTGCTTCGTCGAGCAGGAACGCCTGCCACTGGTCGTGTCCTTCGCCCCGGTGCAGGTAGACGCCCTCGTGCTCGCGGCTGGCCAGCATCTTGTCCATCTCCGGCCAGGTCCCCAGGTCTTCTTCGAAGGGCAGACCGTGACGGGGCGGCTCGTAGGTGAACACATCCAGGCGCGCTCCGTCGATGGATGCAACGGCATCAGCGGCTGCACAAAGGGCATCGAGAGAGTCGATCCACGGCCATCTCGCTCCGCCGTATACGAGGCGCAGGGGCGGACGCTTCGTCTTGCGAGCGGTGGCTGCCTCGGCCATGGCGAGGGGCATCACGGCGATGGGCAACTCTCGCGGGTCGAAGCCTGCCAGGGTCGCCCACGATGCGAAGTATTTCAGCTGGGCTGTGCAGGGCACGAGCAGCAGGTCGGCGCGGGCCAGTGCCTGGATTTTGGTGCCTGCATCCAGCAGCAGGTCAACGTCTCCGCGGCGATACACGTTCTCCAACAGCAGTGAGCCGTGCAGGTCGATGACCAGCGGCTTTTGCAGGTCTCCCAGTTTGTCGACCAGCGCCCACTGCTCGACCACGACGACCGACGGTCGGAACGTGCGCACCTGTTCGGCCAGGGTCTGCGCGCGGAAGGCGTGTTCGCGTAGCTTTTTCGGCGCTGTTTTGGGCAGCGCTTCTGCCTCGACGAACAGTCGCACGGAGTGCCCTGCGCCGCGCAGAGTTTCGAGCAACTGCGCTGTGCGCAGCCCGCCACCAGTCGCCGGTACACCGGGCAATGGGGGAGCGCACGACGAGACCAGTGCAACCCGGCGTTTCATCACTCAACTCCTCCGCTGATGAGAGGAATCGCTGCCGTTTCGGCGGGTGCGTCTTCGCTGAGCGTCCACTCGCAGGGGAAGCCCGCCACGCCGCCGCCCAGGCTGCGGGGTGCGCCGACCCGGACGATGGTCGCGCTGGGCCGGTGATCGTAGGCCTCTCCGGTGGTGTATGAGCGGTACTCGTCCGGCCAGATGCCCGCGCTGAGGTAGTAATCGCCGCCCAGCAGTCCGAACTGGGGGTAGCGTACGCGCACCCGGCCGCGGCCATGCAGGGTGCCGATGTCCAGGCCGCTGCGAACGGTGTTCTGGCCGTGTACGAACAGGCCATCGTTGCGGAAGAACTGGACCCTGAAGAGGGCGTCGTCGATCGGTTGGCGCGCCTCGTACTCAAGCTCGATCTCCAGGGCCTCGCCGGCGGCCACCTCCACCAGGTCGCAGTCCTGTTGGCCGTTCACCGACACGGACAGCAGGCGCAGTTCGTTGCCGGGTGCACTGGTATGCAGCCCCGTGGGAACGGCGATCCCCGGCGCGATTTGATTGCCGCATTTCTGGATGTGTTGGATGTAGCTGGCGACCACCTCGTCGGCCGAACCTTCTGCCATGACCTGTCCCTGGTCGAGCATGATGAGGTGGTCACAAAGGGTC
Organism: uncultured Rickettsiales bacterium; assembly: GCA_964490445.1. Lineage (GTDB taxonomy): Bacteria > Myxococcota_A > UBA796 > UBA9615 > UBA9615 > UBA6601. The sequence continues at coordinate 14,980 of CAZBDA010000015.1, read as the reverse complement.
GCGAGGTCTGCCAGAGAGTGGGTCGATACCAGCAGCGCCGTGCCCTCCTGGCGCAGGTCGCGAGCTCGCCCCAACGCTTGCCGCTGAAAGGCCAGGTCACCTGCTGAGAGCACCTCGTCGACCACCAGGATGTCGGGGTGGAGGTGGCTGGCTGTCGAGAATCCGAGCCGAATCATCATTCCCGAGGAGTAGGTGCGCAGCGGTTGATCAATAAACTCCTGCAGACCTGAGAAATCGATGATGGCGTCCATTCGCCGTTCGATGTCGCGACTGCCAAAACCGTGCAGCGTGGCGAGCATTCGGATGTTGGCCCGGCCGGTGAGGTCGGGATGGAAACCAGCCGTAGGATTGAGGATGGCGATGACGCGACCCTCCTTGTGGATCTTGCCCTGGGTGGGCTGCAGAACGCCTGCAACCAGTTGCAGCAGGGTCGACTTGCCGGAACCGTTGGCGCCGATCACACCCAGAGCTCCTCCCCTGGGTACGCTGAAGTTGAGATTGCGCAGTGCCCAGCGGTCGGTCCGGGCCCCGCCGACGTGGGAAAGAAGCCGTCCCGCGCGCCGATTCTGCGGTCGAAAGCGCTTCCATAGGCCGGAAACGGCGAGCCGCGGCCGGGCGCTCATCCGACTCGCTCCGCAAGCTGAGGACCTACGTGCCGCATCACGATCAGTCCCAGCGCGCACAGTACGAGACCCATCGCGGCGGACCAGAGCAGTCCATCGGCGAGCGGCCACCGGCCGGTGACCATGAGGTCCCGGTAGGCGACGACGATCGGGGTCAGTGGGTTGAGGTCCATGATGATGCGTAGGGTGTTGGGGACGATGTGGGGGGGATAGATCACCGGGGTAGTGAAGAACAAGGGCAGCATAGCCGCCCCGACCGCGGGAGCCACATCCCGTTGGCTGGTAGTCAGGCAGGCAGCGAGCAGCGCACAGCCAATGGTGATTGTGAGCAGGATGGGTAGCACCGCCAGGAGTCCCAGCCACAGCAAAGTCGGCGTGATGCCGACACCCCAGAGAATGCCCCCGAACAGCAGCAGTGCGAGCCCGTGGCGAACCAGCGCCGAGCCGACATTAGCCAGCGGGAACAGCGTCGGCGGCACCGGCACCTGGGTCAGCAGGTGACGTTGGTCAATGAAGCAATTGGCAGCCCGACTGACTGCTTCCTGGAATAGCAGCCAGGGAATGAGGCCTGCGACCAGGTTGACGCCGTAGCCGCCTACCGTCTCGTGGCCACCGAAGCGGAATCCGGGACTTAGCTCGAAGACTGCCAGGTACACCAGGATCACCGTCGCCGGCATGATGAAGTTCCACAGCAGGCCGATCCACGAGCCGAAGTACTGCGACACCATGTCCCACCAGCTGAGGTGCCAGAGCAGGCGCAGGCCTCGTCTCGTGGAACCTGCAGGTCGGCCTTCAAGCTCCGACACGGTGTTCTCCGATGGTGGTAGGCCGCGGTTGCAGCGGCCGCATGTGGGCGTCCAGGGTTGGAATGCGGAAGGAGCAGTTCTGGCAGGGAGCGGGTAGGTCTTCGTCGCGACCGTTGTCGCTCGCCGTGCGGAATTGCTCGAGAATGGGCGCGCGCCATAACTCCTCGGGACTCTGCTCGAGGTCGCCGACCTCGAGCCCGTAGTGTCCCGGTTCGAAGGCTCCCGAGCAGCAGCCTCTTACCCGCCCGTCATGGCGGATAAACAGGTGCTCGAAGGGCTGGCGGCAGTGGCGGATCTGCCCGTGTAGTGGCGGCAGGTGCAGGAACACGCCGAGTTGTGCGGCACGTTCCCGAGCCTGCTCGAAGTAGGGCCTCGCCTGCTCTGGGTCTGCCAGCAGAGAGTGATCGCGCAGCTCCGCGTCATAGACGTTGATGTGAAACACGTGGATGCCCGCGACACCTTCGCGGTTGCACAACTCCACCAGTTCCGGGAGCTCCTCGACGTTGCTCCGTTGGGCGACGAAGTTGAGCTGCAGCAGAGGCCGCATGGTGTGTGCAGGGCGAGCTTCGCGAGTGGCTCGGAGCCAACCTGTGTAGGCGCTCAGCGGTACGCCGCGCAGGTGGCGTAGCGTCTCGTCGCGGGCGCCGTCCATGGACAGTACCAGTCGGTCCAGCCCCAGCTCACACAGTTCCGAGATGCGGGCAGAGTTCAGGGCAGCGCCGCCGGTGATGACGCGCACCGCACAGCCGGCCTGTCGGGCGCGGTGGACTGCCAGGTTCAGCAGCGGGCTGGTGGTGGGATCGCCGTAGCCGCCGTAGGTCACCTCTGTGGCTGCCCGAAACAGCGGTTCCAGGGTTCCCAGCGTCGCCTCGCTCATGTGGCCGTCCGCGTTACTGGATTGGTCCCAGTAGTTGCGAGCGCACGACGTGCAGGACAGGGGACAGGCGTTGGTCAACTCGACCTGGAGACGCGGCGGGAGGAGGGTGCGCACTCCCTTCTATATACCCCGCGCGAGGCTCCACCGCCGAACTGACGGTGTCCGTTGCCGCCCCGCTCAGGGCAGTTGCTCGGGTGCTGGGCGTCCCTGTTCGCGAACTCTGCCGCCTTCGACGGTGCCTTCCCAGGTGATCCGCCACGGCATCTGCAGCAGTTCGCTGCGGAATGCATCGAGCCAGCCCGGATAGCGTGCCAGGTCCTGGTCATCGAACAGCAGGTGGCCTGCTGCGAAGGTCTCGACGAGGTACACGATCTCGCGGCACAGGTGCTCGAGCGGACGTTGCCGATCACCTCGCCCTGCGAGGATGCGGAACAAGCTACCCGGTTGCGGCCCGAAGCCGTGGTAGGTGGTCAGCGGGAGCGTGCTGAGGTCTTCGATACGCTGCTCTGTGGGCTCGGGGTCACCGGTGACAAGAACAGCAGCGGGAAAGCGCTCTGCGAGCCGTGTCCGGGTTGCAGAATCGCTCAGCGCAGGCCCGAAGAAGCGCAGTTCAGGGCCTTCCAGCCCATCTGCCAGCCGCGAGTCGGGAAAGCCGCGGTCCAGGTGAATCCACAGGGGGCCCGCGCCGCTCCAGGTCACCGGGCCACCGCGGGGGTCGACGACCCGTACCTGCCAGCCCAATTGTTGGAGCCAGGCAGCGAGGGCTCCGGCCAGAGGGGGGGGCGGCGCGTCCACGACGCCCTGTGAGATGCGGCACTGGCGACTCTTCATGGCCTCGATGCTACCTTGAAGCGAGTGACTGACTCCCAACCCATCGCGCCCGTGGCTGACGGCTGGTCACGTGGAGAGAAGCTGTGCATCGCCGCGCTTCTGCTCGTTGTCGTTGCCCTGGTCTGGCTGCGGGTCGACACGCGGCGGCCCGACAGCGCACGAATTCCGGCCTCTCCCGACATCGTCATCATCCACCCCGCGGGGCTGCGCGCCGACGCTGTGTCGTTGACCTCGGCTGCTGCGGATTTGGGGCTCACCGAGGACGAGCTCCTGTACTGGCCCAACGCCTTTTCCCAGTCCAGCGATGAACTGCGTTCGGCGCTGTCGTTGCTGTCTGGGGACCTGGCCCTGAACCTGGATCATCAGCCTGGGCCCGCCAGCCTCGTGCCGCGCCTGGCCGAGTCGGGCTACTTCACCGCCCTGGTCGATGACAGTGGACTGCTGGAGCAGCGGGTTGGTTCGATCTTCTCGGTCGCCGAAAGTGCCATCGGCTCCGGCGCGCTGGCCGCTGCTACGGAGCGACTCTGGTCGAGCCGCCCGGCCGGCAAGCCAGCCCTTCTGATGGCCCATATCTCCTTTGCCGGCGGTCCCCTGCACGACGACACTACCGAGGCGACCGAACTGCGGTCTCGTTACCTCGAGCGGGTGGCTGAGCTTCGCGGAGTCATTGCGCAGGTCTCCCAGGTCAGCTCCCGAAGTTCCCGTCCGCAGTTGGTGGTATTGCTCGGTGCCAGCGGACTCGAGTTGGGGGAGCATCCTGACGCCACGGAGGCACCTTTTGACACGCACCTGCGAGTTCCCTTCGTTGTGGGCTTGCGAGGTGCGAGCGGGCTGCCGGTGGGTAGCCAGCCGTCCCTGGTGCAGTCAGCGGATCTCAGTCCGACCCTGTTGGACTTTCTCGACCTGCGCTCGCGCGCTGAGCAGAGCCAGGATGGAACGATCAGCCTGGGGCGTTCGCTGGAGCCCAGCAGCCACAGTTGGAGCAGCGGCCCGGTACACGAGGTCCTGTACCTGGTTGGCGCCCGGCATGTTGCTGCGCGCTCGATGGAATGGAAGCTGATCAGCCCGGTCACCAGGCCCTGGCAGATCAGTGCACAGACCAGCAGGATGTACTCGCTGGCCGAGGATCCGGGTGAGCACGAGGCCCTGGGCCAGGAGTCCGGACTCGGTCCGATGGGCAGCATGATGTTCACCGGCCTGCAGGCCTGGCTGAATCGTCCCGTTGCCGTTGCCCAGAGTCCTGTCGGAGGGGCCCAGTGAAGCCCGCGCATCCCGACCGATCTGCACGTCCCCTGCTCGTCATCGGCTGGGATGGCGCCACGCCCGAACTGGTTGAGCCGTGGATGGACGACGGTACCTTGCCCAACCTTGCGCGACTGCGGGCTCGGGGAGGCTACGCGCCGCTGCGTTCGGTGTTGCCGCCGCTGTCTCCTGCTGCCTGGACCTCGGCGGTGACCGGGCTGAACCCGGGCCGTCACGGGATCTGGGACTTCGGACACATCACACCGGGTACCTACCGGGTGGAGGCCACCGATGCGCGGCATCGCCAGGGGGCTGCGCTGTGGGAGATCGCGGCAGCGGCGGGGCTCAAGACGGCAGTCCTGAACGTTCCCATGACTCATCCCTCGGGCGCGCTACCGAACGGCGTTTTCGTGCCTGGCATGGGTGCTTCCACCCTGCGCGGTACGACTCAGCCCCGGGAACTGGCCGAACGCCTGCTCCGTGCGGTGCCGGACTACCTGGTCGACTGCAATGCCTACGAGCATGCCGAGCCCGCTGAGTTCCAGGCACAACTGCTGCAGATGACCAGGGCTCGCGGCCAGGCAGCGGAATTCCTGCTCCGGGAAGAGAAACCAGACGTACTGTTTGCAGTGTTTACGGCGACGGACCGGGTTCAGCACGCATTCTGGCGGCAGAGTTCCCTGCCCTGGACGGACGGTAGGCGGCTGGCCTGGCGGTTCTCGTCGGCGATCAAGGACGTGTACCAGTTGCTCGATGAGATTCTCGGCAGGTTGATCGAGTTGGCCGGCGATGACGCCGCGGTGATGGTGGTCTCGGATCACGGCTTCGGCGAGCTGGAGGGTGATCTGTACCTCAACGGGGTCCTCGAGCAGATGGGCTTGCTTGCTGTGCAAAGGGACCACTGGTCGTCGAAGCTTCGGTCCGTCCTGCCTCGCTCGTTGCAAGGCCTGTTGGGCGGCGGATCCGAGCGGGCTGCTGCGGACTTTGGTGACATCGTCTGGTCGGAGACCCGTGCTTTCTCGCGCGGGCTGCTGGGCAATGTCTGGCTGAACCTGCGCGGACGCCAGCCACAGGGGCAGGTGGAGCCTGGCCCCGAGGCCGAGGCGATCCTGCGACAGATCTCCGAGCGGCTCCTGGAGCTGCGCGAGCCCGACGGCGAGAGACTGCCCTTGGTTTCGGCTGTATTTCGAGGCGCAGACCTGTATTGGGGGCCCCTCGCCGGTTTGGCTCCTGATCTCGTCGTGGTGCCGCGCGACTACCGCTGGATGACGCGCTCGGGTCGCGAGATTGGCCCGCCTGGCGTCATCACCACCGAGCCGGCTGTGCGGCACACGGGGAACCACCGCATGAACGGTGTCCTGGTGGCTGCCGGCCCGGGGGTCCACGAGTCCGTACAGCCCGAGCTGCTGCGCATCGTTGACCTCACGCCAACCGCCCTGGCTCTGCTCGGGATTGAAGTGCCTCGATCTATGGATGGTGTTCCGATGGAAGATCTTCTGTCCTGTGATGTGGCCTGGACAGACGAACTTCCGTCTCGGCCACAGATTGACGATTTAGAATCGTCTGAAGATAGCAATGACCTGGAAGATAGACTTCGAAGAATCGGCTATCTGGCGCCATAAAGAAGCGCATTGAATGACTAAGAGCTGCGAAATAGAGAGAATTGATCTGTTGAAGCTAGTTTTCGTCTCGATCTTGTGGATTCCACTATTATTTGTGCTCGGGTGCAATGGTGCTGAGACGAGATCCCTCACCATCGAGGAGATCCGTGATCCGGAAACCTGCAAGGGGTGCCACCCGGTTCACTACGAGGAGTGGGCAGGCAGCATGCATGCCTATGCGGCAGACGATCCGGTGTTCCTCGCCATGAACGCACGGGGCCAGCGTGAGACGGACGGCGCTCTGGGCGATTTCTGCGTGCAGTGTCACGCGCCCATGGCGGTTCTCCTGGGCGAGACCAGCGACGGCCTGAACCTCGCCGATGTACCGCAGACACTCAAGGGTGTGACCTGTGCCTACTGTCACCAGGTGGATGGTGTAGAGGAGGCTCACAATGCCGGCCTGCACCTGAATGAAGACGGCATTATGCGGGGCGGGATCCAGAGTCCTGTCGAGACCGCGGCGCACGCCTCCGCCTACTCGACCCTGCACGATCGCAACGATCTACGCTCTTCGGACCTGTGTGGTCCCTGCCACGACGTGGTCACCCAGGCAGGGGTCCACCTGGAGCGGACCTACCAGGAGTGGCAGAACAGCATCTTTGTCGAGGACACGGTGTTTCGTCTTACCTGCGGCAACTGCCATGCACGTGGTCAGGACGGCTTCGCTGCCGACCTTCCCGACATGCCCATGCGGCGCCTGCATCGTCACGGGATGCCCGGTGTAGATGTCGCGATCACCGATTTCCCAGACATGACCAGGCAACGTGGATGGGTGCAGGATGAACTGGACGCGACGCTATTCGCGAGCATCTGCGTGGCTCCGATACCTGCAGGGGTCGAGATCATCGTGCGACTGGACAACGTCAGCGCCGGGCACAGCTGGCCCTCGGGGTCGGCTCAAGACCGCCGCGCATGGTCGGAGTTGATCGCCTATTCCGGTGACCAGGTGGTCTTCAGCAGCGGTGTAGTGGCGGACGACGAGGCGGTTACGTCGTTGCAGGATCCCTACCTGTTCCTGCTGCGCGACACCGGCTTTGACGCCGATGGCAACGAGGCCCACATGTTCTGGGACATCGTGGAGATAGAGAGCAACCTGCTGACCACCTCGGTGACCAACGATCCTCTCGATCCGGCGTTTTTCCACTACAAGGAGCAGGTCTATCCGGTCCTTGGAGTGGTTCCCGATCGCATTACGTTGCGGCAGAGGATTCGGCCGATGGGGCTGGAGATCCTCGATGACCTGATCGCTTCGGGTGACCTTGCTCCCGAGTTTCGTACCAGCATGCCGACCTTCGACCTCGGCAGCACGGTGCTCGAGTGGTCGGGTAATGTCGGGGACTGCGTCTCGTCGAACTAGTTTGACGGGCAGCGGCGCACCTGGCACGACCGGTTTGCTCGTACCCGGGTCATTCGCTCGCGGGACTGACGTCAGCAGGGTCTGGGAGACGTTTCCGCCGGACGATCAGCCTTCGAGGCAGAAGCCGAAGATCGCCGAGTCGGTCCAGCCGCTGGCGTCGTCGCCGGCGGAATCATCGTCATCCCCGGCGGAGCAGTGAACGGTCACCGTGTTCTCCCAGTAGCCCGGCATGATGAAGCGCACGCCACCTACCGAGTACACGCCGGGGTCAGCTTCGACTCCCTGCGGTTGATTGGAGCCGTGCTCGTGGTCGGGCATCCAGGGACGCACGTCCAGGGTGCAGCCGGACTGTGGCGAGTCGTCGGCTGCGTCGCGCACGGTGATCTGCCAGTCGTTGTCGCCGATGTCGGGCGGGTCGGGGGCAATGGAATTGAGTACGAAGATGGCCAGGCCGTCGTCGCCGGTTTTTTCCATGTCGGCGCTGAAGACTTCGCCGCGGTCGTCCTCGTCGCAGGGGGTGATGGCCATCGAGTCGTCATCGTCGTCGCCCCCACAGGCGATCAGCAGCAGCGGTGCAGCGGCCAGCAGGGCGGTGAACAAGCTGGTCAGTCGTGTTCTCATGGTGGGCTAGCTTAGTGAGGGCCCCGGGGCCTCGTCTCGGGTTGTTCTCGGCCCTTCTGTCGGCGTGTCGCTACCAGCAGCAACAGCACGGCGATCGGAAGCGCCGTAGCCCTGGCTCGGGGCCCCGGCGTCGCAGCGGCAGAGCAGCCGCTGGGAGGTGCTGGTTCGAGCAGTGGTTCCTCGGCAAAGCTAAATGCCTGGGCCGGAGCCCACTCGCTGACGGCGCCGTGGCTGTCGATGCCCCGCACCGACCAGAACACGGTGCCGCCCAGGTTGTGGATGGGCCAAGAGACCAGCGCATCGCCGGCTTGTTCGGCCTCGGGAAGCACCGAGCTACTGGCTGAGACCAGGTCGGCCAGGGCCTCGTCGCGGGCGACCACGAACTCGTAGAAGACGAGGTCCTGCTCGAGATCGCCGTGCCCGGCGGCCTGCAGGATCGCATTCCTTCCTGCCAACTGGGTTCCGGCGGAGGGTGAGATCAGGGTCGGGATCTCGGGCGGATCGTTGTCGCCGCGCACGTGCAGCTGGATCACGTCGGGCACGGAGCCGGCGGCGTCTGTGTCAAAGCAGCGAACTCGGGCGTAGACCCAGCGATTCTCTGGCAACTCGAAGCCGGTGGCACTGAGGTCCCATTGCACCGTGCCGCCGGGCTCGGCCGGGACCGTGTACGAGAGGTACTCGTTGCTACCAAACTCCTGCGCGGGGTCGACCTCGAACAGGCACTCGACGATCTCGCCGTCGGGGTCGGCTCCCTGCTCGGCGATCAGCAGCGGCGCGAGGTCTTCCAGGGCGTCCCCGTTGCCGGGCGAGACGAAGCGAGTGTTCTGGGGGACGGTATTGAGTTGCGAGACGAAGAAGTCCTGCGCCGCGCTCCACGGGCCGAGAGAGCCCAGGTCGTCCATCGCTGCGACACGCCACGAGTACCAACCGTCTTCCTGGAGACTGCTGGTGACCGTCCAGCTGGATGTGGGCCCTTCCTGCACCTCGACCGGGCCGGTCTGTCCTTCCTCGATCAGTACACCGTCCTGGTCTTCGAGCTGCACCTGGTAGCTGAGGAGGTCGCCGTCAGGATCGGTAGCGAGCATCCACTGCAGGACCACTCCCGCATCGGCGACGGTATCGTCCGCCAGCGGATAGACCGGCACGGGCGCCAGCGGGGAGTCATTGTCGCTGTTGACGAACAAGCTGGCGACCGCGCTGAAGGGACCTGCCGCCGCGCCGTCGTCAGCCCTGGCGCGCCAGTACAGCGTCGAGTTCTCGGGCAGCGGTGTGTCCACCTTCCAGCTTGCCTCCGTCGCGAGCGATGCCGGCGTCGCTCCCGACGCAGCCAGTTGGCTCAAGGCCACGTCCAGGTAGATCTCGAACTGGTAGCTGAGCGGGTCGCCCTGAGGATCGACCGCCGCTCCGGCGACCAGCAAAGGTGTCGCACTGGACACCTCCTCTCCTTCGTCGGGCGAGAGGAACTGGGGTGCACCAGGTCCGTCGAAGACCTGCGGGTCGGTGTTGGCAAGGAATTCCTCGCCGTTGCTCAGGCCATCTCCGTCGGGGTCGAGACCAGAGTCCGCAGCCGAGCCGGGATCGAGGCCGTTGAGCAGCTCCCAGCCGTCGGCCATGCCGTCGCTGTCGCCGTCCTCGGACCACACCGTTGCATTCCAGGTTTGCAGGTCGCTGCCGCCATCGCCGTCGCTCACCACCAGGGTGAATGCCGCTGACCCGGCAACTGAGCTGCTGTAGTCCGGCGTCCAGGTGACCCTGCCGTTGCTCGGATTCAGGACTGCGCCCGGCGGCGCGGAGGGGGCCAGTTGCCAGGACAGGGAGTCGCTGCCGGGGTCCACCACGGCCGGTAGATAGCTGTAGAAGATGCCCTCGACTGCAATGGGTGGGGGTTGGGAGAGGATTGCTGGCGCGACATTGCTGGTCAGCACGGTGATGCTGCCGGTGTCGGTACCCCCCTCACCGTCCGCTGTGACGACGCTGACCAGCCACGTGCCATCGTCCGGGAAGGCGTGCAGCACGCTGGCTCCTACCGAAGGAGCGCTGCCGTCGCCAAAGTCCCAGGTGAACAGCAGGGAGTCGTCATCGGTGGGTCCGGGGTCGCTGGCCGTGGCTGTGAAGACCAGTGCTTCGCCCTCTTCGCCCGCGCTGGGGCCAGCGACTGAGACGAGTTGCGGAGCGAGGTTTGCGATGATGGCAGACGCGGTGGCGGTGGCGGTGCCATTGTCCTCGTCGGTGACCAGCAGGGTGACCAGGTAGTTGCCGTCGTCGTCGTAGGCGTGGCTGACGCTGGGCCCCGTCGCGGGTCCGCTGCCGTCACCGAAGTCCCAGCTATAGCTGAGCGTGTCGTTGCCGGGGTCGATGGCCGTGCCCTCGAATTGCAGTATCTGCCCTTCGTCGCCGCTCGGCACGCTCAGCGAGGTGATGGTCGGCCCTTCGTTGCTGACGGTGACCGCGATGACTGCGGTCGCGGTCGCGCCGTCGTTGTCCGTGGCGCTGAAGGTGACCGTGTAGTTGCCGTTGTTGGAGAAGCTGTGACTGGCGCTCAGGCCTGTTGCGCTGGTGCCATCGCCGAAGTCCCAGTTGCCGGTGACCGTGTCGTTGCTTCCGGGATCGCTGACCTGTGCAGTCCAGCTGAGCACCTGGGCTTCCAGGCCGCTTGTGTTGCCGGTGAGGTTCTCGATGACGGGAGCCGCGTTGAGCACCTCCACCAACTGGCTGAGCTGCGCTGTGCCGCCGTCTCCATCGCTGACCACGACGATCACGCTGTAGCTGCCCTGGTTGGCGTACGAGTGGACGCTGCTCGGCCCGCTGCCCGGTGCGCTTCCGTCGCCGAAGTCCCAGTTGTACGCCAGGCTGTCATTGCCGGGATCGCTGGCCTGTACCGAGAACGCCAGGCTGTCTCCTTCCTGCCCGCCGGGGAAGTTGCCCTGGTCGATGCTGGGTGCGGCGTTGCTCACAGTGATGCTCTCGCTGCTGCTGGTGGAGCCGCCCTCGTCGTCAGTCACGGTGACCGTCACCGTGTAGCTGCCTTCGTCACCCCAGTTGTAGGTCAGCGGGTTGCCGGTCTGGGCAGGGCTGCCGTCGCCAAAGTCCCAGGTGAACGACAGGGGATCGCTGCCCGAATCGCTGGCCGTGGCAGTGACAGAGACCTGCTGCCCTTCGATGGCGGAAGAGGGGATGTCGAGTTGGGAGATCACCGGGGGCAGGTTGGCGATGACCGCGCTCGCCGAGTCGCTGCTGCTGCCGCCGTCGTCATCGCTGGCGGTGAAGGTCACCGTGTAGATGCCGTCGTCGACATAGCTGTGCTGGGCTGTGGTGCTGCCTGCCAGCGTGGTGCCGTCGCCGAAGTCCCACAGGTACGAGAGGCTGTCTTCGCTGCCGGGATCGCTGACAGAGACGCTGAACGACAGGAGCTCGGCCTCGGCGCCAGAGGGCACCAACAGCCCGCTGAGCACCGGTGCGGCGTTGTTGATGGCAACCGCGAGGTTGTCACTGGCGGAGCCACCGTCATCGTCGCTGATGGTGACGTTGAGCGTGTAGTTGCCATCGTCGCTGTAGCTGTGGGTGAAGCTGTCACCGCCGTCCTGGGCGGGGCTGCCGTCGCCCGGATCCCAGGTGATCGTGTGGCTGTCGAGGCTGCCGGGGTCCGACCAAGCGAGGGTCCAGGACACGGTGTCGCCCTCGTCGGCGCTGCTGTCACCCAGCAGGGAGTCGATGCTCGGCGCGACGTTGTGGACGATGACGCTGCTGGTGACGCTGCTGGTGACGATGCCCGACAGGCCGCAGTCAGCGGTGGCCTGCAGGCCGAGGGTTGCCGTCGTGGGACCGTCCAGAGAGACTGCGCTGAACAGAGCCGAGATGCCGACTGCATCGTCGTAGCTGCCGTCCTCGTCGAAGTCCCATTCCAGGACCGAGTTGTTGCCCTCGGAGTAGCCGGAAACCAGCACGGCGCCGCCTTCATCGACCGTGTAGGGACCCCAGATCCGTGGGTCGGGGCAGACATTGATGGTGAAGGAGTCGATGCCCAGCGATCCGGACTGCGTGTACAGCACCAGCCATTCCACGTCGGTCCAATCGGGGTCGTTCAGCGGGAAGTTGAAGGTGCCCCCGACGCTCCCGGAGACGCTGAGTTGTGCGCCGGTCGAGGCGATAAAGACCTGGGCACCACTGCGCTGGGCGATCTGGAAGTTCAGTGGCGTGAACGGAACTCCCTGGCGGGTGATTTCGACCCAGTTCGAGTTCTGACCACTGGAGGAAAAGATGTAGTCACCGCCTTGCAGCCAGGTTCCTGTTTCCAGGTAGCCGGGGTGGATGGTGGCGCCCGCGTCGGGGGTCCAGTTGCCGGTCACCGTGAATGCGTCTTCCTGCCACGCCGCCGGCTGGCCGCTGGCGCCGCTGAAGGTCATCGTGAAGTGGGCGTGAGCCGGAGCCGCCAGCAACAGCGCGGCGACCAGGACAGCGGGCGGCAGCCAGGGGTGGCCGCAATGTGATTGTGCAGAGTTCCTCATTGGAAGACCCGCTACAGGGTAGCGCGCCAGGACGCTGCGGGTCGGGTCGATGTCGTCCTTGCGCCTTTTGCCGGGGTCGCACCGCCCAGCAGCGCCATGCTGTCGATCCGCCGGGGATGAGATTGCTCTCGCTGGTCGCAGCGGCCAGCTACCCGCCCTGCTTCTGGCCCTGTTGGCTCTGAGCGGCCTGCGACGGGCATGCCGACGCCAGTGGCCACGGTCACCCAGCGTCTTTAATGCCTGCACATGGTTGACGGATTCCGGCTAGGCTTATCGATCCCTGACCTGATTCCCAGGGATTCGAGGAGGATGCCGTGCGGGTCTTGACCTTCCTTGCGGCTGTGACCGCTCTATTCGCCGTTTCTGCTCCTGCAGTTCATGCGCAGACAGCGCCTCAAGACCAGCGCTTTGTCTTCGGGGACGAGGCTCGCAGTCTGCAGGGCGTCGTCTTTCGCGATGTCGACCGCAATGTCTTCGCGACGGACAGCGCGCAAGGCAGGGTCTACCGCTGGCCGGGCATGCTCGACGCTGCGAGTCAGTCGACGGTCTCTGCGTCGGCGTCTTTCAGCGCGCCGGGCTCCGTCGGTGGGATCACGCTCAACGAGAACGAGGATCGGCTGTACGTGGTCTCAGGGGGCGATGTAATCGAGTATGACCTCAGCGGCAACCAGACCGGCTCCTTCCAGCCCTTTGGCGGGGCTGCCGTGGCGGGTATTACCCGCAAGGGAGCCCGCATCTTCGTCGCTGAGCAGGGTGGCTCGGGGCGGGTGCGGGCATTCGAGCAGGTCGAAGGTCCGCCGACCAGCATCTCACGCAACAAGGTGGTCCGTGTCCAGGATGGAAGGCATTTCCACGGCATCGACTATGACCCCGTCACCGATACCGTGTGGGGCACCGAGGCAGAGGGGAATCGAATTCGGAATTACCCCAACATCAGCAGCGTTGGCGACGGCAGCACGATCAACTATTCGCTGAACCGTGCTCCGGCGAGTGGCTACCAGGGTGGTCTGCAGGGACTGGCTGTCGATTCCGTTGCCCGGCTCGTCTACGTGACCTACGCCAGTTCCGTCGTCCAGGTCTATGACATGAGTGGCAACCTCGTTGAGAATTGGAGCGGCCACTCCAGCGTCGGTGCGGCGGCGGCGCACAACAACAAGATCTGGCTGGGCTCCGGCACCTCGATCATCATCTACAACCGCAACGGTACGGGAAGCTACACCCAGACTGGCCAGTTCAATGTCAACGGGGGTGGCCCCAACGGTGGCGGGACCCCGACCTTCGGTTACGACGTCGATCGCAACCTGATCTGGGTGAACTACTGGCAGGCGGGTGGCTGGCGGGTCTATGACGCTGACAATGGCACTGAGATCAATAGTTTCGCGCCAGTCGACAGCGGTGCCGGCAACTGTCACTGCGCCGGCTTCGGCGGGGGCCTGATCTGGGAAGGCAGCGAGGACCGCAATCCCGACATCATCAAGATCATGAATGTGCACTCGGCGCTGGTCTTCGGCCAGGTCGCTGAGTTCAGCCTTCCGCAGGCCTATGACTGGCCTTCCATCGCCTACGACGAAGATGACGACCTCATCTGGGTCACCTCGTTCAATGGCGGAACTCCCAGTGGTTTCCTCGCGGTCGATCCGGACAACGGCTCGCTGATTCGTCAGCACCCCCCCATTCCCGGGCCCTGGGGCCGTGGCATGGACTATGACAACGGGACTTTGTTGCTGGGCACCGAGACTGAGCCGGTCGATGGCATTCGTGTGTTCGAGTTCGGCCCGGACTCCGACGCAGACGCTCTTGCCGATGTCTACGACAATTGCCCGCAGGTAGTGAATCCCGGCCAGGCGGATCTCGACGGCGACGGGCAGGGCGATGCCTGCGACCTCGACGATGACGACGATGGACTCGTCGACGCCCAGGAAGCCCTGGTCGGCACCGACCCCCTCGACCCCGACACCGACGACGACGGCAGCAACGACGGCGTCGACAACTGTCCGCTGATCACGAACGGAAGCCAGGCGGATCTCGATGGCGACAACATCGGCGACCTCTGCGATGACGATGACGACGGTGACGGCACCGACGACATCTCGGACAACTGCCCGACCCTTGCCAACGCGAACCAGGCGGATCTCGATGGCGACAACATCGGCGACCTCTGCGATGACGACGACGACGGCGACGGCGACGACGACAGTACCGACTGCGCTCCCCTGGACGCGTCGATCTACGCCGGTGCTGCCGAGCAGTGCGACGGCGTCGACAACGACTGTGACGGTGACATCGTCGACGGTTTTGCCAACTCCGACGGCGACAGCGAGCCCGACTGCTTCGATGCCGACGACGACAACGACCTGTTCCCCGATGTGGTCGACTGCGGTCCGGTGGATGCGTCGATCTACCCCAATGCCCCGGAGCTGTGCGACGCCATCGACAGCGACTGCGACGGCTCGCTGG
>CAZBDA010000014.1:11279-66935 GCA_964490445.1 uncultured Rickettsiales bacterium | reverse complement strand
GGGGGGGGGGGCTTGGTCGGTGTCGTGGTTGGTGTCGCCGTCGCTGTCGTCGTCGTGGCAGTCGGGCACGCCGTCGCCGTCGGGATCGCCGCTGCCCTCGACGAGGTCCGAAATCCCGTCGTTGTCGTCGTCGGGGTCACCGCTGTCGCAGAGGCCGTCGGACTCGAAGTCAGGACCATCCAGACCTGGCAGGAAGCTGCCCGAGGAGCAGTCATCGCAGCCGTCGGCATCGCTGTCGGCGCACTGCGTCGCGATCGAGTCGTTGCTGTCGATGATCGATGTGAAGCAGCCACTGAACACGGTCGTGCTGGTGCCGACACCGTCAAGGTCGGCATCCAGGCAGAAGTCGTTGTCGTCACAGACTCCGTCGCCGTCCACATCGCCGCTGTTGCAGCCGTCCAGCAGATCGCAGATGCCGTCGCCATCGCTGTCGCCGGGAATGGAGGCTGCACTTACGGGGTCTGTCCCACAGGCCAGCTCATCGGTGTCGGGCCAACCATCCCCGTCGTCGTCGAGGTCTCCGAGGTCACAGGTTCCGTCGCTGTCGCTGTCGATGCCATCTCCGGCAGGATCCCAGGTTCCCAGTGCGCAGTCGTCGCAGCCGTCGCCGTCGCTATCGATGCACAGGCTCGGGTTGCCCGGAGCGCTGTCCAGGACATCGCAGTAGCCGTCGTTGTCGCTGTCCTGCCCATCAGCGAGAGGGTTGAAGCTGCCCAAGGCGCAGTCGTCACAACCGTCGCCGTCGGTGTCGCCGCAGAGCGTGGGGTCGGTGTCGTCGGAGTCCACCAGCGGATCTACGCAACCGACGTTGCCGAGGTTGTTGTTGCCGATCCCGTCGCCGTCGGCATCGACGCAGTCGTCGATGTTCGGCTCGCAGATGTTGTCGTTGTCGTGGTCGTGGGGAACGCAGTCCAGCAGGGTGCCGGGCGGGCACGGTGCGCCGGGGTCGGGCAGGCCGTCGCCGTCGGTGTCCTGGGGTGCTGTGAACGGATCGGAACCGCAAAGCAGTTCATCGAGGTCGAGCACGCCGTCGTTGTCGTCGTCGTCGTCCAGCTCATCGCAGCCACAGGACGACAGGTTGGGCAGGGGACAGAAGCTGAAGTCGAAGTCGTTGTCGGGCAACGAGATGTTGGGGCTTAGCGGGTCGGACAGGCAGGCGCCTTCTTCGGCATCGGAGAAGCCGTCTCCGTCGTCGTCGAGGTCACCGGTATTGCAGAGTCCGTCGCCGTCGGTGTCGAAGCCATCGGCCGAGGGGTCGAAGGTGAAGGTGCAGCAGGGGTTGGTGATCAGGCAGTCGTCGCAGGAGTCTCCGTCGCTGTCGCCGCATACGCCGCTGTTGTTGGGCTCTGTGTCGGTCGCGTCGCAGGCTCCATCACCGTCACTGTCAGCTACCCCGGCGCAGTCGGGGTCGTTGCAGTCGTACAGCCCGTCGCCGTCGTCATCGAGGGTGTTTGCGCAGATTTCCTGGCCAGCGGCGGTCGTGCTGATCAGCATCAGGGCGCCGAGCAGCGACATGACCAGGCCCGGACGGCCTGCAGTCGGACGGGCAGGGGCTTGGATCATGGAGCCTCGCAATCGCAACAAGCTTGGCATTTCCTGGCCAGAATTGCTCGTAGCCGGGAGTCTGACTGTATCCGCTTGGTTGACATTGTCCAAACATCTTCCTGACAAATAGAACACAAGACGCGCTTCGCTCGAGCCCTGCCACGGGGACATCGGCCGTGGCCCTTCGGTAAGACTAAGAGACTGGTAGCATGCGCGCCATGAGTTCCGAGAACCACAGTGGTCTTCAGTCCAGCCCTGCTGCCGGCCCGCTGGATGGGGTCATCGTCCTGGACCTTACGCGCATCCTGGCGGGGCCCTACGCCACGCAGATCCTCGCCGACCTGGGCGCGACGGTGTGGAAGGTCGAGCACCCCGAGCGGGGTGATGACACTCGTTCGTGGGGACCGGTCGAGAAGCAGGGTCAGTCGGCCTACTTCCTCAGCGTAAACCGCAACAAGAAATCCATAGGAATCGACTTCAAGCATCCCGAGGGGCGCGAACTGGTTGAGCAGTTGGCTGCCCGTGCGCACCTGGTGTTGGAGAACTTCCCGCCCGGCAAACTGGCGGCCCTGGGTCTTGGCTTCGAGGTCCTGCGTGCCCGCAACCCGGCCCTGGTGATGACGTCAGTGACCGCGTTCGGCCAGAAGGGACCGCTCGCCCAGGAGCCTGGTTATGACCTCATCGTGCAGGGCTACGGTGGCGTGATGGCTCTTACCGGACCGGTGGAAGGGCCTCCCTATCGCGTGGGTGTGCCCATCGTCGATTTGACCACCGGCCTCAACGCTGCAATCGGTAGCCTCGCGGCCCTTCGCGCCGCCGAGCGCGATGGCATCGGTCAGCACGTCGACATCTCGTTGTTCGACACCCACCTCAGCTGGCTGGCGAACGTGGCCGGCAATACGCTGATGTCCGGGGACCCGAGCCCTCGGCTCGGCAATGCTCATCCCAACGTGGCGCCCTATGAGCCGATGCCCGCTGCCGATGGTTGGTTGCTTCTTGCTGCCGGAAACGATGCGCAGTGGCAGCGCATGCTCGCTCTGGATGAGTTTGCTGCGCTGCGAGGACAGCCTCAGTGGGACACCAACAACCAGCGGGTCAACGACCGCGCAGCTCTGGCCGAGGCCCTGGGGCCCGTGTTCGAGCGCAAGAGCCGTGCTGAGTGGATCGAGCAGTTGCGAGCGATCCGCGTTCCCGCAGGCCCGATCCTGCGGCCTGACGAGGCACTTGCTCATCCGCAGGCCCTCGCCGCGGGCATGCTGATCTCGATGAACCACCCGGTGATCGGCGAGTTCCAGGGAGTCGGTTCTCCCTACCATCTCAGCCGCACGCCGGTGGCGGGCTACGCTGCCGCGCCCATGCTCGGCGCCCACACCGACGAGTTGCTAGGCGACGAGCTGCAGCTGTCCCCAGCCCGGGTGGCGGAGTTGCGCTCCAGCGGCGCGATTCGCTGACTTCGAGGCAACCGAAATCCAGAACGGGAGCGGGGGTGACTCCTGCGGGAGCCACCCCCGTCCATTCAAATCGCAGTGTCACGGTTCCGATGTGAACTTCACCACGATCTCCAGCTCGACTGCCCGGCCAGTACCGGCGGCGCCCAGAGTCCAGGCCCCCTCGGCCGATTGCAGGAGCTTTCTCAAGTCGCTGTGACGCAGGCTGTCCCTGTTGACGTCGATACGCTGCACTCGTCCCGAGGCGTCGACATACAGGCGGAGGCGCCACTCGCCACCGTTGGGGTAGCGCGCGGTGTCGTTCTTCCACGCTTTTTCGAAGGGCAGCAGCAGCAGCTGGAGTTGTTGCAAGACCCGCCGTTGGTCGAGTCCAGGCCAGTGCTCTTCGGCCGTGACTGCCACTGACGATCCAGGCCTGGCGGCCCTGCTTTCTGCCGAGGCTCCGGTGTCTGGCTTGAGCACGGCTTGGGGCATTTCGTCCGAGGGGCTCGCATCGGCCGACACTTCAGTCTCGACCCGGTGGAGCTTGCTCGTGCTTTGGGTCTTGCGTGCTGGGCTGCGTGGACTGCGCTGGCGGTACTGTGCACTACCCCGCGAAGAGGCCCCCCGTCCAAAGCCGCCGGCGCCACTCCTCGCCGAACCGACCTGGAGCTGGTTTTGCGCGCCCAGGGTACGCTCCATGTCCACGAACTCGGGCCCTTCGAGGGGTACGCGAACCGTCTTCGGCGGGCCGTCGCCGTCATTTCGGACCTGTTCTTCGACCGCGACAAACGAGGTGTAACGACTCATCAGG
This sequence comes from uncultured Rickettsiales bacterium, assembly GCA_964490445.1. Taxonomy (GTDB): domain Bacteria; phylum Myxococcota_A; class UBA796; order UBA9615; family UBA9615; genus UBA6601. The sequence goes on along the minus strand of CAZBDA010000014.1, from coordinate 63,149 downwards.
CGGTACTCGAGGGCGAGTTCGGTGATCTCGTCTTCCAGCGCCTTGCTGCTACGGCCGTACTGGCGCGACTCCAGGTCCTCGATGACCGTGCGTGCCCACAGCGAGGCCAGCGCTCCGTGATCGTCCTGCTTGCGCGGCAGGAGCACTGGGATGGTTTGGCTTACCTCCTTGCCACGCACCCGACCGCGGATGGTCACAGAGCCCCGGCCGGGCTTGTCATAGCGACCCACCAGGATGACTGGCTGGCCGGTGAACAGGTCGGGAACCGGGTCGGGCATGACAGATTCCACTTCGACGCCTTGCCACTCGACCTCGATGTCGGTGAGCACGGGGTTGCGGATCCGCTCGTAGAAGCCCTCGATCGTGTCGCTGGCATCCTCGTCGGGTCGAAGGTATTGCACGTGGCCACGGCCCATCTTTGCCATGCGGTCCAGCAGGTAGCGATTTACCGAGGAGCCGACGCCGAGGGAGTACAGGCGACTGCGGCCCAGGCGCTGCTGGATTGCGTTGAGAATCGCTTCTTCGTTGCCGATGTAGCCGTCGGTCAGGAACAGGACCGTGCGCAACAGTTCGTCGTCAGCGGGCAGATCGAGGGCAGCTTTTATGCCGCTGAGCATCTCTGTTCCGCCGGCGCCGCGGAAGCTGTTCACGAAACGGGTGCCGGTGCGGCGGTTGTAGCTGGTGTTCGGCAAGGGTAGCGGGCTGAGTGCCGAGACCTTCTCGCTGAAGTTGAGCACCGTGAAACGGTCGTCGGGGTTCATCTCACTTATCGCGAGGCGCATCACGTCCTTGGCCTTGTCCAGGGGGTAGCCCGACATCGAGCACGACGTGTCGACCACGAAGACCATTTCCTTGGGTGTGACGGTGGCATCGCTGAGGGCGTCCTCGCTCTGCGGTTGGATCATCAGCAGGAAGTAGCCGCCCAGGCCGCTGCGATGAGTAAGCAGCGCAGCGTCGGGAGCATCTCCCGCTACGTCGTAGCGCAGGACAAAGTCCTTGTTGGGAATGCGGTCCTCGGGGTCGAGCGAGATGGTGGCGTTGCTCTCGTTCTCGTGTTGCACCAGCAGCTTGTGAGACGGGGAGCGCAGATCCTGGATGGGAACGCCCGCGTCTAGGCTGACCTGTACGGCGATTTTGTGCCCAGTGGTAGCTGCGGCATAGGGAGCGTCGAGCCGGTGGGCGTCGTCGCGTGGCTTGCTGGCACCGGTTCCTTCTGCGGGGATGTAGCGCGGGCCCACGACGGTGGGGAAGGACCACTCGTAGCCGCCGTCCTCATAGTTCAGCGTCTGGACAAAGTGGATGGTGATTTCGATCTGCTCGCCGGGAAGAATGTTGGCGACGTGCTGAGTGAACATGTTCGGTCGCTCCTGGTCGAGCAGCGCTGCCGTACGTCCGGAGTTGCGCGCCTGTTCATAGATCTCGCGGGCCTCGGCGCGGCGATGGATCTCACCGACGATGCGACGCTCGCCGATCTGCATGACCATGTCGTTCACGGCAGAGTTGTCCGGCAGCGGGAACAGGTAGGTGGCCTCGATCGGCTCATCGAATGGGTTGCCAAAGACCTGCTGGACCTCGACGTCGACGACGAAGCCAGCGATCTCGGCGTCTACCTGGGTGTCTATGAGAGGCAGCTCCCAGGTCGCGTCGTCGTGGCGGACCTGCAGTACGCCCTGCGAGGGGGCGCGCTCGGCCGAGACCTGTGTCGCGGCGGGTACCTGGAACTCGGGAACTGGTTGCGCGCCGACGCCGATCAGCAGCGCAGCGGCGGCGAGGACGGCAAGGCCACCGGTTGAACGGCTTGTGGCTGCTGTGGAAGTGGCAAGTGAGCGGACGAGCGAGGGAAATACGGACATGGGACCTCCTAGGTTCTGGCTCTTCCGACAGGAGCGATGCCAGGAAGGTTCCCGAAAAGTGAAGGCCGCCGTCCGCGGCGGAAAAACCGAGACTCGAAGTGGGAGTCCGCGCTACGGTGCGCCCGTTCCCACGGATACGCATCCCGGAGTCAACTCATGCGCGCTCACTGCCATCTCCTGTTCCTTGCTTTGCTGTCCACCGTATTGCTGTCGGCCTGTACTGGCAGTGGGTCACTGGGTGGCGAAAGCGACCCCGAACCGAGCGACGACGGCAGCGATGATGATGACTCCGTGCCACAACCAAGCGTCGAGGAGGTCCAGTTGAGTACCGCGGATGGCCTGAGCCTCGCCGCTCGCTGGCACGCGGCCGGGACTGGTGTCGAGGGCCCGGGTGTCTTGCTGTTGCACCAGTACAGCCGCGATCGCAACGACTTCTACCAGCTGTTCGAGATCTTCGAGCGCGAGGGGATCTCGACCCTGGCGATTGATTTCCGCTCGCACGGTTCCAGCGATACCGCCACCGTCGATCTGGACGAACTGCTGTCCGACCCCGACCAGCTTATCCACGACGTGCGCGCCGGCCTGGACTTCCTGGAAGCGCAGGACGGCGTGGTGCAGGACAATCGGATCGGCATCATGGGTCTGAGCGTCGGCGCGAACATGGCGGTGGTTGCCAACCACATGGCCAACGGCGAGGCCGACTGGGCAGTGCGCACCACGGTCTCGTTGTCGCCTCGCCTCGAGGCAATCTACGCACTCGCAGGTAGCGAAGAGTTGGAACTGGACAGTGCGCTGTATGTCGCTGCTGACGATGAGCAGCCTCAAGCGGATGACTGCATCACCCTCGAGGGGATGACGGGGATTCCGGCCAACTCGCAACTGGTGGGCAGCACCAACGGTGCCCACGGAATCGAGTTGTTGGAGCGCAGCTTCGACGTCCGAGAAGGAACTGTTCGCTGGTTCGTCGACTGGCTGTGAGCTAGGCGGAGGCCATGTGCTCGACGCGGGCGATAAAGCGGTTGGTCCAGTCGACGAAGCCGACTCCTCGGGCGATCTCGAGGGCTTCCTTCAGCACGTCGAGGGCGTCTTGAGCCTGTCCCAGGCTGGTGAGCGTCAGGGCCCGATACCAGGCGCAGTTGAAGGCCAGGTGGAGATTGTTGTCGACCAGCTCCTGGGGAGGCTCGGGCGGTGAGACTTCCTCTCCCAGCGCCGCCCGGCAGGCTGCGCGCAGCGCTTCGGCATGCCACATCATCGGCCAGTGTTTCACTTCGCGCGCCTCGCTGACGATCTTCTCAGACAAGGCCAGGGCCTCGGCGTAGTTCTCCTCTGCATACAGCCGACCCCCGTGCAGGATGTCGACCTCGTGCTTTCGATAAGGAGGAGGGTCTGAGCCGAGGGCTTCGACGGCATGTTGCAGGTACTGGCGCGCATCCTTGAGCTCTTCTCGGGAGGAGGCCCACCGGCACCGCTCGACCCAGTACTCGGCCCACACCAGGCCTGCCGTCTGCGAGGTGAGAGGCTGGTCGCCCGCGACCGCGATGACGCTCGCCGCATCAGGCTCATCCTGGGTGACCGTGGCGACGGACAGCAGCGCTGCCGCCGAGACGATGATGCCTTGCTGGTCATGCAACTTTCGGAAGGTGGTCCAGGCCGATCGAGCGAGGCGCACCGCTTCTTCGGTGTTGCCCTGCATCAGGCTGATGCGGGCCAACATGGCCTGATTCTGCGCCACGACTTCGTACTCGCCGAGGTCTCCGGAGACCTTCCTGGATTGTCGCAGTTCCTCGCTCGCCGCAAGGATTTCTCCCCGTCGCAGGAACAGCAGACCCAGGTTCATGCGCAGCCCTGCGAGGGTGCGCTCCTGGTCGGTACGTTGCGCAATGTGAATGGCGCGATGCACTTCGGTTTCGGCTTCGTCCTCCCGGTGCAACTCGAGCAGGACGGCGGATCGGCTCCAAGCTACGGCAACCGCCATCGACTTGAGTTCGGGATTGGTGGTCACCAGGATGTCCGCTTCGGCCAGCCACGACAGTGCTGACTTGTTGTCACCCGAGCGCCGAGCAGCCTTCGCGCCCGAGGTGGCGAAGGTCACGGCCAGTTCATCGAGATTGCCGGCTCGTGCCTCCCGCAGGCCTCGCCGGCAGACCTTGACCGCCGCCAGGTAGTTGCCTGTGCGGATGTGGATGCGGGCGCAGGCGATGCCGGTCAACAACTGGGCCCTGCGGTCAGTGGCGGCCTCTGCAGCCATGGTCACGGCTTCCTGGGCACGGTCCAGGTCTCCGTCGCCGAATGAGAGCAGGAAACGCAGCATCTGGTAGCGGTAGACGGCCTCAGGGGACACTTGTTCCAGGGCCTGCCCAGGCTCACCGATTTGTGCCATCCAGCGCCGCACTGTCGCGTAGTCGAGCGCTTCGCCGGCGTGGTAGGCCGCCTCGAGGGCGTGCGGGAATGCGGCCCGGTCCTCGCCGGCAGCATAGAGGTGTCGGGCTGCCTGGGCCGAGGATTCGGAACGCGACCCGCTTGCCTTCAGCCACGCCGCCGCCGCGCGCCGATGCAGCGCCTTGGCCTGGCTGGCAGAGAGAGAGTCGAGGACGACCGTGCGCAGGGCCTCAGAGTGCAACTCAACCCGGTCCTGGTCACTGCGGTGATCGATGTCGACTACCTTGCGTTGCTCCAACTCGGCCAGGGCACCGCCGAACTCTTCTTTGCTGAGACCCGTCGCTGTGTTGATGATCGAGACTGGCGGCATGCCGCCGACCAGGGCGATGCAGCGTGCGACGTCGCGGCTGATCTTGTCGATGCTGTCGAGACGATGTCGATAGGCGTCCAGCAGGCTGGTCGGGAGTTGCCAATCGGCGCTGGCGGAGCCGCCTCCGGCGACGACCAGAGTGCGCGCTACCTCGACCGCAAAGCGGGGATTGCCCCGTGCCGCGCGTGCCAACTGGGTCACCGTGTGGTCATCGACCGGGACGTTTACCGTCACCGAGCGGATCACTTCTTCCAGGTCGTCGCTCTCCAGGGCCTTGAGGATCAGCGGGTGGACGTTGGAGAGCTCGTCGATGGTTGGCACCATCAGCGGCCGGCTCGAATCGGAGCCGATCACGTCCTCGCCCCGGTAGGTGAGCACCAGGAGTACCTGCGCTGCCTTGGGTGGGGTGAGTCGAAGCAGCATCGTGTGGACAAGCTCGATCGTGCCGGGGTCGGCCCACTGGACGTCTTCGAGTCCGATGACCAGGGGGGCTTCTCTGGACGAGCGGCGAATCGCGCCACAGACCGCCTTGAAAAACTCGCCCCGATTGGCCTCTTCGCTGCCACTTGCGATGGGGGCAACCGCCTGGGCTGTGCCTCGCTCCGCCAGCGCCGGGAAGAAGCGCTGCAGCAGATCACGGTCGCCGGCCAGGATTCGGTCGTTGTGGCTGCGCGACAGGCCCGGGCCAGCCAGCCGCAGCATGATGTCGTGGAACGGTGCGCAGAAGGCCCCTCCACTGCCGTGGCAGCGGCCGATCGCGACCCTGGCGCCCTTGACCCAGGCCAGGCCCCGGAAGGTCTGTAGCAGTCGCGTCTTGCCGATGCCCGCCTCGCCCTCGACCAGGATCGCCCGGATCCCCTTGCGACGGGTGGTCTTCAGGTGCCGCATCAACTCGTCGAGCTCGTCTTTTCGGCCGACGTAGCGTGGTGTCACCAGTGCTGCGAGGCTCGCCGCGGACGGTGGCGAGGACAGGGCTGAGGGAGGCTTGATCTCCACCTTCAGTCGCGTCGTGCTGTCGTCAATCCTCTCGATGGCGGGCCGGGTAGTGGACTCCTCCTCCTCGTCGATTCGCATCGGCTGTGGAGTCGCAGCGGACTCGGGGTCGTCCTTCAGGGCGGCAGCGGCCCTGAAGCTGCGATGCAGTCGCGCCATCTCAGCGGCCGAGTTGCGGCGAGTCGTCTCCTCTTCCTGTCCCTGGTCGGACTCCTCGGCATCGACCAGTAGCTCCAGGTGCTTGCCAGTCATCACCAGGTCTACGGTCTGCTGGATCGTGCGTAGTGACTGTTCCACCGCGCCCATGCTCGGCGGTCGATCGGCGGGTTCCTTGGCGAGCATACGTAGCAGGAGTCGGTCGAGTGCCGACGGGATCCCTTCCAGCCGCCGCGACAGCGGTTGCGGCTGCTCAGTGCAGTGCAGCCATAGATATTCCTGGGGCCTACGTGCCCGAAAAGGTGGCGAGCCCGTTAGTAGTTCGTAGAGCAGGATGCCCATGCCGTACTGATCGGCGCGGTGGTCCACCTGGCCGCCGGTGATCTGCTCAGGAGACATGTAGGAATACGAGCCGACTACGTGGCCTTCCTGGGTGAAGCTGCTCTGCTCCTGCAGCCACTTGGCGACGCCGAAGTCCACCAGCTTGACCACGCCCCCCGAAGTGACCAGCACGTTGCCCGGCTTGAGGTCACGGTGCACCAGCCCGACGCCGTGGATTGCTCCCACTGCGCCCGCCAACTGCACCGCCACGTGCAGTGTGCGCTGGAGGATGTCCGGGTCGATGGGGACCGGAGCTCGGCTGGAGCGATCCGTGGCCGAGGGTGGTAGCGGGTCGCCCTTTTCGAGCCGCAGTACATAGCGCGACGCAGTGACCCCCTCGACGCTCTCCATCGAGAAGTAGGCGAGACCCTCTTCATCGCCGGCTTCCAGGACCCGTACGACGTTTGGGTGGTCGACCCGCCGTGCGGACTCGAACTCGCGGGCGAAGCGCTGCACCCAGGTCGGTCGCATGCGGGCCAGGATCTTGACGGCGCACTCGCTGTCGTCTCGCTCGTCACGCGCCCGGTAGACAGCGGCCATGCCTCCCTGGCCGAGTAACTCCAGGATTTTGTATGGCCCGACCTTGCCGAGCGTAGGACCCAATGCCCCTGCTGCGGTTCCCGAAGCATCAGCAGCCATGGGGTCCTTGTTCGCGATTCTACTGTCCTCGCTGATGTTTTCGGTGGTTTGGGTCCGGCCGAAGGGTCCCAATTGTAACGCTCTCGCGCGCGAGAGGGGAGCCTTCACTACATCTCGCTGCAGTGCTCCTCCAGCAGCCCGAGGTAATCGTCGATGCCGCTGAGATAGGAGTTCAGGAAGATCGACGATTCTGTGTTGAGCGTCTCGGATTCGAGGTGGGTCCACATCGCGTAGAAGTGCAGCAGCCGGCCAGCACGGGGGATCAGAAATTCAAACTGGTAGCTCTGGCGGAAACGACCGATCGAGTCGGGCTCGACGAGAGCTTCTTCATTCATCCAGACCCGCACGAGCCGACCTTCAACCAGTGGATCCGCGGGGCCGGCGTCGGGCGGCTGCGCGCTGAAGCTGCGCATCCCAGAGGTCATGGAAAACGTGTAGCTGACCGTGGTCAGGAAGACCTGTTGCTCTTTGACTACCGATGCCACCCACTGTGCCTCAGGGCAGCTCCCTGCGAGGTAGCAATCCATGTTTTCGCGGTTCGAACGCTGGTAGCTGGTGTAGTCGTCTGGAAACAGTGCCATCTGGTCGTCGTCGAGGTAGATGTTGGCTACCTGGTCGGCAGTGCAGTGCACTTCTCTTGCGAACAGCACTCCCACGGCCGCTGGTCCGTCGGTGAAGCTGGGCGGTGGGTTGAGCACCGCCAACTCTTCGGCCCCCAGGCGGGCGATCTCGACCTCGACGGGTTGTTCGGGGTCTTCACGACCGTCGTACCAGCGTTCCAGTGCCAATGCTGCATCCGCCAATGACGGCGCGCTGTTGGGGTCGTCGCTGCCGTAGTGTCGGTAAGAGAATCGAATCAGGTCGTCGATGTCGGTGGGGGCCCGTTCCGGCGGCGTGCACGCGCAGACCAGCAACACGCTGAGGCCAACGAGGAGGTAGCAGTGCAAGTGGCTTCGCGACACGGTCGCAGCATAGCTGGCGTTCTGGTCCTGGGAATCGGGCCCGCGGGGACCCCGCTGTGGATCAACAGACTGCTACGCTGCGCCAAGTGGACAGTACCGGGCGAGACAGGGTGGTGGTGACCATTGCCGGCAGCGATCCCTCAGGCGGGGCCGGTGCCCAGGCCGACTTGCGCGTGTTTGCTGTGCACGGGCTGTACGGAACGGCGGTGTTGACCGCGCTGACCGTGCAGAACAGTCGGGGCGTGCAGCGGGTCGAGCCGGTGGACGGCGAACTGGTCGGTGAGCAGCTGCGCGCCGTACTCGACGAGGGTGGGGTCGTGGCGGTCAAGACCGGCATGCTGGCTAGTGCGGCTGCGGTCGCTGCGGTCGCCGACGCCGTCGAACAGCAGCGCGGCTCGCTCTCCCTGGTGGTGGACCCCGTCATGATTTCGAGCAGCGGTTACCCCCTGCTCGACGGCACGGGAATCGAACTGCTGCGCACCCGGTTGCGGCCACTGGCCTGCCTCATTACGCCGAACCTCGACGAAGCGGCTGTACTCCTTGACCAGCCCCGGGTCGAGCCGCACTCCGCTGCCGACGCCGCACGCGCGCTGGTGGCGGCTGGCTGGGCTGGAGTCGTGGTTACCGGTGGTCACGCGCAGGGGGACCTGGCGGTCGATCACGTCTGCCTCGCGGCGACCCAGGGGGAAGGGCCCGTCTCGTTCACCCTGGAGGCCCCCCGGCTCGATACGCCGGACAGTCATGGTACAGGCTGCCTGTTCTCGGCTTCCGTCTGTGCAGCCTTGGCTCTTGGAAAGGACCTGCGGTCGGCCCTGGAGCACGCAAGAGGCTGCATGGACCGCGGTCTGGCCCGCTCGAGGCCCGGGGCGCATGGTTCAGGCAGTGTGTGGCTGGATCGCGAGCCCGACTAGAGCCGGGAAGAGGAGCACTTGGGCCCGCTACTTGCGTGCGCGGCTGCTCTTCTTGGCGCCCGTGTTTCGCGCCCGGCGGGCAGCACGGGGGCGGGTCGGCTTGGCAGGCTTCTTCTCATCTTCGCCACGGGGTGCTGTGGCTTCGTCGCCGATGGAGCGGAACACCGCGCGACCCGGCCAGACTGCCGCTACGCCGAGGTCTTCCTCGATGCGGAGCAACTGGTTGTACTTGCAGATACGGTCGGTGCGCGAGAGCGAGCCAGTCTTGATCTGGCCGGCGGTCACCGCGACCGCAAGATCGGCGATGGTGGTGTCTTCCGTCTCGCCGGAGCGGTGGCTGACTACGCAGGTGTAGCCGGCATCCTGGGCCATTGCGATTGTGTCCAGGGTCTCGGTGAGTGTGCCGATCTGGTTGACCTTGATGAGAATGGAGTTGGCGGCGCCAGACTTGATCCCTCGCGCCAGCCGTTCGGCGTTGGTGACGAACAGGTCGTCGCCTACCAACTGAACGCGAGAGCCCAGCTTGCGGTTCAGCCGCCGCCATCCCTGCCAGTCGTTCTCATCGAGGCCGTCCTCGATGGAGATGATCGGGTACTTGTCGACCAGCGTCTCGTACCAGGCAATGAGCTCGTCGGCGCTCAGCCCCATGCGGCCCTCGCCCTCGAGGTGATACTTCTTGCCGCTGTAAAACGACGCGGCTGCAACATCGAGGGCCAGGAGTACATCGCCGCCGGCCACGTATCCGGCACTGGCGATTGCTTCCATGATGACGTCCAGCGCAGCCTCGTTGGACTCGAGCATTGGCGCGAAGCCACCTTCGTCACCCACTGAGGTCGCCAATCCGCGGCCTTTGAGAACAGCCTTCAGTGAGTGGAACACCTCAGCGCCGATGCGGATCGCCTCGGAGAAGCTGTCGGCGCCCACCGGGACCACCATGAACTCCTGGATGTCGACATTGTTGTCGGCATGAGCGCCGCCATTGATGATGTTCATCATCGGGACTGGCAGGCGGCGGGCGGTGACCCCACCGAGGTATCGGTACAGGGGCAGATCCAGGAGGTTGGCGGCGGCCCGTGCTGCCGCCAGCGACACGCCGAGCAGTGCATTGGCGCCGAGCCGCTGCTTGTTGGTGCTGCCGTCGAGTTCGATGAGGGCCCTGTCCAGGCCGACCTGGTCGAGAGCATCGCGGCCGATGACCAGGTCGCGGATCTCGCCGCGCACGTTGGCCACGGCCTTGCGCACTCCCTTGCCCAGGTAGCGCTGCTTGTCGCCGTCGCGCAGCTCACAGGCCTCGTGTTCGCCAGTCGAAGCGCCGCTCGGTACAGCCGCACGGCCCATCACGCCGGATGCCAGCATGACATCCACCTCGACGGTGGGATTGCCCCTGGAGTCGAGGATCTCTCGGGCGCGGACGTCTACGATGCGGGACATGGAGTTCTCCGAGGCACTGGTCGCGGCGCGAGGCTAGCTCCCAACGGGGGGAGTGGCAAGAGTCCTTGGCGGGTTCGAGCGACCCACTGCGAGTTGCCCTTCGGTCCCACTGGTTGAGGTCGGACAGTGGCTAAGCCTGACGCTACAAGGCTAGCTGGCGATCTGCTAGGCTCCATCCTTCGTGCCTGCCACTAGGGGAGGATGGTCTGTCCTTCGCTAGTGGTGAGGCTGTCTGCCAGAATACCGGACGCTTGATGCTGAATCGTTTTCTCATTGCCCTCGCGGCGCTTGTTGGCACGGCGGTCCTGGTCCTGCCCCCGGCGCACGCTGCAAAGGCCAACCAGGAAGTTTCCGAGGAGGCTGGTGAGGCGGTCACCTTCGAAACCTCCGACGGTGTGTTGCTGCATGGGCGGGTGTTCAGTCCCGCTAAGCGTGTCAAGGTCCAGGGGGCCATCGTGTTTCTCCATGAGCCGTTCCGCTCCTCGCGCGATTGGCTCTACATGGCGGATCGCCTGGCACGCAAGGGCTTCCACGGCCTGACCTTCGACCTGCGGGGCCATGGCCAGTCACTCATGCGCGGTGACGAGGAGTTGGACCGGGAGATCTTCATGGAGGCGGACTGGGCCGATCTTCGTCTTGATCTCGCGGCTGCCGTGGACTTCCTGAAGGAGCGGACCGGCGTGTCCGTGGAGCAGTTCCACCTTGCCGGCGCTGACCTGGGCGGCTCTCTCGCCCTGCAGCACGCGGTGAAGCGTGAGGCGGTGGCGAGCGTCGCGCTCCTGTCGCCCGGTCTGGGGTATGACGGCCTGAACATCCTCGGACTGGGCAAGGACTGGAAGGGCCCTCTTCTGCTGGTTCTGTCCATCGAAGACGGCTACTCGCGCAAGTCGGCTCAGGTGCTTGCTGAGGAGGCTGCCGATCCCCGCATGGTGCACGTCGAGATTTACTACGGTGTGGGCCATGGCGCGAAGATGCTCACCCGTGAGCCGGGGATCGAGTCGCTCCTGATCCGTTGGTTACTCGGCACGTTGCTCGTCAACCGCGAGGAGCGTCCGGCCGAAGCCCTTCTCAAGCCGGCGTCCAGCGAGAAGAATGCCGCTGGCGACATCGACAAGGAAGCCGAGAAGAAACGCCTGGCAGAGCAGCGTAAGGCCGCCGAGACTTCTGGCGAGGAAGCGGTCGAAGAAGATGACGAGCCGAAGCGTTGGCAGGAGCCCAACTGAGGCGAACTGAACCGCCTCGGGCTGGCAAGCTCAGGGGCGACACAGGCCTTCATCACAAATCGTCGTGATCGTGAACCCATTCACCTCTTCGGGGGGACAGGTCTCGGGCGTCACCCAACGGCCATTGAAGCAGTACTGGATCTCGGTGAGGTTGTGACACTGGCTGTCACCGTCCTCACACTCACCGTTCGCGCCGGAACTGCTGCCTCCGCAACCCAGGAGCATTGCCCCGAGGCACAGTCCGGCCCACCAGCGACGTAGCAAGCGCTGCCGCATCAGGATTTGTCCTTGTCCGGGCCATGGATCTCGCGGGGCGCCTCGTCGCTGCCGCCGTCTTTCTCCCAGAGCTGTGTGCCTCGCTTGCGGTACACCGTCATGCCCGAGTCGCGTAGCTTGTCCAACTCGGCCTCGGTCACTTCGCCTCCCATCCGGCTCAGGGCCTCGCGGCGCATGGCTTCGCGGAGCACCTCCGGGGACAGCGCAGTGTCTTCTTCGCTGCGTGGACCGCTGCCCTTGCGGGCGGACAGGCCCAGGTTCGCCGTGGACAGTTGCTGACTTACCCGTCCGCGACCGAACGAACCCTCGTTCTTGAGTTGGCAGTCGAGTCCGCAGTGTGTCGGCGCACGACCTACGGGGTGGAGGATGTCCAGAGTGGCACCGCAGTCTTCACAGAGGTAGGGGTACAGGGGCATCCGCGGCAGGGTAGCAGGCGATCCACTGGGGTCCAGTCGTCAGGCCCCCGCCGCCGGCTTCAGCAATTCCTCGAGGTCTTCGAGGGCAATGGTCTCAGCGCCGCTGCCGCCCAGCACCGCATCGGCTAGTTGTTGCTTGCGCTGCTGCAGGCCGAGGATGCGCTCTTCGACGGTGCCCTCCGAGACGAGCTTCCAGGAGAACACCGGCTGTGTCTGGCCGATGCGATGCGCCCGGTCGGTAGCTTGCCGCTCTACGGCCGGATTCCACCAGGGGTCGAGGTGGAAGACATGGTCGGCGGCTGTGAGGTTGAGGCCAGTGCCGCCAGCCTTGAGGGAGATCAGGAAGATGGGCGGCCCGTCGGCACGCTGGAAGCGCTCTACCACCTCGGCACGCTTGCGGGTCGAGCCATCCAGTCGCAACCACTGCAGTGCAGCCTCTTCGAGACGGGCCTCGACCAGGTCCAGCAGGGATGTCCACTGGCTAAACACCAGGGCCCTGTGCCCGGCTTCGACCAGCCGGGCCAACAACTGCAGGAGTCGGTCCAACTTGCCCGAGTCCGCCGCCGGCGAGCCTTCGGGGAGCAATGCCGGATGACAGGAGGCCTGGCGAAGCCGGGTCAGCGCTGCCAGGACCTGCATGCGCCGATTCTTCATTCGGCCGGCCGCTGTCGTTGGCTCGGCGGGTTGCGCCAATCCCTCGACAGCCGCCTTGCGGATGGCTTCGTAGCGCTGCTGTTGTTCGTCGCTCATCGGACAGTAAACCACCGTCTCGGTGCGTGGCGGCAGGTCCGGGGCGACGTCCTCTTTGAGGCGCCGCAGCATGAATGGTTGAATGCGCTTGCGAATCGCTGTGACTGCTACCTGGTTGCCACTCGCAGCCGGTCCCGCGAGCCGCTGCTCGAAGCGTTTCAGAGAGCCAAAGAAGCCCGGGTTCAGGAACTCCATCAAGGACCACAACTCGCCGAGTCGGTTCTCCAGTGGGGTGCCGGTGAGGGCAATGCGGTGTTGCGCCTGGAGGCTTCGCGCGGCTCCGGCAGTCTGGCTGTCAGGGTTCTTGATCGCCTGCGCTTCGTCCAGCACCACTGTGCGGAACTCGACTTCCCGAAGACTTTCGATGTCTCGCCGCAAGATGGCGTAGGAGGTGATCAGCAGGTCCAACTCGCCGCTAGCCAGCCGCTGCAGTTGAGAGCTTCGCTTGCTGCCGTGCAACAGACCGAGGCGTAGCTGCGGGGTGAACCGTTCGGCCTCTTGCTGCCAGTTGCGCAGTACCGAGGTCGGCGCCACGACGAGTGCCGGGCCCTGCCCACGACTAGCTTCCAGCAGCGCCAGGGTCTGGACGGTTTTGCCCAGGCCCATGTCGTCGGCGAGCACCGCGCCCATTTGCTGCTGAGCGAGGAAGTGCAACCACGACCAGCCGCGCAACTGGTAAGGCCGGAGCTCGGCGGTCAGGCCCTCGGGAGGATCGAGTTGCGGGATCGCTCCCTCGTTGCGCAGCGTGTCGGCCAGGTGCTGCAGCCCAGGGGGGAGCTGCTCGGAGACTGCGCCCAGCAGTTCGGCGGCGACCGGAGCCAGGTGGCGGGGGCCCCGTGCCGAGTCATCGGCCTGGACCAGCATTTCCAGGTAGTGCCCGTGTTCCTCGATCCAGGCTTCGGGCAGGGGCGCGAAGCCGGCGCTGCCCAGGGACACCAGGGTCTCGCCGCGTTGCCATGCGTCCAGCACGCTTTGTGGGTCCACCTCACCGGCCTCGCCCTGGAACGAGACCGCCAGGCAGTCGTCCTGCCATGACACCTTCGGTTGCAGGGGCTGGTCGCTGACGTGGAACCTCTTTGCATGTTCAGAGCCGATGGTGCTGCCAGAGAACCTCGACAGGCGGTCCCGTACGAAGCGTGCCGCATCGGCCTCTTCGAGTCGAAGGCGCTGTCCGGGGTGCATGGCGAGCTGGTCGCGAACCTGGCCCAGCAATCGCAGTTCTCCTTTGCGGTCACGGGGTGGCAGCACGCGGACACCTCCGAGAGGCGCCAGGTTGCCGTCACGCAACTCTGCGACTGGTGGGTCGCCGTAGACGATGCGAGCGGTGGCTTCGAGCAGTCCGGCTCGTGGTTGCAGCTCCAAGACGGCTCGCAGGCCGCCATCCTGGGACTCGACGATGCCGTCTCTGCGGATGACGCCCACTGCCCGCTCCAGGGCGGGGATCCACTCGGCAGTGAGGCGCGGGAGTTCGTGAGGATGGAACAGCAACGGTTCACGAAGTTGGTGGAGTTGGAGCTCAGTGAGTCTGCCGTCGCCTCGCGGACGTAGGACGCTGTCGGCGAACACCAGCGGTGGATTGCCCTCGAACTCTTCGCTGACTTCCTCGGGGTTTTCCAGGGCGACCCGGTAGCCGCTACCGACGCGGTCAATCACGGCGACACGATTCAGGGGCACCTTCGAGACGGTAATGGGCTGGTCATCCAGGGTTACCTCGACGGCCTGTAGCAAAGCGTCCAGGAGGCTGCGGTAGTGGCGGCTCGGGATCCGCTTGCCGGAGCCGTCGCCCATCAGTCGCAGGAGTCGGTGCAGCTCGTCGCTGTCTACCAGGCTCTGAGACGGTCTTGCGGGACAGGGCTCGAGTTCATCGCCCCTGCGCAGGGCCAGGTGCAGATCCAGCCAGCGCCCCTTGCGCCTGAGTTGCAGGACCAGGTGCGGTGCTGCTGCAGCTTCGGGGAGAGTCTCGACGCCGGCACGCAGGGCAGACACCGCAGCAACGGCGTGAACGCAGGCGGCGCTGGTTGCATTGCAGTCACACTCCCACTCGCAGTCGCCCGGCCACAGGTAGACCTCGTTGCACACCTCGGACGCCGTTGTGACAGCGAACAGGTACTCGTCGCTCGCATCGTCGCTGGAGATGAGCGCCACCCGGCCGGCCTGCGCAGTCCGCTCGCCGATAGGCCAGACTGCCGGTGCAGCAGCCTTTCGGAGGGAGCGAAGGATATCCTGGAACTCGTCGGGCACGGTCCGAAGCTTTGCATATCTGCTTGCAATTCGGCGCCGCTCACAGCACGGTCTGTGCGTCTGGGATGGAAGTCCAGGTAGTCGCCGGTCGTCTTCTTCGGGGGGCGGCGGGAGGAAAGTCCGAGCTCCACAGGGCACAGCGCCGGGTAACTCCCGGTCGGCGTAAGTCGAAGGAAAGTGCCACAGAAAGTAGGCAGCCGGGCCGTGACCTTGTGTCATGACTCGCACTCTGCGCCCGATCGTACGTGTCGGTGGCGGGACTGCAGCGGATGGCAACATCCGCTGGTGAAGGTGAAAGGGTGCGGTAAGAGCGCACCGGCGGTCCGGGTGACCGGATCGGCCAGGTAAACCCCGCTGGGAGCAAGGCCATGTAGGGGCGCGATATGGGGTTGCCCGCCTCTTGCGCGTCCGGGTAGGCCGCTCGAGTCCACTGGTGACGGTGGGCCTAGATGAATGACTGCCCATGGGCGGATGGCAACATCCCCCGGGACAGAACTCGGCTTACGGACTTCCCAGGTCCGGGCTCTTGTGGCGGGGGGAGGAACCTCCCCTCGCCACTCCTGCCTGCTTGCCTGCGTGGGCCCGAACTCCGCAGCGTACGGGTCTATACGACGGTAGGGGAGAGCATCCCTTCGCGCGGCAGCCAGACACTCACGTCGGTGCCGACGTGCAATTCGCTCTCGACGGTGATCCGCCCCCCGTGCCTCTGCACGATGCGCCCGACGATGGCGAGTCCCAGACCGCTGCCTCCGGTGGCACGGTTGCGCGAGCCATCGACTCGGTAAAAGCGCTCGGAGACCTTGTCCAGGTCACTCGGCGGGATGCCGATGCCGGTATCCGAGATGGTCAGGGTCACGGACTCGTCGTCGGCCCGGACGCGGATCGTAATGGAGCCCTCCTTGGTGTACCGCAGCGAGTTCTCGAGGAGGTTCATGCCGACCTGCTCGAGGCGCATGCGGTCACCGATCACTTCGCCACCAGGCTCGATGTCTGTGAGGATTTCAAGGCCCTGCTTCTCGGCGCGCGGAATGAAGCGACGTGCCAACTCGACGGACACCAGCGAAAGGTCGACCAGTTCGCTTTCCATCACCAGTTGCCCGGCCTCGAGCTTGGTGAGCGTTTCGAGGTCCTTGGCAAGGTGCGCCAGGCGGCCCGCCTCGTCGTGGGCGACTTCGAGGAACGTGCGTCGGGTGCGGGCGTCCATGCTGCCGTCTTCGTCGCCGATCATCAGGCTCTCGAGGTAGGCAAGCACGTTGGTTAGCGGCGTGTTGAAGTCGTGGGCAAAGTCGGCCACCATCCGCCGTCGCGCGCTGTCGGTCTGTTCGAGATCCTTGAGGGTGCGCCCCAGCAGGTCCATTGTGCGGTTGAAGGTCAAGGCGACCCTGCCGAGCTCGTCCATCTCTTCGAGGGGGATCCGGGCCTGCATGTCCCCCGCAGCGACCCGGCCTACCACCTGCTCTGCCTGGCGCAGTCGCTGGGTGATTGAGCGGGTACCCAGGTAGGCCGTCAGGACCGAGAGCAGGAACACGGGCAGCGCCCAGGTCCACGACGCCTTGCCAATGAGTTGCACAGTGCCCGTGGTCGATGGCTTGGCAGCAACCAGTACGAAGCCGGCCAAGCCAGCGGATTCGCCGTTCTGCTGGACCGGACCCGGAATTGGCCCCACGGAGATAAAGCCCAGCCCCGCGGCCTTGCGGTGGCGCTTGCCTGTCTGCACCCTCGACCGGGTCTTCTCGGGGAGCAGTTCGCCCGGTTTCCCCGGCACCCCGACCGTGTTGGCGAGGAGATTTCCGTCGATGTCGTATACGGCGATCGTCAGTTGGCCGAGGGGGCCATAGCGGCTGTCGAGGTAGCCCTGGAGCACTTCGGCTTTCGCGCCGTTCGCGAAGTAACCGGCAAGGGAGTCTTCGAGGGCGGCGAGGCCTGCTTCGGCCTGCTCCTGGAAGGCCTCGGAAAGTACGTCGGCGCCGAGGCGGTAGGCCATCAACTGTGTCAGAGCGCCGTAGGTCGCGAGGACCGCGAGCATGGTGATCATGAGCCGCTTGAACATCGAGCGGCGGGTTGGCGGTGGGTCGGCGACGCGCAGCGCGTAACGATCGCGAATACTCTCGGTGGCGTCGGTGTCACTCCCGGAGCTCTCGTCCCAGGCGTGCATTGCCTTGCGAAAGCGGATCGTGGTGCGGTCGCCGCGGCTGATCGGGGCGTTCAGTCCTCTCGCCGGCCTGTTCCCGTCGTTCTCCCTTGGCTTCCGACTCTTCTCGGTGATACCTGGCGGCTTCTTGTCAGGCATCCGGGTCGTCGCGGTAGCGGTAGCCGACCCGGAACACCGTTTGGATGATGTCTCGGGGGCCGCCGGCTTCGGCGACCTTGCGCCGCACGCGAGCGATGTGAGAGTCGATAGTGCGAGCGTAGCCAGCGTGGTCGTAGCCCCACACGTGGTCGAGCAACTCTTCGCGATTGAAAACGCGCCCCGGCCGGCGTGCCATGAAGTAGATCAGATCGAACTCGGTGGGGGTCAACTCGATGAGTTCTTCGTGGACCAGCACCTCTCGGCGGCCCGGGTCGATTTTCAGCGGTGGGCGAACGATCGCCGCTGGAGTCGCCAACTCGTCGTCGTCGGCGCTGTCGCCGTCGGGAGCCTCCACCGCTACGGAGCCGGACTCGGTGCTCTCCAACTCGGCTGAGGTCCATGCCTGCCGCCGTTGCAGTAGAGAGCGCACTCGCGCGACCAGTTCCTTGACCCCGAAAGGTTTGCGGACGTAGTCATCGGCGCCGACTGTCAGGCCCATTACCGCGTCCACTTCTTCGACCCGAGCGGTGAGCATCAGGATTGCGGGTTGCTTGCCGCCGTCTGCGCGGATCGCCTGGCAGACATCGAATCCAGATCGGCCAGGCAACATGACATCGAGGATGACGAGGTCCGGCTGCAGCTCGTTGTAGAGCTCGACGCCTTTGTCACCGTCCGCTGCGTGGTGAATTTCCATGGATTCGCGTTCGAGGTGGAATTGCACCACCGACGCGATGCGCTGGTCGTCTTCGACAATGAGAACTACGGCAGACATGGCGACATCCTAACAGCCTGCAGTTGTGCCCGCTGGCACGGCGGTTTGGCGCAAATGCCGCAGGTCGGGCCGGAAGGCCACCACGCTCAGATGTTGCGGAGTTGTTGCGAAAACACCGGAACTTCATACCTGAAGCACGAAAAGAACACAGACGGCTCCATAACTTGGCAACAACTGGGTACCAGACTAAAGGTCCAGAGATTGGATACGACAGCGCCGAGGCCTCATCCCATAGCAGAGAACTTCAACCCGAAAACAGTACGTAACCACCTAATTTTTGGAGAAAAAGGAACAATGATCGCTAACAATCTGAGCATGATTCAAGATTCCGCACGGGACGCTCTTTCTCGGCTGCACGCCGATGAAAAGGGTCAGGGAATGACTGAGTACGTCATTATCCTGGTGGCCATCGCCGTCGTCTGCATCGCCATTGCCGTCCAGTTCGGTGGCAAGATCAAGGCCTTGTTCGAGACGGCTGACGGCGAGATCGACACCGTCGATTCTAACCTCTAAGAGTCCGCCCCATCGGGGCATGAAAGGGGCGGCCTGGTTTCAGGTCGCCCCTTTTTCGTGCTTGCAGGGGCCCCCCTGCCGAGGCACTCTGGTGGACCGGTTGAGTGGGGAGTGCATGCCAAAACGAGGTCACATCGGGAAGAAGTCCGGCGACGTTCGCGGCACTGCCAAGCCGCGCGCTCTGAGCCTGGATGAGTACTCCTTCAACTTCACCATCTCCACGGGGGATCGTCTGCGTGCCTATGGTGGTCCCCCGGCCTACGTGCTGCGCATGCGCAGCATGGAGGAGGAACAGGAGCACTACTTCAACGCCCTGCAAGAGCGCTACGACGCGTTGTGGCGTGCCGCGGCTGCTGGCAGCATCGACGAGGCAGGCTGCGAGGTTCGCCAGGCTCTTCTGGACGATGAAGGCCGTGATCGCATAGGTGAACTGCAACACGCACGAAAGCTGTTCCGAGATCGTAGGGACGCCCAGGTCGACCGCTGCGAAGCCTTCAACCGTGCCTGGTTGCGACACCTCGAGCATGATTTTTCAGGTCTCGGCGAGCTGTCCGAACGGATCGCTGTGTTCAACGAGGCCTTTCCCATTGAAGCCGACCTGTCTACTGATCCCAAGACGGGTATCTACCTGTGGATGGGCAAGCCGTGGCATGGGCTGGAGCCGCCGACCCGCGAGGAATTGCTGGAGCGCTTCCCGCTGCGACAACCCGTGTAAGATGCCCGCCATGCCGTCTGCACGCTACCCCTCAGTCAGCGCCTCGTGGTTCCGGCCATCGGTGCTGTTGTCTGCACTCATTCTGCTGACTGCAAACCTGTGTGCGGTCGGTTCGGTTGATGCGAACGTCCCCGTCAAGGATGACTTGCAGCCCCTGACTACAAAGGGAAGCAGCGAGCAGGCCTACCAGGGCAGGACTCCGCAGGTCGCCGCGATGGCCGAGGAAGAGGAAGAGGAAGAGGAAGAGGCCGGCGAACTACCGCCGCAGGAGCCCGAGGAAGATGAGGCAGGGCAAGACTCTGAGCCCGCCGCCGAGGAACCCGCCGCCGAGGAACCCGCTGCCGAGGAACCCGCCGCCGAGGAACCCGCCGCCGAGGAACCCGCTGCCGAGGAACCCGCTGCTGCCGAGCCCGCCGCTGAGGAAGTCGCAGCTGCCGTGCGTCCCGCGAGTGGCATCTCCGTCTACAACGGCACCGGCTTCCACTTCGGCGAGCCCCTCAATGAGAAAGGGGGCGAAGGTCGCTGGTTCAATGAGGGCGGCGGTATCGGCCTGTTGCTCGGCCCGCCCGGGTCGCGGCTGCTCGGTCGCGTGCGTTTTGCCTACAACGCAGTCATCGATCTGGCTGGTGGCACGAGGCATGTCGCCGTGCTGTCAGCAGGCGTACAGGTAGAGCTTCTGCCCGATGTGAACAAGCGCTTCGGCTTGTACGTCGTCACCGATGTGGGCATCACGCCGTTGTTTACGGACATGCGGCTGTACCTTTTCGCGGATGTCGGCCCCGGCGTCCGATTCGATGTCCACCGTAGGGTCTCACTGTTTGCTGAGGTCTGCGCGCTGTTCCGGTACGAGAATGGCTTCTATGCGGGCCCGCAGTTTTACTTCGGCGCTCGATTCGCCCTCGACTGACCTTCGTTTCCGCTCACTTCGACGCCCCTGGAGCACCTGTCATGCGTGATAGTGCCTACACGAACGTTCCCCACGTCCTCTCCGAGATCGACCACGACTATGGCAGCAGGGTGCATGTCCTCGCCGATGTGCTGGCCTTGTCGCTGCTGTCGCGCATTGGACATCCCGACACCCGGCAGCCGGACATCAACCGGCTGCTGGATCGCTGCTACGGCGTACTGTACAGCGCCGTCGTCAACCAGCTCTTCCCGCGCAAGGACGCCGAAGTCATGACTCGCATGGCCGAGAGTGTCGAGGGGGCGGCCTACCGTGGTGAGATTATCGATCCGGCGGCACGCGCGATCCTGGTGGGAGTGGCTCGCGCCGGCACCCTGCCTGCCTACCAGGGCTTCGCTCTACTCAACGACCTCTGCTACAGCCCGGGAGTGCGGGTTGACCACGTCTACATGCAGCGGCGCACCGACGAGGATGGACGCGTTGTGGGCATCGACCTGGGCGGCAGCAAGTTCGGTGGTGATGTCGACAAGGCCATCGTCCTGCTGCCCGATCCTATGGGTGCCACGGGCTCCTCTATCTCGGATGCCATCACCCTGGTCAAGGGCTTGTCCGGCACTCCCACAGACATTGTCTGTCTGCACCTGATCATTACGCCGGAATTCATCGCTCGAGTAACGACGGACCATCCCGACGTGCACATCTACGCGTTGCGGGTCGACCGGGGTCTGAGTACACCGGAAGCGCTCGCTTCCAAGCCGGGTTCCTGCTCCGGTGAGGCGGGGATTAACGAGATCCAGTACATCGTGCCCGGCGCCGGCGGCCTGGGCGAGATCATCAACAACAGCTACGTGTGATTGAGCTGTTGCGGCTCGTCTGTGGAGGGCTGCCTCGATCCCGGTCCTGGCGGGCAGGTGTAGGCCGCCTCCAGCAAGCCAGCTGCTGACCCGGTCAACAGGACGGCATCCGAACTCGGTGCAGCTCGCAGCGGGGTCCTGTGCCCTGCGCTCGACGAATGCAGGGGGAATTGCTGCCGGAGCAGCATGTTGTTGATCACCGTGGGTCGGAATGCGAGGCCCAGCAGAACGATGCCAACGAGCAGGGCCAGGCCCGCGAGCCACCGGGCTCGGCTCGAGCGCTTCCGCTGAGCCCACACGAGCCCGGCAAGGGCGCTTATCGTCCATAGGTATGCGGCGAGGATCTCGGGTCCCTGTGGGTGCAGGTTGCGGGCGCCGTCCAGGTCGCCGTGGGCTGCACGGATCCAGGCGCGTGTCAGTCCACAACTCCCACAGGGCACGCTGGTTCGGGTCTTGAACGCGCACTCGACGGTAATCGGCTCGCCCAACAGGGTGACTTGTTCTCCGTCCGTCGACAGGGCCAGGGCCAGTACAAGGGGCGCAAAGCCAACGATGACGAAGGCCGTACTCGCGAGCTGGAACAGTCTCTGGCGGTGGTCGCCTTGCAAGGCTTGTTATCCGAGCAGGCCCGCCCACGCTGCCATCGCCAGAGGGAAGGCGTCCAGGGCGACCATGAGCAAGAGCAGGACAATGTGTATGACCAGGACGATGGCTGCCTTGGCCAGGTGGTCCCTGTCTGCGAATGCCGCGCACAGAGCCGCAAAGGACACTACCGTCGCGATGCTCAGGGTGGTGATGAAGATGAACACCTCCCACGCCACCGCCGTGGCCAGGAGGCCCGTCGTCGCCAACACGCCGAGCTCGCCCAGGCAAGGGCATACGCAGCACGCCAGGAAGCTGAGGATGTACATGCAGAAGATAATCAGTAGGAAGCCCGGGCCAACCACTGATCCCACCACGATGCCGATTGCCCAGATCACCATCACTACCGAGAGCAGAAAGGGAGCGATCCCCGCGCCCCTTTTGGGCTTGAAGAAGCGGCTTAGGCCCGGTTTTCCAGGGGCACTCGACTCTTTGGGCGGGTTCGAAGACGCCTCGTCCCCCGCCACCGCAGGATCCTCCTCCGCCTCACCGTTCGTCATCGGCTGGTCAGAGGCCGCCTGCTCTTCGGCCATCAACTGGTCTCGCCTGGACTCGAACTGCTCGCGGGTGATCAGGCCCTTCTCGAGGAGAGCGGTGAGTTTTTCCAACTCTTCCATGGTCCAAATGACGTGCTTCCTCCTGCGAAGGGGAGACTAGCAGGATCGGAGCTGCCGGCTACTCGGTGGGGGCTGGCTCAGTCCGCCAACTCCAGGGTCACCGGTGCGTGGTCGGAGCCCTCCTGGTCCGGGAAGATGTCGGCGACGAGCACCCTGTCCGCAATCGCCTGGTCGACGAAGAAGTAGTCGATCCTCCAGCCCACGTTCCTGGCCCGGGAGTTGGCTCTCCAGGACCACCACGAGTAGCGGTCCGCCTCGTTGGGGTGCAGGTGTCGGAAGGTGTCCAGCCAGCCGTCCGCAACGTATCGATCCACCCAGGCGCGCTCTTCGGGCAGGAAGCCTGAGGTCCGCGCGTTTTCCTTCGGGCGGGCCAGGTCAATCTCGTGGTGCGCGGTGTTGTAGTCACCGCAGACGACCACCTGTCGTCCCTGCCGCCGCTGCTCGTTCATGCGTTCCAGCATCGCATCGTAAAAGGCCAGCTTGTAGTCGACCCGCTCGGGGCCCTTGCCACCGTTGGGGAAGTAGTTGCCCCACACGCACAGGTCGCCGTAGCGAGCCATGATCGCGCGGCCCTCGTCGTCGAACCGGTCGATTCCGAGGCCGCAGATGACCTCGTCAGGCTCCTTGCGCCAGTACACTGCGACGCCCGAGTATCCCTTGCGCGTCCCCGAGTGGAACTCGACGCCCCAGCCGGGTACGTCGACCAGTTCACCGGGCAGCTGCTCGCGAAGAGCCTTGGTCTCCTGGATGAACACCAGGTCAGCGCCGCAGTTGGCAAGGTACTCGACGAAGCCTTTGCGCCCGGCGGCGCGCAGACCGTTGACGTTCCAGGAGATGATCTTCATGGCTGGAGGAGATAGCACGCGCCGGCGTCGCCGTCGATGAGTCGGGGCCAGCATTGCAGCTCGTGAACGCCAGCCGTGAATCAGTCTAGAATCCGTCGCGTGACCATGCTGAGCTTCCGTGATGTGCTCGTGGGCCCCTTCACGGGCCTTGCCATCTACCGGCGTGCCGTATCGAGCACAGCCTGGCGCCCCCTCGGGGTCTTGGTCGCCATGCTGCTGATCTGTGCCCTGGTTCTCGCTGGGGTTCGGTACGCCGAGATGAGCGCCCGCCTGGCAACGGTCGCCGACTCGGAGCTCTACCTGATGCCTCGCGTGACGGTCGATGGCGACGAGGTACGTGTCGATGGCGCAGCTGGCCGCTTGTTCGATGCTACTGAGTTTGTCGTCCTGCTCGATCCGGTGTCAGTGGAGCCGGTATTCCCGTCCGCTGCGCCGGGCGACAAGCGGCCCCGGGTGTTGGTCGCGGCTGACGGCCTGTGGATCTTCTCGAGTCGCAATCCGGCGCCCGCCATGCTGCCCTGGTCGCAGGTCACTTTTGCCGAGGGAACGCTGTCCCTGGACGGACCCGACTTGATGGACTGGCTTGCAGTGCTGCTACGCCGGGTGATCCTGTTCGGGCTGTTTGGCTTGGGGAGCGTGTTTCTGGTCTACCAGTTGCTGTTGCAGGGGCTGTTCGTCTTCCTATACCGCACGTTGTTGCCTGGAGGGCCCAACCTGCCCGCCTTCGGCACGCTGTTCAACTGCGCCACCCTGGTGGCCTTACCGGTGTTGCCCCTTGCGACCCTGAGCCTGCTGTGTGGGGTCGAGAAGATCACTGCTTTGGGCCTGCATGGCTGTCTTCTGGGGCTGTGGTTCCTGGTTGCGGTCAGCCACGTTCGCCTGGCGGATGAGGCGCAACCGCAGGGCAGCGCTACGAGCCCAGAGACGGAAGCGGCAGGTCTCGACACGCCCACCATGGAGTCCTGAAGTGCTCCAGCAGGGTGTCTACATCGTGCAGCGGCCACTGCGTATCCCGGTCTGAGAGCGCCTCTTCCGGGCAGGGGTGCACCTCGAGATAGAGCCCGTCGAAACCTGCGGCTGCGGCCGCACGGGCGAGTAGTGGGCTCCAGTGACGGTGCCCTCCCGAGCGGTCTCCGTGGGCTCCGGGCTGTTGGGCCGAATGGGAGGCATCAAAGAGCGTCGGGCAGCCTGTAGCCTGCAGTTCCAGCAGACCCCGGAAGTCGACCACGAGGTCGCCGTGGCCGAAACTGGTGCCGCGCTCGGTCAACAGAACCGTGGTCGCCCCCCCCCGGTGGAGCTTGTCGACGGCGCCGCGTACCTGCCAGGGGGCCAGGAACTGGCCTTTCTTCAGGTTGACAGGTCGGCCGGTCGCCGCAGCGGATAGCAGCAGGTCGGTCTGTCGACACAGGAAGGCTGGGACCTGGAGTATGTCGACACAGCCAGCGACGATGGCGGCCTGGTTTGGTTCGTGGATGTCACAGAGGACGGTCAGTCCCAACTCGGCCCGCAACTCGGCCAGTAATTTCAGGCCTTCTTCCATGCCGGGTCCGCGCCAGGAGTCCACAGAGCTTCGGTTCGCCTTGTCGAAGGACGCCTTGAAGATGAAATCGAAGCCAGCCTTTTCAGCGCTGTTCTTGAGGGCCTGGGCCGTGCTGACGAGTTGCTCGCGACTCTCCATGGCACAGGGGCCAGCAACAAGGAGAGGCCGGGCTCCCTGTCCGGGACCGCGGGGGATAGGAGGGGCTGTTGAGTGTGGGACGGAGTCTGAATTCGACACCGCGCGATCCTACGCTGCATGCCCATGAAGCGCGAATCCTGCTAGGGTATCCGGCGGTGCAATGCAGTCCCTTTGCCTGTCGGGTGAAGGTCATGCTCTCTGCCTTCAGGGCAGGATCAGCAAGTGAGGCGGGTCATGGCTGGCAGTGGACGACTGGGCGAACTGCTCTTACGCGAACAACTGATCACTCCGTTGCAATTGCAGCAGGCAATTGAAGAGCAGCGTAGTGCTGGTGGGCGGCTGGGCTACCAGCTCACCAAGATGGGCTTCATTGAGGAGAATGAGCTCACTGCCTTTCTCAGCAAGCAGTATGGGGTGCCGTCTATTGATCTCGGCGAGTTCGATATCGAACTCGAGATCATCAAGCTGATCCCCAAAGAAGTGGTCCTGAAGCACCAGATCATCCCGGTCAACCGCACGGGTGCGACGCTCATTGTCGCGATGGCGGACCCATCCAACATCTTCGCCATCGACGATATTAAGTTCCTGACCGGATACAACGTCGAGGTTGTGGTGGCCTCGGAGCAGGCCATCGAGGGTGCAGTCGAGAAGTACTACACCTCCAATGTGACCTTTGATGACGTAATGCTCGACTTCGACGACGAGGAAGTCGACGTCGTCGATGCTGACGAGGACATCAACGAGCTCGATCTCGAGAAGTCTGCCGGAGATGCGCCGGTGATCAAGCTGGTGAACCTCATCCTGCTGGACGCGATTCGCAAGGGTGCCTCGGACATTCACGTTGAGCCCTTCGAGAAGCAGTTGCGGGTTCGCTACCGGATCGATGGGATGCTCTATGAGGTGATGAAACCGCCGGTCAAGCTCAAGCACGCGATCACCTCGCGGTTGAAGATCATGAGCCAGCTGGATATCGCTGAGCGTCGCCTGCCTCAGGATGGTCGCATCAAGCTCAAGATGGGCAAGAACAAGGAGATGGACTTCCGCGTCTCGGTGTTGCCCACCATCTGGGGTGAGAAGGTGGTGCTACGGCTGCTCGACAAGTCCAACCTGCAACTGGACATGACCAAGTTGGGCTTCGAAGAGAAGGTGCTCGAGCAGTTCAAGAAGGCCGTGCACATGCCCTACGGCATGATCCTCATTACCGGCCCTACCGGTTCTGGAAAGACTACGACCCTCTACTCCAGCCTGTCCGAGTTGAACCGCTCCGATGTCAACATCAGCACTGCCGAAGATCCCGTCGAGTACAACCTGTTCGGTATCAACCAGGTGCAGATGCACGACGATATTGGCTTGAATTTCAGCTCGTCGCTTCGCTCCTTCCTGCGCCAGGATCCAGACATCATCCTGGTGGGTGAGATTCGCGATTTCGAGACTGCCGAGATTGGCATCAAGGCTGCGCTGACCGGTCACATGGTGCTGTCCACGCTGCACACGAACGATGCGCCATCATCGGTGAGCCGCCTGCTCAACATGGGCATTGAGCCCTTCCTCGTTGCTGCTTCGGTCGTCTGTATCGGAGCTCAGCGCCTGGTTCGCAAGAACTGCTCGGAGTGTCGTGAGCCCGTCGAGGTGCCTACCCAGAGCCTGCTTGACCTCGGCTACCACCCCGACGAAGTCGACGAAGTCGTCGTGCAGCGGGGGAACGGTTGCCGTCTGTGCAATGGCTCCGGCTACAAGGGCCGCATCGCCATCTACGAGATCATGTTCATGACCGACGAGTTGCGTGAGTTCATCCTGAATGGCGCCTCGACCCTCGAGCTGAAGCGCGAGGCGATTCGGGAGGGGATGCAGAGCCTGAGGATGTCGGCTCTGAACAAGCTCAAAGAGGGAATGACCTCGATTGACGAGGTCGTTCGCATGACCACCGAAGACTGAGGCTGTCTAGGTAGTCTTCTTCGAGAGTCGACCGCGTACTTCGGTCGCTTCACCCAACTGCAGCCGGAAGCGTCCGGGGACCCGGTAACGACCACCGGGGCGCAGATCCTTGCCGTTGAGGCGGGTGCGATTTGATGCCGTCGGGGACACCTCCAGCCACCACTCCTTGCCCTGCACAGCGGGGCGGATGACGATGTGGTAGCGGTGCACAGTGTCGTCCTTTTGAATCACGACGCGATTGTCCGTGGCCCGGCCGATACTGAAGCTCTTGCGGAACATCTTGGTCTTGCGAGCCACCGGCTTGCCGCCCTGCAGGACGCCGATCTCGAAGGGGGTCTGGGCGTCGTACCCTGTGCCGTCGTCGACTACAGGGATGGAGACGGTCATGCCCGTAGAGCCGAGGGGAGCGCCTACGGGGGCAGCCTGGGCTCCTGTCGCTCCGGCATCCACAGCGGCGCTGCTCGGGGTGGAGGCTACCGCTGCAGCCGCTGGTCCAACCTGGGTAGGCCCTGCTGGTGTTGCTGCGGGCCCGCCAGTCGTCGCCTGGGCGTCGGCTGGTGGGGCGTCTGGCGCGCTTGCGGGTCCCTTCTGGATCCTGGTGGCGTCGCCGTCTTCATCAACGACTGCGCCCGGCCCCAGTTGGGCCGTGTGGACCTGGGCTTCGGTGATGATTGGCATTGCTCCGGTGAGCTGGAAGATGGTGGCGTTCCAGGCGTCTGGGTCGACCGGCGGTGCAGCGAGGTCTTCGGCTTCACCAACAGCCTCCCACTTCGCGAAGTCGACTGCGCTGGCGCGCCCCTTGATGACGACACCGATGAGCACCAGCACGAAGAGCACGCTGAAGCCCGTCGCCACCTTCATCTTGCGGCCCTTGGCGGCCTTGATCTTGGCGGAGCGCTTCCACTCGGAGGGCAGGATGTCTTCCTTGAAGATGGACTTCCAAGCTTCGGCGTCGGACGCTCCGGGTAGACGCACATCAATGGCGAAGGATCCCCCGCGGTAGTCCATGCCCTTACTGTCTTGGGGCGGCCCGAGGAGGATCTCGGCGTCCCGGAAGGGAACACCGGCGAGGGCGGACTTCATTGCTTTGTCGTCACCCAGAGTGAACTTCTCGAGGTTCTTGTTGGCGGCAAGACTGGCATCGAGCCACTTCTTCTTGGCCTTCAGACACTTCTTGTCGAGTCCGGTATCCCAGGTAATCAAGCGAACAGGGCCCTTGAATTTCTCGAGGTTGAGGGGCTGCTCGCCAGCTTCGACGCAGAGACTTGAGAACACGAGGGCCCAGACCTTCTTGAGCGAACTGCCCTGTTCTCGGACCAGGTTCTTGCGGACAAAAATGCTTACCAACGAAGGGAAGGGCTGTCCGGGGTTTGGATTCTGCTGCACGGTGATGCCGGAGACGAACTTCTTCCACAGTTCGGCATTCTGACCGACATGCGAGACATCCTCGAGCACTGCGACGGACTGCGGTTGACCGGTGTCGGCGACGACCACCATCTTGGAGCCCAACTTCATTTCCTGTTCGGCGAGCTCTTTGACGTCCTTGCGGATGCGCTGCAGCAGATCCGGCTCGATGTGGGCACTGTCCACCACGACAATCAATGGCTTGAAGCGGGAGGAGTCGCTACGTTCGGCCACCGCCAACTCGACGGCTGCCTCTTTTACGGTGACTGTCGGGACAGCATCCCCAGCGTTGCGTGTCCACACGTGCAGTGTGCCGGACTCTTCGCCCGGCACGACATCCAGCAAGGTGCCTTCCGAGAAACCGGGGCCGGGAGCGAGCCAGGTGACGAGCAGTACCGCCGCGGCTGCCAGTGCGCGAATGCAGGGATGCAGAGTCGTCCTGCCTGAGTTGGGGCTAGAGGTCACGGTGTCAGATCCTTCTCGAAGCAGTGGCCCGCGCGGCTGCCAAGACGGCACCCGCCGGGAGCGTGGGAGGCTAGCAAGGATGCTGCACAACCTCAACCACGCGTCCTGTTGCAGGCCCTTCGGCGGGCCGCAGGGAACGCTTCCTCTTTCTGACAAACCACGATCTGGCGTATAACCTGCGTGTACGGAGGGCATACAGATGCCGAAGTTCGCCTACGAGGGCCGGACCAAGACAGGTGAGGTGCGCAAGGGCGTACTCGAGGCGGATTCGCAAGCAGCGGTGATGACCAAGCTCCGCGGTATGGACATCAAACCGACTTCGGTGAAGAAGAAGGGCGGCTTCGATCTCTCGGGAGATCTGAATATCCCGACTCCTGCGTGGCTGGAGCCTACGGTCGGCGAAAAGGACCTCGTTGTCTTCACCCGCCAGTTCGCCACCATGATCGATTCCGGTCTGCCGCTGGTGCAGTGCCTCGAAATTCAGGCCAACAACGCAGAGAACCCGACTTTCAAGAAGCAGCTGACCGAGATCAAGGAGACGGTCGAGGGCGGCAACACCTTTGGTGAGGCCCTCAAGAAGTTCCCGAAGACCTTCGATGACCTCTACGTCAACCTGGTCAGCGCAGGTGAGGTCGGCGGCATCCTCGACACGATTCTCAACCGCCTCGCGGTCTACATCGAGAAGAACAACAAGCTCAAGCGCAAGGTGAAGGGCGCGATGGTCTACCCCATCGCCATCGTTCTCATCATGTTGGTGATCATGATCGTGATCATGACCAAGGTCGTCCCCGTGTTCGAGAAGATGTTCGGCGAGGTCGGCGCTGCTCTGCCCGTGCCGACTCAGATCCTGATCACGATGTCCCACACTACGACGCAGTACTTCTTCCACGGAGTGGTGGTGTGTACGGTGGGCGGCATCGGCTACAAGAAGTTTGTCGACACCAAGTTTGGCCAGAACTTCATGGACAAGGTGTTCCTGCGCCTGCCCCTGTTCGGCGAATTGATTCGCAAGGTCGCCGTGGCACGCTTCTGCCGCACCCTCGGTACGATGATCAGTTCCGGTGTGCCGATCCTCGAGGCACTCAACATCTGCTCGCGTTCCGCGGGCAACGTCGTCATTGAAACGGCGATCCTCAAGACGCGGGACTCAATCTCCGAAGGGCGGACGATCGCTGAGCCCCTGGCGGAGTCGGGAGTGTTTCCCGGTATGGTCTGCCAGATGATCAATGTCGGTGAGGCGACCGGTGCCCTGGATACCATGCTGGTGAAGATCGCCGATTTCTATGACGATGAGGTGGAAGTTGCGGTCGACGCGATCACCTCGCTCATCGAGCCGGTGATCATCGTCTTCCTCGGTGTCGGTGTTGGTGGCCTGGTGGTCGCGCTCTACCTGCCGATCTTCACCATGTCGTCGACCGTCGGGGGCTGACCAATTTGCCCGCCGCCGGCTCTGGGAGCAGCGCCGGCGCGTCCGAGGATGTCCGGACGCCGCCGGTGACGAGCGCCGAGTCCCATCCTGCGGCTGCCGCCGCCGGCGCGATGGACAGCCAGTCCGTTGCCCGCCACATTGCTGAGCCACTGAGCGCTGTAGGACTGCCTGCCGACTGGGAGACCCTGTTCGGGCGCCTGCAGTGGATGATGCTGATCCGCATCCTGATGGTGACGGTCCTGTTCGGCGTCTTGATCTTCATCAGTGGAATGGATCAGCCGCAGGATCAGCCCCTCAATTCCCTGTATCACCTGTTCATCGCCTTCTACCTTTTGTCGATTCTTTACGCGGCGGTGGCGAACCGCATGCCGGACCTGGCGTTCTTCACCTACCTCCAGTTCGTGGTGGATGCTGTGTGTATCGGTCTCGTGTTGATGTTCACGGGCGGCTCGGATTCCGGCTTTACCTGGCTGTTCGTGTTCAACATTCTGGGTGCGGGCTACCTGCTGTTTCTGCCCGGCGGCTTGTTGGTGGCCAGCATCGACACCGTGGCCTACATCAGCTGCCTGACGCTGTCCTGGACCGGTGTGGTGCCCAACCTGGGGGAGGCGGGCAAGTTGGTGTCGAGTCCCCTCGACCTGGCTTTTGGCGAGGCTGTTGGCGCGTATTCCACGGTCGCATTCCACATCGTCTCCTTCTACTTGCTTGCCTTCCTCTCGGGCTCCCTGGCGAAGAAACAGGCCGAGACGGGACGCGCCCTTGCAGCGACCGCCAGCAGCCTGCACCGTCTGCAGGACATGCACGGCCGTATCGTCCAGAATATTGATGCTGGCCTCCTTACGGTCAGCAACGACGGAACGGTCACCTCGTTCAACCGGGCGGCAGAAGTGATCACCCGGCACCTCGCGTCCGAGGTGATTGGCCGGCCCGCGAGCGATTTTCTGCGCGGCATCGACCATCTCCTCGAGCAGACTTCCGAGAGCCAGGGCTCAACCACGGCGGGACATAGTTTCGAGCGTTGGATGACCCGCAAGGACCGTAAGAGGATCTACCTGCGGGTCAGCGCCTCTGCGATGCGTTCACCGGATGGCAGTGTGGACGGTAGGATTCTCGTCTTCGAAGACCGCACCCGTCTCCTCCTCATGGAAGAGCAGCTGGAGCGCGAGGAGCGGCTCGCGGCGGTCGGCCGCCTGTCGGCCGGCATTGCCCACGAGATCCGCAACCCACTCGCTTCGATCACCGGCTCCGTGCAGGTCTTGCGTAGCGAGGCCGAACTTCTTCCCGAAGAAGACCAGTTGCTCAGCATTGTAGAGCGAGAAGCGGACCGTCTCGGTCACCTTGTCACCGACTTCCTGGCCCTTACCCGCGAGGAGAAGGCGAAGTTGGTTCCCGGTCGTCTGGGCAGCATCATCGAGGACACACTGTCCTTGTTGCAGAGCAAGGGCGGCCTCGCGGAAGGGGTAACCATTCTTGCCGAGGTCCCCTTCGACCCGGTGGTCCGTTTCGAAGAGGACCGGATCCGCCAGGTGCTCTGGAACCTGGTCAACAATGCCTGCCAGGCCATGAACGGAGTGGGCACCTTGCGGGTTGCCACCTCCGAGGTTGCCGTGGCGAAGCTCGCCGGCGGTGGCGCCGACAACGCGTTCGTGGGTACCTGGGCGGATGTTGGGGCACGGGCCAACCGCCTGGCGGGCGGTACTGGTTCCGGTGGGCCGTCGGCTCTGCAGGTGGTGGTCGAGGACACCGGGCCGGGCATCTCTGATGAGGCCCTCGGTCGGATCTTCGACCCCTTCTACACGACTCGTTCCGGCGGCACTGGTCTCGGGCTCGCCATCGTGGCTCGGATCGTCCAGGCCCACCAGGGCGTCATTACGGTGGACAGCCAACCTGGAACCGGCACGCGTTTCTCGGTCTGGCTGCCGATTCACGAGGCAGACGAAATCGCTGGAGTGGCGTCATGAAGGGGGGCAAGGTCCTGGTAGTTGACGACGACCTGTCCTTGCGCCAGTTCCTCTCCATCATGCTCAAGCGAGCGGGCTACCAGACCCGAGTGGCCTCGCGAGGCGAGGAAGCCATCGAGATGATGTCCGAGGATGCCGCTGACGTGGTGGTGACAGACCTCAACATGGCGGGTCTCGACGGCATGGGTGTCCTCAAGCGTGTGCAGGCTGACTGGCCGAGCTCCGAGGTCATCATGATCACCGCCTATGCAACCACCGAGAATGCCGTGGCGGCGATGAAGGAGGGCGCCTTCGACTACGTGATCAAGCCCTTCAACGTCGACGAGCTCAAGATGATCCTGGTGAAGGCCTTCGAGAAGCGCGCCCTGGCAGCGGAGAACCAGACCCTGCGCGAGATGCTCTCGGATCGCTTTGGCTATGCGAGCCTGGTCGGGCGTGCCGAGCCGATGCTGAAAGTCTATGACCTGATGGAGCGGGTGAAGGACACGCCGATCACGGTCCTCATCACCGGCGAGAGCGGCACCGGCAAGGAGTTGGTAGCGCGTGCGATTCACTACGAGAGCGAGCGCAGAGACCATCCCTTCCAGTCCATCAATTGCGGAGCAATGCCCGAGCACCTCATCGAGTCGGAGCTGTTCGGCTACAAGAAGGGTGCTTTCACCGGAGCGGTCAGCAACCACGAAGGTCTCTTCCTCAGCGCGGACAAGGGCACGCTATTCCTCGACGAGATCGGCGAGATGCCGCTTACCACCCAGGTCAAGGTGCTTCGGGCCATCCAGGAGCGCAAGGTCAAGCCGGTCGGCGGTGTCGACGAGAAGCCCGTTGACGTGCGCATCGTTTCCGCTACCAACAAGAACCTCGAAGAAGAGGTCAAAGCAGGGCGCTTCCGCGAGGACCTGTACTACCGTCTCAAGGTGATCTGTGTCGAGATGCCGCCGCTGCGCGAGCACCTCGAGGACCTGCCGCTACTTGCTGACCACTTCGTGAGCATGTACCGCGAGAAACTGGGCAAGCCAGATGCAGTCCTGTCGAAAGCGGTGATGCGCACGTTTGCTAGCTACCTGTGGCCGGGCAATGTCCGGGAATTCGAGAATGCGATTCAACGCGGCCTGGCTCTGTGCGTTGGCGACGAAGTGCTGCCCGAGCATCTTCCCGAGGAGATGGCCGGAGTGTCGGCCGTCGAGATTTCCAGCGATCTGCACCTGTCGGTCGGCCCCGAAGGTGTCGAGATGGAGGATTTGCTCGAGAACTACGAGCGGCAACTGCTGCAGAGCGCTCTGGGCGCATCGGGTGGCGTGAAGAAGGAGGCGGCCCGGCTGTTGGGTATCAGTTTTCGCTCCCTTCGCTACCGTCTGCAGAAGATGGGCTTGGAGGAAACGGGCCGCGAGTGACAAAAATTGTCACAAAGAAAGCTATCCAATGCCGCGAGTGACAAAAATTGTCACTCCAGCAAGCCCGCATCCAGTCCGCCCACCATCCTTCCCTCAAAACAGGGCATGCGGTGGAGATACGGCTCATTCCGCGGCACCAGGGTGGCCCCCTTTTGGAAGGAACCCGCCGATACCACCCCGCCGAGGTGTCTCCAGGCGCGCAGGGTGACAATTTTTGTCCATTGTCGGGGCTTGAGTGACGAGTATTGGCAATCGAGGCCCCTTGAAGGCCCCACGGGCTTCAGAGCGCGCTGTCTTTCTACCCAGGAGAGGATTTGCATAGTTGAGTAATATTATATAGTTAGCCGTATCCGTAAAAATTAATTGCTGGGGCGAGTTGCCTGGCACGATCACTGCAGTGCAGACTTCTAGTACGAGAAAGCACTACCCAGTGTTAACTATTGAAGAACCGAGGAGACTTTGATGCTTCGTAACAGCAAGGGCTTTACCCTGATCGAGCTGATGATCGTTGTAGCGATTATTGGTATTCTGGCCGCAATCGCTATTCCCAACTTCATCTCGATGCAGTTGCGTGCGAAGCGGGCGGAGCTCCCGACTAACCTAGACGGCATCCGAACTGCTGAGAAGGCGTACCACGCTGAGTGGGATACCTTTACTTCGGCCGGACCGTCGCCTGCCACCACCCCGGGCCGTGCCCAGGTTACCTTCAGCCCCGTGGCTGTATGGGCCAACCTCGGTTGGGCTGCTGACGGCAAGGTCCGCGGCAAGTACCAGGTCACCCTGGTTGCCGGTACCTCGTCCCAGACGGACAACTTCAACGGCTCTGCAGTCGCTGACGTTGACGGTGACAGTACAGAATCAAGTTACTCATGCAACCGCGGCATTAAGTCCAAGATGCGGTCTGCAAATAACGTGTACTGATTCAGACTGCCTGAACTACAGACAGAGCCCGGTGGCAACACCGGGCTCTCGTCGTTCTGGCTCTGTTTGTCGACTGGAGCCCCTTCACGCTGGGTGGTCGGTTATCCTGACCCGTCATGGCCGACACTGAGCCAGTCGAGGAGCCCGCCGAGGCAACGGATGCCACAGACCTGGGACCCGGGCAGGGTGCTGAGGCTGCGCAAGCCGTGGAAGTGCCTGGGGGCGGGACGCTTGCTGAGATGATCGACCGCCTGCGTGGCGGCGGGCTGCGGTACAAGCTCGGCGAAGAGTTGGGCAAGGGCGGACACGGGCAGGTGGCCGTTGCCTATGACAGCTTCCTCGGCCGCCGCGTCGCTCTGAAGCGACTTCGCAAGGGACGGGAGGCCAGTTCCAAGGAGGTCTCACGCTTCCTCGAAGAGGTGCAGATCACCGGCCAGATCGAGCACCCCAACATCGTCCCAGTCCACGATCTCGGGCTCATGGATGGCGATGAGGTGTTCTTCACCATGAAGCTGGTGGAGGGCCGCAATCTCGAGATCGTCCTGAAGTCCCTCAAGAAGGGCTCTCTCGAAGCCCGTCGTTCCTACACCCTGTTTCGACTGTTGAGAATCCTCCAGGACGTCTGCCAGGCGGTCGCCTTCGCACACAGTCGCGGGGTCATTCACCGGGACCTCAAGCCGTCCAACATCATGCTGGGTGACTATGGCGAGGTCCAGGTGATGGATTGGGGCCTTGCCAAGCTTCTGCCTGAGACGGAGTCCGACGAAGAGGAAGACGACGAAGAGGAAGACGAAGGTAGGGACCGTGCTGCGCAGGTGCGCTTCACAGGCCATGAAGGCGCGGTGGTGACGCAGGTGGGTACCGTGAAGGGTACTCCCGCCTACATGTCTCCTGAGCAGGCCCGAGGCCTCGTCAAGCAGGTCGGGGTGCGCTCCGACGTGTATTCGCTCGGTGTCATTCTGTTCGAGATCCTGACCTTACGCCGCCCGTTTTCCGGCAAGGACCCTCGCAAGGTGGTTCGCTCGGTGGCCTTTGACCAGGTCGTGCCGCCCCGCAAGCGCGCTCCGCACCGCAACATTCCTCTCGAGCTGGATGACCTCGCGGTGCGTTGCCTGAGCAAGGACCCCGATGAGCGTCCCCCGACGGCACTGGAACTGTACCGGGAGATCGAGGTCTATCTCGAGGGGACAAAGCGCCGTGAAGAGGCCGAAATCCGTGTGCACCAGGGCGTAGATCTCGCCTCGCGGTACGAGGAGCAGCAGGCGGCGGTTCGAACGATGCAGCGGCGTGTGAGGAAGCTGCGTTCGCGGGTGAAGCCCTGGGACTCCTTGGAGAAGAAACGAGAGATGTGGGATGCAGCGGAGGAGTTGAGTTCCGCCGAGGTTGAAGCCATCGACACCTTTGGTGCGGCGATCACCTGCTACGGCCAGGCCCTGGGACACGACCCCGAGAACCGTGAGGCACGCCTGGGACTCGCAGCTCTGTACTGGAACAAGTACCGCGATGCCGAGGCTCGTCGCGACGTAAAGGATCAGCACAGTTACCTCAGCCTCGTTGAGCAATACGACGATGGCACCTACGCGACCTTCCTTCGTGGCAATGGCTGGTTGCACCTGGAAACCTCGCCCCCGGCCGCCACCGCGGTCTTCAGCCGCCTCGTGGAGAAGGACCGGGTCTTGCGCCCTGTGCAACCCATTGACCTCGGCCGTACCCCTCGAATGCAGGTAGAGGTTGATATGGGGACCTATGAACTTTCCCTCAGCAAGGACGGTTTCCGCAGCGCGACGATCCCAGTGATGGTGGAGCGAAACGACCAGACCCGGGTCCATGTCCACTTGCTGCCAGAGGGAGTCCTGGGAGAAGATTTTCTGCACGTACCCGCGGGTTCCTTTTGGATGGGTGGCGACCCCAACGCACTCGGCTCCCTTCCGCGCCAACAGGTCTATGTCAACGACTTCGCCATCGCCAGGCAGCCGGTGACCATGGGCCAGTACCTGTTGTTCGTGAACGAAATCGCCCGCGACGACCCGGTCCTCGCCCACTTTTACGCGCCCCGCGACGCGGCCGAAGAGAAGGGCTACTTCACGCTGCGGCCTGGCGGCGAGTTCGTGCTTCCGGAGTGGTTCCGCGGGGCTGGTCTACGGGTCTCTGAGCACCTTCCCGTGTTCGGTGTCTCCTGGGAGGCGGCAAGGGCCTACTGCGAGTGGCTCGGCCAGCAGGAGGACTGTGTCTATCGACTCCCCACCGAAGCGGAGTGGGAGAAGGCTGCCCGGGGTGTGGACGGTCGCTTCTATCCCTGGGGAGACCACGGAGACGGTGGCTTTTGCAAGTGCTCCGAGAGCAGGCAGGGGAGGCCTGCCCCCGAGCCGTCAGACAACTTCGCCGAGATGGACTGCTCGCCCTATGGGGTGGAGGCGATGGGCGGGGGTGTAGCCGAGTGGTGCGACGGCTGGTGGGACGACGAGATGACGCTTCGGCCGGTTCGGGGTGGTTCTTGGGTGCAGCCGGTTCAGTATTCTCGCGTTTGTACCAGGATCGGGCATCTCGCCCGCGAGGTCTTTGCCCATGTCGGCTTCCGGCTGGTCAAGGAGATCGAGCCCAGGCACCTGCCGGACCTCCGGCCGCCCCTCGGCCAGACCCAGCCGATGCTCTCCTAGCTAGCGATTGAGCGGGCGCTGGGCGAGGAACAGCGCGTAGTACTTGAGGACCTTCTCGACGTAGTACCGCGTCTCCTTGAACGGTGGCATGCCACCGTACTTGCGAACGTTGCCAGGGCCGGCGTTGTAGGCAGCCAGAGCGAGGCGCTTGTTGGTGAAGCGGTTGAGCATCTTCTTGATGTAGCGTGTGCCGCCGTCGATGTTTTCCTGGGGGTCGTAGGGGTGCTTGACTCCCAGATCCCCGGCGGTACCTGGCATCAGTTGCATCAGGCCCTGAGCGCCCTTTCGCGAGGTGGCCCGATGGTTCATCCCGGACTCCACCAGCATGATCGCTTTGATGAACTCGGGGGCTACGTTGTGGGCGGCGCCTGCCTTGATGATCAGCTCGTCGTAGAGGTCGATGTTCTTTTTCAGCAGAGCCGGGTCGATCTGCACCCATTCCAGGGGCCGACCGTCCTTCACGCGCAGGAAGACCGAGAAGCTCTGGTCGCCGCTGGGTGGCGAGTCGGTGAAGGTCTGGACACCGTCTGACGTCGTGCCGATGAAGATGTCCCCGGCGTTTGCAGTTTTGGGGCTCGTGAGCACCGAGGCGGCGGTGCAGAGTACAGTCAAGGTCAGGATCGTACCGAGGCGCTGGATTCGAGCACTCATTGCCGCGAACATACCGTGTTGTCCTCAAAGTCGATAGGATCTGCTGCTGTGACGGAGGCTTCTACCATTGAGGAGTGCGACTTTCTGGTCATCGGGGCTGGGCTCGGTGGACTCAGTTGCGCCCTGCAGTTGGCCCCCCACGGCAAGGTCCTCGTAGTCACCAAAGATAAGCCGATGCTCTCGAACACGGCTTGCGCACAGGGTGGCATCGCAGCGGTCTGGGAGGAGTCGGACTCTCTTGATGACCACGTACGTGACACTCTCGAGGCAGGAGCCTTCCTGGCTGATCCCGCGCTGGTCGAGGGTGTGCTCGCCGAGGGGCCCGATGCAGTCCGCAAGCTCATTGAGTGGGGTGTCGGGTTTTCGCGGCGCGGCGAGGGAGGTTCAGAGCCAGCCAGGGACGGCGGAGAGGCTGGACAGGGCGAGGCGGACTATGACTTGACCCGAGAGGGTGGCCACAGCGCTCGGCGGGTGCTGCACGCGGGTGACATGACCGGTGTTGAGATCCAGCGTGCGATGCTGGCCGCCATTGACGAGCACCCAAACATCCACCTCCTGGCCCACCATGTGGCCATAGACCTGATTACTGAGCGCAAGGTCAGCCGGCATGCCGCCAAGCGCCGTCTCGGTGTTGTCGGCCCCCACGTCGATGTCAGCGTACGCTACGGCCCGGGCGGTCCCGAGGGATGGATGCCCGGCCAGGCGGACCGTTGTCTCGGCGCATACGTGCTCGAGTCCGCTACCGGCGCCGTGAAGGTGTTCGCTGCTCGGATCACGGTCCTCGCGACGGGCGGTGCGGGCAAGGTCTACCGGTACACCTCCAATCCGGACCTGGCGACAGGCGATGGACTTGCCATGGCCTACCGCGCGGGGGCGGTGATCGGCAACATGGAGTTCGTCCAGTTTCATCCGACCTGCCTTTTTCACCCCGGCGTCAGGAGCTTCCTGGTGTCCGAAGCGCTGCGCGGTGAGGGCGGCATCCTGCGTCTTCCTGACGGTACCGACTTCATGGACGGTGTGCACCCGATGGCAAGCCTGGCTCCGCGGGACATCGTCGCCCGCGAGATCGATGGTCAGATCAAGCGTCTCGGCCTCAGCCGTGTGCTGCTCGACATGACCCATCTTGATGGCAGCTACCTGACCGAACGCTTCCCCGGGATTCACGAGGTCTTGATGTCGGTTGGGATCGACATGGCCAGCCAGCCGATTCCCGTGGTTCCGGCGGCGCACTACTTCTGCGGAGGTGTGATCGTCGACGAGTCTGCGCGAACCCTTGTCCATGGCCTGCTCGCAGTCGGTGAAGTCACCTGTTCCGGGTTGCACGGCGCCAATCGGTTGGCGTCCAATTCGCTGCTTGAAGCCGTGGTCTACGGGGGGCGAGCTGCCCAGACTGCGATCTCAGAAATGAACGACGCCGTCCCTTCTCTTGCCGTGATCCCAGGCTGGGATTCCGGGGATGCCCGTGATGCGGACGAGTTGGTGGTTATCGAGCACACCTGGGACGAGATTCGAAGGTTGATGTGGAACTATGTCGGCATCGTTCGCACTGACCGTCGCCTCACCAGGGCACTGGCCAGAATCGACCTGATCAAGAAGGAGATCCAGACCTACTACTGGGACTTCAAGGTCACTCGGGACCTGGTGGAGCTTCGCAACATCGCCTTGGTTGCAGAGTTGGTCATTCGTTCTGCCCTGGCTCGACGGGAGAGCAGGGGTCTGCACTACAACCTCGACTGCAAGGATCGAGACGACCAGAATTGGCGACAGACGACGTCGCTGCGTCGCGAGTGGTGACCCGGGGGAAGCCTCGCGCTAGCCGGCGAGGTCTTTGACCGTAACCAGGGATTCGAGCGTCATGCCGCGCTCACTGATGAACTCGCCGGCTCCCTCGAGCCGGTCGACGACGGTCAGCAGCATCACTACATCGAGCCCCTCGTTGCGGCATCGTTCCACGGCCTTCCACGCCGAGCCACCAGTGGTGCTGGTGTCCTCGACGACGATGACCTTGCTGCCGTCCGGCAGGTTCTTTCGGCCCTCGACGTAGGTCTTCGTGCCGTGTCCCTTGGCTTCCTTGCGGACGTAGAAGGCGTGTACCGGGGTTCCACCGTCCAGCGACGACAAGACCGATGTGGCTGTGGCAATGGGGTCAGCACCCATGGTGAGGCCGCCGACGCCGTCGATTGCGAAGTCGCTATTACGGATCTTGTCGAGAATGAGCTTGCCCACCAATGCTGCGCCCTCAGCATGCAGAGTCGTCTGCTTGCCATCGACATAGAAGTCGCTTTCACGGCCTGAGGCGAGAACGACCTTGCGGCGCTCGTAGGAGAGTTCGCGAAGCAACTCGATGAGGCGGGTTCGATCATCGCTCCCAGTGGGCTGGGGCCTTGTGGTGGAAGGGCTGTGCTTGGCTAACTGCACTTGTACCTCGCGTTGCTCAGGGAAAAAGGATGTGGGTCGGGTGGGTCGTCGGGACGGGCTAGAAGTCGAGACCGAGAATGCGGAGCTTCTGAACGATGATGTCCTGGGTAAACGGCTTGACGATGTACTCGTTGGCACCTGCGTCCATTGCGAACGAGACACGCTGAATTTCGCTCTCCGTAGTCACCATCATGAGCAGGACATCCGCATTGCTGTCATCGGAGCGAACCGCCTGGACGAACTGCAGGCCATCCATGTTGGGCATGTTCCAGTCCACCAAGGCGACCACCGTGTCGGGATGGTCCTGCAACTGGACAAGACCCTTCTCACCATCTGCCGCCTCAATGCACTCGCAACCGAGGGGCTTGAGAATCCTCTTCAGGATCGCGCGGGTAGCGCGGGAATCATCGACGATCAGCACCTTCATCGGGCCACTCTACTCTCGGCTCGTATGCACCACAATCGTGCAAGCCATTGTCTACCTGTTTGGCGACACCCGTGTCTACCCCTGCGGCATGCTTCTGGTCGCATTGCGACAGGTAGGGCCGGTACCGCAACCTTTAAGAATAAGTGTTGCGGGCACCGCTTCGACGCTTGGTCGGGAACTGCTAGCGTGCTCCGCCGACCATGCGTCCGAGGGTCTGAATTACACCCAGGACCTCGCGTTCGGTAACGATCCCGCTGATGCGCTCGGTTTCGTCATCAATCACTGGTACGGCACCGAGGTCTTCGCCGGCGTCGGGACTGTAGAGAAGTTCTGCGACCTCCAGCCAGCGGGTCTCGGTGCCTTCTGCAATGGGGTCTTCTGTCATCACGGTGCCGATCTTGTCGGCCAGGACTGCCATTGTGTTCTTGTCTTCTCGGTTAATGAGGAACAGGTTCTCGAGGAACTTGGTCTCCGGCCCCTTGCGATTGACGTACTCCTTGTCGGGTGGCGGTAGGTGGCTGGCAAGATCGAAGTCCGACACCAGGCCCACCAACTCACCTTTCTCGGTGACCGGCAGGTAACGGACTTCGTGCTCTTCCATCAACTGAAGGGCTCGACCAATGGCTTCTTCTTTGCGGATCGTGGTCGGATTTTCCCGCATGATGTCCGCTACCTTGACCAGGGCGGTGTTCAGCAGCATTTCGGTGGGCAGGCTGCCCTTCTGGCCGCGCATCATGTCCATGATTCGGAAGCCCTTGGAGCGAACGTTGCGTCCGCGACGCAGGGCTTCCATGCGAACGAAGCAGGCCAGAAGAGAGCTCTTGGTGACCAGTCCCACCAGGCTGCGCTCACCTGCTCCTTTCTCGATGACTACAGGCAGGGTGTCGATGTTCTCTTCGAACATGACCTCGACGGCTTCAATGATCGAGGTGTCCGGCGCAACGGTCGTGACGTCTCGGCACAGGCGAATCATTGCGGCCAGAGGCTCGTTGATGAATGCATCATCGGCATCGGTCGCGGCGAGGGTGCCGACACCCTTGGAGAACATTCGTCGGACCAGCCGCTTGGAGACCACGCCGATGAAGTGACGCTTTAGGACTTCACCGCTCTTGTTCTTTTCCTCGTCGACGACAGGAATGTCGGGAACCTTGTGCTTGGCCACAAATTCAAGGGCATCGCCAATTCGATGGTCCATGGTCAGGTACAGAGGATTCAGGGTCATTACATCGGCGACGGTGTGGACGTAGCGGAAGAAGGCATCCTTGCCGTCATAGAGACAGTCAATGACCTCCGGCAGCACCACCTTGGTACGAGCATCATCGATGCGGTTTCCGGGATTATTGGCCTGCGGTGCTGCAGGGGCTGCACGACCGCCGCCAGCTCCAGGCCCACCGGGGCCGCCCGGTCCTCGCGGGCCGCCTGGCCCCCCGGGACCTCTGCCGCCACCAGGGCGACCGGCTCCGCCGCCTTGGTTCCCTTGCTGACCACCCTGCCTGCGGAGCCCCCCTGGTGGAGGTGGGCCTTTCCTGCCGATCATTCGCGAATCTCCTAGGCACCCCTGATTGGGGTACGGCGAAACATCCTACTATTACCTGATCCGATCGCGAAAACGGATCTTAAGAACGCGGTCGAAAACGACCACGCTGAACACCAGCTTAGCAGGTTCAAGCGGAGGCGGAGCCCCCCTCTGTGCGGGCGTCGAGCCAGGAACGGAGAGCAGCAAGGTACTCCTGCTTGTCCGGGCCGTTGTGTACTTCGTGGAAGGCTTCCGGCCACTCGCGGACGGTGGTCATTTCGTCCGCCAGGCCTCTGGCAAAGCGGCGGCTGCCCTCGGGGGCGCAAATCGAGTCCTTGCCACCGACGAGCCAGAGTGTCGGCAGCGAGGCCTGCAAGGGGCTTCCAGTGACCTTCCCCATGGCCGCGAGCAGCGAGGTGTACCAGCGTGTGCTGATCTTGCGGTGCACGAGCGGATCCTGCTCGTAGGCCCGGACTGCATCGGGGTCACGGCACAGCAGCGCAGTGTCCAGTTCGTTGTCCAGCCGTAGCTTCGGCAGGATCTTCGACAGCAGCTTGCCCGCCGCCACCTTGACGGCGGGGGGGTCGACGGCGACCTCAAGGCAGGGGTTGGACAGAATTGCGCCACTGACGGCCTCCTCGGAGTACTCCTGGAGGAACTGCAGCACGATCAGACCGCCCATCGAATGGCCCAGGAGGAAGCAGGGGGTGTCGTCGGGCTGTGTGGCCCGGAAGTCGTCGAGGATGGTCTTGACGTCTGTAGTGTAGTGCTGGAAGCCATCCACGTGGCCGCGCAGTCCACCGCTCCGGCCGTGGCCCCGGTGGTCGAAGCCACGCACCGCGTAGCCTCCGGCGAGCAGGGCCTGGGCGAGATGTTCGTAGCGGCCGCAGTGTTCGCCGACGCCGTGCACGAGGAGCACCAGTGCCTGTGGCTGGCTCTGCCCTTCGGTGCGCCAGTCGCGGACAAGCAGCGGGGTTGTGTCGCGGGCTGTGAGCTGGGTCTCGTTCGCTGTGGTCATGGTGTGTCCTCGGCTGGGGCGGGCGGTGGTGGTTCGCGGGGAGGCGGTGTGGCGGTAGGCTCCGTCGCTTCGCCAGGTTCCTCGTCACCGGTCGGCGCTTCAGTGCCGGGAAGAGTCGCGGCCTCTTCGGCAGCCGCAGCGCTTCCTGCAGGCGGCGTCGCCGTGGCCGGCTCGCTGGGCGCCTCCGCGGGAGTCGTTGCCGTCGGCAGGGGAGCCGTGCTGCCTTCGACCTCTTCCGTGGCGTCGTCGGGACCATCGAGCAGGACCAGGCTCAGGCCCGGGAACCAGGAGATGAGCGCCAGGCAGAACAGCATCAGCAGGGTAAAGGGCAGCACGCTGCGAATGACCTTGAGGATGGGTTGGTCGAACACCGAGCTGGCGACAAACAGGTTCAGCCCCAGGGGCGGGGTGAGGTAGCCGATCTCGAGGTTGACGATGAAGATGATCGCGAAGTGCACCGGGTTGATCCCGTAGCTCATCGCGATTGGCGTCAGTAGCGGCGCCACGATCAGAATGGCGCTCATGATGTCCATCATGCAGCCGAGTGCGAGCAGAAACAGGTTCACCAGGATCAGGAACTGGATCTTGCTGTCGACGTGTGCGCCCACCCAGCCGGCCGCCTTCGCCGGGATCTCCTGGAATACCAGGAACTGGTTGAACGCGATGGCCAGGACGATGATCAGCAGTAGGCTCCCCATGATCACGGCGGAGTCACGGAAGACTCGGGGCAACTCCAGGGGAGGAAGCTCGAACAGTGGCTCAGAGCCGCCGTCTGGCGTACTGCCACCCTTTCGCCGGTTGCGGCTGATCAACTTCAGGGTCGGGTGGATCCCGTACTCGACCGCCAGTGCGTAGACCACGGACACCGCCGCCGCCTCGGTCGCGGTGAACAGGCCGCTGTAGATTCCGCCCAGGATGAGGATGGGGAGGCCTGCGGCCCAGATTCCCTCCAGCAGAGAGATGGGGAGCTTGTGAAGGGTCTCC
Source organism: uncultured Rickettsiales bacterium (assembly GCA_964490445.1). GTDB lineage: Bacteria > Myxococcota_A > UBA796 > UBA9615 > UBA9615 > UBA6601. Next base: position 19,161 of record CAZBDA010000014.1, on the reverse strand, counting down.
TCGACGGGCATCACCTTGTCGCGTTCTTTGAACACGGACCAGCCCATGAGGATGGCTCCGATCAAGAAGCCCGGAATGATCCCGGCTACGAACAGGTCGCGAACCGTGTAGCTGATGTCGGTGTTCGAGAAGGCGACGACGGCGAAGATGATCATCGGGATCGACGGCGGGATGAGGATCCCGAGGGAGCCTGCCGACGTGAGCAGGCCCAGCGAGAAATCCTCGTCGTACTTCGCGTCAATGAGCGCGGGAACCATGATCGAGCCGATGGCGATCACAGTCACCGGCGAGCTCCCCGAAATGGCGGCGAAGATGATGCAGGAGATGACACCCGCGATGGCGAGACCGCCGGGGAACCAGCCGATTGCGGACTTGGCGACGTCGATCAGGCGTCGGGCGATGCTGCCCTCGGTCATGATCGCCCCTGCCATCACGAAGAACGGGATCGCGAGCAGAACCTCTTTGTCCGTGGCCTTGTAGATCTCGCGGACGATGTAGTCGAGCTCGCGCCCCTCGAGCAGGAACACGCACAGCGCTGCCGAAATACCGATCACGACGAACAGAGGCGCGCCGACGATCACGAGCAGGACCGCGCAGATGATAATGAACCAGCCCTGACCCATCCAGAGGCCGAGTAGCATCCCGAATAGAAGGCCCGGAAAGAGACCCGCGAGGAAGATGTCCCGGATGCCCGCTGTGCCTGCAGTGCTGCGGGTGTGCCGGCCGGGGATGTCGTCCAGCTCCAGCTTCAACTGCTTGCCGCGCCAGAACTTGCCCGCGAAGCGCAGGGTCATGAGCAGGAAGGCCAGGGGCAGGATGAGCTCAGCGACCCAGAGCTTGAGGCCGTTCTGACTGAGCGCGACCGCAAAGCCCTCCTCAGCAAAGTACTCGAAGTCCTCGGCGCTGAGGCGAGCCTCGAAGAACCAACGCGCGACTGCCTCGAGGCCAGTCTCGGCCCAGTCGGGAACCGTCAACCCTGCCAACGACTCGATGTCGAATGCCTTCTTGACCACCCCCGCGGCGGCCTGGAACAACTGCCACGAGAACACGGTCGCGATCAGCATCGAGAAGCGGTAGAGGCGCGCACTGCCCACTGTGCTCAGAGCTCGATCAGCGGCATCGATCGTGAGGTGCTTGTCATCGCGTGCGGCGAGGCTCGCTCCCAGGAACGCCACCCACAGCATCAGGAGCAGTGCCAGCTTTGCGGCGTTGTTGAACGCGAAGTCGACGCTGTCGAGCGACCGGTCCAGGAACTCGAGAAAGACCAGGGCGGTCATTCCCAGCGTGGCGAAGAAGATGATGGTTGTCTCGACGCGATCCAGGACCTCATCGAGGAAGCCGAAGATCTTGCCGATGTAGTGCACCAGAGCGGTGACCACGAGGATCAGAGCGAAGATCACCTTCAGGAGGACGATCTCCTTCAGGAACCAGCGAACTCCTGCCCAGGCTCGGTTCCATCCACGCCCGACCGCGTCGAGAGGCGCGAAGACGGCGTCGAGGGCGGAGCGGGACACGTTCGGTCGAAGGCCTGGGTCGGGCTACATGCGCAGCTTAGCGAGTTCGTCCTGAACAGCCTGGAGCAGATCGGCGCCCACCTGCTCGGCAAACTGGGCGTGGGTCGGGACGCAGGCGTCGATAAATGGCTGCAATTCCGCCGCAGTGGGTGTGTATACCGTCACGCCCATCTCCTTGAAGTTGTCGAGTAGCGAATCCTCGAGTCCCCGGACCAGGTCACGCCCGATCTTGCTCTGGGTCGCGCGGTCCCCTTCGATGATCTTGCGCAGCGCTGGGTCCTTGGCCTCGACCTCTTCGAGGAACGACCTGCTGTAGACGATGGCGGCGGGTTGAAAGATGTGTTTGGTGAGGGTCAGGTAGGGAGTCGGCTCGAACCAACCTGCTGCCTGGGCGAACAGCGAGGTGTTGTCGAAGCCGTCGACGGTGCCGCGGCTGAGGGCGTCGAGAACCTCGGCGGTAGAGATCGGTGATGCCTGGACTCCCAGGGCCCTGTACATGGCCTTGTGGACCTCGCTCTCCTGGACTCGCATCTTGTGTTGCGCCAGGTCGGCGATCGTCTTCACGGGGCTCTTCTTGGTGAAGAAGGAGCGCCAGCCGTTCTCGGCCCAGTAGGCCAGGTGGATGTTGCGCCGCTTCAGCTTCTTCTGGGCGGGCGCATAGAGAACGTTGTCCAGGATGGTGTCGACCTCGTTCGCATTGCGGAACAGGAAAGGCAGCTCGGGGAGCTGCAGCATCGGGACGTTGGCGCCCTGGGCGATTGCGGCGGTGGTGAACCCGCCCCCCTGAAGTCGTCCGCCCTCGACGATGTCGCGGACCATCTCGACTTCTCCGCCGAGCACGCCCGACATGAAGATTCGCACTCGGACGCGACCCGCCGATTCCTTCTCGATGCGTTTCTTCTCGAGGATCAACTGCTCCGCCCAGGGCGTGCCCTCGGGGGCTACGGTTCCAAAGTTCAAGGTGAACTCCGGCTGCTGACCGATGAGGTCGGTCGGGCTGGCGATTACTGCGACGAGCAAGATGGCGCTACCCAGGATGGTGGCGGCCAGGCTGCGGTGCGTACGGTTCATTGGTTTCTCTCGGTTGCGGGTGGCTTCACACCCGGGTCAGACCGGCGGTGGGGCTGGATGGGCGCAGATCCATGGGCGAACAGGCCCTGCGCCATTGCCCCGGTGCGGTCAGTCAGCAAACAGGTCGTCGATGCGGTCGAGGAACACCCGGGCCTTGCGCTTCTCGATTTCCTGCTCGGGAAGCATCTCGGGAAGGACGTCCGACGGCGTGTTGACTACGTGCTCCAGCAGGCTCTTGAACAGCGCCCGGTCCTGGGCCTTCTCGGCGTAGGTGTCGGCGTACAGCACGTAGGTGCCGAAGTACTCGGGGTTCATTGCTTTGGCCTTCTCGAAGTGCTCCTTGCTCTTGGTCATGTCACCGCCGGCGAAGCCGGGCGCGACGGCGTAGAAGGCGCCCCAGTAGCGCACCGGACCGGCGTAAAAAGCGGTCTCGTCGAGTTCCAGGCAGTGGGTCATCATCTTGGCGATGTAGCCCTTGTGCTTGATCAGGGTGGCAAAACCCTGGCTTCGGGCCCACTTGCCGAGGTTGGCAGCAGTCCAGTAGATCGCCATCTGGTCGTCCTTCTGCAGGGCGGTGACGGCGTTGTCCTTTTTCTCTCCCTTGTCGATCTGAGCCTTGAATGCGGCGTCCGCGATCATGCCTCTCTCACCTGCGGTGACACCCTTCTGGAAGAGTTCAGCCTTGGCAGCGGTCAGGCGCTTGTCCTGGTCGTCTGCGGGTTCGGCCGCGACTGTCGTGTAGCCATCGGCTTGCAGGTAGTAGGCACGGGACAGCATGACCCATGCGTCCTGGTGGCTGGGGTCTGCAGCGACCACAGCTTCCAGTGCTGAGATCACGTTCTGAATGCCTTCAGCGCTTCCCCGCGAGTTGTTCCACAGCTCCGTCGCCTGCTCGTAGCTCGCGGCCTGCTCGCTGCCCGAAGAACTGATGGCGGTCAGCCCACTGATGTAGTTCTTGCAGCTGATTGCTGGCAGTACCAGTGCCAGACAGACGGCGATGGTGAGGATCTTGGGAAAGGTGCTGCTCGATGCCATGGGGGTCTCCGGGTACGTTTTCGACTGGCCTCTCGGCCGTGCGGGTCAACTCGAGTGCGGCGGAGTGTACCGGACCGCTGACCAGGGTCAAGGAGTCGTGTGGCTCGAATTCTCCGATCTTCACCGTTCAAGAATCAGCTTCGTTTGATATGGTTTGCCGCGCTCCTGGGTCCGTTTGGGAGCTTGCAGGGAAAAGCAAATGAACAAGGTCCACAGTTCGGCCGCTGAGGCCATTTCCGACATCAGTGACGGTGTTACCGTCCTGGTGGGTGGTTTCGGCCTGTCCGGGAACCCCGAGAACCTGATTTCTGCGCTCCACGATCGGGGCACGCGCAAGATCACTCTTGTCAGCAACAACGCCGGTACCGACCAGTGTGGTCTCGGCGTCTTGTTGCAGTCGCGCCAGGTCAGCAAGATGGTCGGCTCGTATGTGGGAGAGAACAAGGAATTTGAGCGACAGTTCCTGGCCGGCGAACTGGATGTCGAGTTGTGCCCGCAAGGCTCTCTCGCCGAGCGTATGCGGGCCGCCGGAGCCGGTATCCCCGCCTTCTACACGCCGACCGGGGTGGGCACTCTCCGTGCTGAGGGCAGGGAAGTGCGTGACTTCGGCGGGCGGGATTATCTGCTCGAGGAAGCGCTGCACGGCGACTTCGCCTTCGTGAAGGCCTGGCGAGGGGACAGCCACGGCAACCTGGTGTTCAGGAAGACTGCGCGAAATTTCAACCCGTTGGTGGCCAAGGCTGGACGCATTACCATCGCAGAGGTCGAGGAGCTGGTACCCGCGGGAGACATCGACGCCGACGAGATCCACCTGCCGGGCATCTACGTCCAGCGGATTATCAAGGGCGAACACTACGAGAAGTGGATTGAGCAGCGTACGGTGCGGCCACGAGGAGAAGCTTGAAATGTCGTTGACCCGTGAGCAGATCACTCAGCGTGTCGCCCGCGAACTGGTCGACGGCGACTACGTCAACCTTGGCATCGGCATGCCGACGCTGGTCGCAAACTACGTGCCTGAAGGCGTCGAGGTGGTCCTACAGAGCGAGAATGGTCTGCTCGGGATCGGGCCTTTCCCCTACGAGGGTGAGGAGGATGCTGATCTCATCAACGCCGGCAAGCAGACGGTCACGACAATTCCCGGTTCGGTGTTCTTCGACAGCTCCGAGAGCTTCGCGATGATCCGCGGCGGTCACATCAACCTTGCCATTCTCGGCGCCATGCAGGTGGCCGAGAACGGCGACCTGGCGAACTGGATGATCCCGGGGAAGATGGTCAAGGGTATGGGGGGTGCGATGGACCTCGTCAACGGCGCGCAGCGAGTCATCGTCACGATGATCCAGGCGAGTAAGAGCGGCCAGTCGAAGCTCGTCTCTCGCTGTACTCTGCCGCTGACCGGGGTCGGCTGTGTGGACCAGGTCGTTACCAACCTCGCAGTGATGGACGTCACGGCCGAGGGATTTCTGGTGCGGGAGTTGGCTCCCGGGGTAAGTAGAGAGGACTTCTCGGCCGCCTGTGACGGACGTCACGCTTTTGCAGACGAGCTGAAGACCATTGAGGTGTAGCGGGCGATGAGTGAGCAAGAAGCGATTCCCCTGGCGTTGACCTTTGACGATGTGCTGCTGGTACCGGCGCATAGCCTTGTGCTGCCCCGGGACACCGATGTCTCGACCCGGATTACCGACCAGATCGAACTGAAGATTCCGCTGGTCTCCTCGGCGATGGATACCGTCACCGAGTCTGCCACCGCCATTGCGATGGCCCAGAATGGCGGCCTCGGGATCATCCACAAGAACATGTCTGCAGAGGCGCAGGCTCTCGAGGTCGCAATCGTCAAGAAGACCGTCGCCGGCATGATCTCCGACCCCATCACCGTGGGCCCGGAGGCTACCGTGCGCGAGGCCCTCGAGCTCATGCGTCGGCACCGCATTTCGGGTGTGCCGGTGACTGCGGGTGGCAGTTTCGAGTTGGTCGGGATCCTGACCAATCGCGATCTTCGCTTCGAGCGCGATCTCGATCGGCGAGTTCGAGATGTGATGACCGCAAATGACCTGGTCACCGTGCCCGAAGGAACGACGCTCGAGCAGAGCAAGGACCTTCTGCAGGAGCACAAGATCGAGAAGCTGTTGGTGGTGGATCAGTCGGGCAAGATTTTGCGCGGACTGATCACGATCAAAGACATCATCAAGAGTGAGCGTTATCCCGACTCGACCAAAGATGAATTGGGTCGACTGCGTGTTGGTGCAGCGGTGGGTGTCGGGGCTGACCGCGAGGAGCGCGTGCAGCGCCTGGTCGACGCGGGCTGCGATCTCATCGTGATCGACACTGCCCACGGACACTCGCAGATGGTCATCGACAGCGTGGCTGCGACCCGGTCGACCTGGCCGGACTGCCAGATCGTGGCCGGTAATGTCGCCACTGCCGGCGCGACCGAGGCGCTCATCAAGGCTGGCGCTGACTGCGTCAAGGTCGGAATCGGCCCTGGTTCCATCTGCACCACGCGGGTAGTCGCCGGTGTGGGAGTGCCACAACTCAGCGCAGTGCAGGATGCATCGGCGGCAGCACACCGCCTCGGTAAGCCGGTGATTGCCGACGGTGGAGTACGTTCCTCGGGTGACATCGCCAAGGCGCTCGCATCGGGGGGCGACACCGTGATGATTGGCTCGCTCTTTGCCGGCACAGAGGAGAGTCCGGGGCAGGTTGTCCTGTACCAGGGCCGTCGCTACAAGACCTATCGCGGCATGGGCTCACTGGAGGCCATGCGCCAGGGAAGCTCCGATCGTTACTTCCAGGACAGTGAAGACGACCCCCTTGCGGCCCTGGACGGCGACCAGGGTGGGCCGAAGCTGGTGCCCGAGGGCATTGTCGGGAGGGTTCCCTATCGCGGCGCTCTCGCTGACTCCGTGTTTCAACTGGTGGGCGGCGTGCGGGCCTCAATGGGCTACACAGGCTGCGCGAACATCAAGGAGATGCATGAGAAGGCCCGCTTTGTCCGCATCACGACCGCTGGACAGCGCGAGAGCCACGTGCACGACGTGATCATCACGCACGAGGCACCCAACTACCGGGTGAACTGATCAGGGGGCGACCTGGGCTGACGACTCAGCCCGGGGACTAAGCGTTCGCTTCAGTCCTTCTTGATGGCCGGGTGCACCTCGACGAGTCCACCGCGCGGACCGGGGACTGCGCCGACAACCATGATGAGGTTTCGTTCGACGTCGATGCTGTGCACTCGCAGGTTCTGAACCGTAACCTGCTCGTTGCCCATGCGTCCCGGCATCTTCTTGCCCTTGAGGACGTGACCGGGGGTCAGGCGAGTGCCGATCGAGCCGCCATGGCGGAAGAACTCGTGGGTGCCGTGAGTACGCAGGAAGCCACGGAAGTTGTAGCGCTTCATGACGCCCTGGGTGCCCTTGCCCTTGCTCGTGCCGGTGACGTCGACGAACTTGACCTCTTGTAGGGATGAGACGCTCACCTCGGAGCCGACCGCGAGGTCGTCGCCTGGGTCGCTGTCGAGCCGGAACTCGTGCAGGTGCTTGCGCGGAGTGATGGTGTCGCCAGCCTCAGCTGAGGCGCGAGCAAATTGACCCGCATCGGGACGATTGACGCGATTCGGGTTCTTCTCAAGAAAGCCGACCTGGATCGAGGAGTAGCCCTCTTTGGCCTCAGTGCAGTGCCGCAGGATGACGTTGGGTTCTGCGTGGATGACGGTGACTGGGGTCGCAGCACGGGTGTCTGCGTCGAACAGTTGGGTCATACCCTCTTTGGTGCCGAGGATTCCGAGTGACATAGCGCTCTCCTTGCTTCATTGCTCGCGACTGTCTGGCCGGGCTAGTGGAAGCTCAGTTGCCGGTTGATCCGGTCGGCGGATTGTACGGGCTGTTGTCTGACTGTCAAGAAAGGCCACAGAGCAGAACCACGATGGCCCCCGGGGCAGTGCCTCGGGGGCCGTCGTCGGGTGGATTTCGGTCGCTTTAGAAGGGCAATCCGGGAAGCCCGCCGCCACCGAGTCCGCCGAGGTCCAGGCAGGAGGTCAGCGTGCTGGTGTCCGGAGCATCGGTACCCATGATGAAGGTTACCGAGCTATCCAGGTTGATCATCTCGCACATGCCGGTACCCGTTACGTTGAACTGCAGCGTGCCGGTGTCGCCGGCGTCCAAACTCAGCGGCGCACCGCCCAGGTAGGTGACCTGCGGGCTGTCGGAGACGGGCAGCATGCCGAGCAGCGTACCGCCCTCGGTGACGCTGCTGAGGGTGCCAGGGCC
>CAZBDA010000014.1:4966-11269 GCA_964490445.1 uncultured Rickettsiales bacterium | reverse complement strand
GGTATTCTGAATGGTGACATCCACCGGGCCCGGGGTGACCTGCAGGTAGAGCGGGCCGTCCATGCCGGGCAGGCCGCCGCCACCGGGCAGGCCGCCGCCACCAGGCAGGCCGCCGCCACCAGGCAGGCCGCCGCCGAGCAGGCCGCCCAGGTCAATGCCCATGCCCAGCAGGTCCTGGGCGCCGATGATGGTCCACTCGGGGATGCAGGCGCCGCAGTCTTCGGTGACTTCAGCCGTAAGAGCAATGGTGGTTGTGCCTTCATCCTCGTCGTTGGAGAGGATGGTCAAGGTGGCCGACTTGGAGCCCTCACTGCTGTTGTTCGGGTCAAAGCTCAGGGTCAGGTTCACGGGGGCGGCGTTGGGCTGGATCGTGCCGCCTGCGTAGCCGCCTACGGTGAACAGTGCCGCGTCGTTGCCCGAGATGGAGATGTCGGTGATGACGAGTCCACCGGTTCCAGTGTTCTCGATTGTCACGACGTCACCTACGGGTGCCTGGTTCTGTGCCACGGTGCCGAAGTTGATCGAGCTCGGGTTCACCTCGATGTCACCGCCCGAGGGGTCGACACTGTCGTCGTCGTCGTCATCGTCGTCACCGACCGGGTCATCATCATCATCGCCGGAGGGGTCCAGATCGGTGAAGTCGACCTCGCAGTCCTCGCTGGTAGAACAGCCGCCCAGCAGCACAAGTACCGGGTCGTCGCTCTCGTCTGTGGCGATTTCGATGGTGGCGAGGAAGTTGCCCGCAGCGGCGGGTGCGAAGTACACCGAGATGACTTCGCTCACCCCAGTGCCAAGAGTCAGGGGCAACTCGGCCGGCACCTGGTACAGGTCGAAGCCGGCATCGCTCGCTTCGCCGATTCGGATCGACTCGATCGTGATCGACGCGGAACCACTGTTAATCAAGGAGATGCTCTCGGTCGAGGAGAGCTGGTTCGCTGCGATGTAGCCGAAATCGATGATGTCCGGGTCCGCAGTCAGCGACTGGTCACCGCCGCTTCCGTTGGAGCGACTGTCCGAGCAGGCAGTGGCAAACAGCATCGCCGCAGGCAGCACGAGGGCGAGCAGTTTGAAATAGCGCAACTTGCAGAAGGACGAACGATTCATAGTTTCAGCACTCCGTTTTGTGGTCATCTCTGACGCATCGCCAAACCGAGGTGCACTGGAGACCAGTCACTCGATTCGGACGCTAAATTATCATCTTGGATGCGTCAGATCGCCGCATTATATGCGTTGACAAACTCGTGACAAGAAGAAAACGGAACTGCTCCGAAGGCTCGACAGCCCACGGTGGTTCGGCAGCCGCGCTAGAACGTGTACTTGACGAAGATGTCAGTGGCGAGGCCCATGCCGATCAGCGGCGCTGGGCCGCCGATGATCACGTTGAAGTCGATGTCCAGGCCAATGGAGAAGTGCGACAGCTTGGTGTAGTACTCGATCCCCACGCCTCCCTGCACAAGGCCCAGCGGCCGCCCCTGCATGATGGCACCGTACTCGCTGGCAATCCGTCCGGCGACAGTGGGGCTCTGCATGTCGATCAGGGGAGGGGAGTAGCCGATACCGCCGCCGGCGTGGCCCGAGATGTTGAGGCGCTTGACCCGCTTGCCGCCCAGGTTCGGGCCTGCTCTTACAGCGACGATGGCACCGTAGATTCGAAAGTCGCCCTGGATCGCCGACGGTAGGCCGATTCGGTCACGGTTGAGGTCTTCGGAGACCCCCGTTCCGTTGGTGATGACCTGGAAGAATGAAGCCTCGACCGCAAGGGTGAAGGGCAGCGTGTCGACGATGTCGTAGCCCAACGAGAAGTCCATTTCGGTGCCCGTGGAGCTGGTGCCGGTGCGGCTGACGTTGTCGCCTTTGATGGAACCGAACCAGAACAGCGGGCCGATGTTGATCTTCGCGTACAGACCTTTGACTACTTCGCGGGTGGCGCGCTTTTTCTTCTTGGTTCGCGCCCGCTCCTTGCGGCGGTCGCGAGCGCTTTTGTCCCGGTCCAACTCAAGGTCCTCGTCGTCGCCGTCGACCTCATCCTCGTCGTCGCCGTCGACCTCATCCTCGTCGTCGTCGTCATCTTCGTCTTCATCGACCCCATCGTCGTCGTCATCGTCGTCGTCTTCGTCCTGCAGAGGCAGGGGCGGGGCGGTGGTCTCGCTGGCCATGGCCGTCGGTGCGGCGGTCAGCAGGGCCAGCAGGCTCAGCAGTAGCGTGAGGCGATGAAGCAGGGGACTGGTCATGACGCTGCGGAATCCTGGCGGCAATCAGTTGCCCTGTGCGTTGAACATGAAGGGATAGGAGACAATGACGATGCCACCACCCTTGGGTGCGGGAAAGCGCATGCGCATGAAGCGAGAATTGATGCACTTCTCGACAATGGGGTTGCGCATAGTCGACGATTTGGTGCTTGCAGTCGACACCGAGCCGTCCTTGGCAATCACGAACTTGACGATGATCTTGCCGAACAGCTTGGGATTTTTGTTCAACTCTTTCTGGTAGCAGTAGCGAATCTTGGCGAGGTGCTGCTTGACGATACGGTCGATGATGGACTTGTCCAGTGCACCGAGGATGATCGCGTTGCCGGTACCGACGCCTGGCGCACCGCCGCCTTTCTTGCCGTAGTGGCCACCGCCGCGCCCGTAACCGGAAGCACCCGCACCGGTGCCGCGTGTGCCGAGCCCACCGAGGCCAGCTGCTGAGCCACCACCGCCCAGGCCGGAGCCGCGCGAGCCGAGGCCACCAGCGCCGAACTGGCCGTACTGGGAACCAATCAAGCCGCCCACAGCACTGGACACGCTGTTGTCGAGGCCGCCCGTTCCGAACATGCTCGAGTCGGTCAACTGGTTGAGGTCGGCGAGCAGGCCGGTGGATTCAGCGATCTGCTTGTCGAGCTGCGACTTATCGATGGCAACCTTCGAGCCCTTGGCCTTCTTGAGCTTGTGCTCCTTCTTGCCCGTCTTGCCCTCTTCTTCCTTGGCCTTGGCTCCTTCGCCGGCATCCTCGTTGCCCGAGGGCTTCTTCTCCTTCTTCTCCTTCTCAACCTCCTGGATCATCAATTCTACGAAGCGATCCGGGATGGTGATGACCTCCTGGCTGGGGTCATAAGGAGTGAGCATCAAGTTGATGGCGAGGGCACCGCCGAGGAACAGTAGTGCTGAGAGGATGACGAGGAAGAGCCAGTCGGTGTCCTTGCCAAACGGAGCGGGGATGACCTTGGCCTTGTGGACACGGTGGATAAAGAACACCACGTGGCCGATGTCGTTGACGAAGCGCTCGTCGTCACCGAGTTCGACCTGGTGGTAGCCGCCCCGCTGACCGTCGACCTGTTTCGGTTGTGCGCGTCCCGAACTGACAAGGTCGGCGGTGCTCGTACGTCCCCCTGAGGACTCGACAAAGCCAACCGAGTCCTCGGTGAAGTTGATCAGTACCTGGTCGCCGTCCTGCTCGACGATGGGGAAGTGGTCGCTGGGCAGGTTCTCGGAGTCGACGAAGAAGTCCTGGGCCATCTTGCGGGAGCGGATCTCATCGAAGCCGAAGCCAATGGGCAGGACCAGGAAGATGAAGAACGACAGCATGATCGCGTTGCGGACCAGCTCTCGCTCCTGCTCCCGTTTCTTCTCCCGTTCAAGCAGGAAAATCCCCTTGTCGACCGCACGCAGACTGGCGGAGTCCCTGGTGCCGCTCTCGATCAGGAAGTCGTGCAGGGCGTCGTGGGCCACCATGGCAGCCTCGCGCTTGCTCTTGTCCATCAGGGAGTAGTCGTTGCGCTCGGTGCCGCTCTGGTGGGCATCCTTGAGAAGTACCCTGGCACGGACTCGCAGTGCGCGCAGGTAGAAGCCAGCCGCATCGTCCTTGTCCATGTCCAGGCCAGCAGCACTGGCGATCGCTTTTGCGTAGTGCTCGCGGGCCTGGTCGATCTTGCCCTGGTTGAACAGGCATTCTGAGTACAGCGCGTTGAACTCGAAGTTGTCCTTGTTCTCATCGAAGGTGATGAGCTCCTCTGTGGCGCGACACATGGCACGTAGACGGTTCTTGACGCGAGCGTTCGCGTACAGCGTCGTCTGGATGTCCTTGAACAGTTGCGCGCGGGCGGCAACCTCCTGCTCGCTCGGACCCCACAGGTAGACCGGCTCGCTGACAGGGATTACCTGGATCACGTTCGCCCTGGACTTGGCGTACACCTTGCTGGGGTCGTTGCCGGCGATGAGCATGAGGGTCTCATCGCTATTCTCGCGGCGGATCCGGGTCGCCAACACCACGTCCTCGACCACCCGCTTCTCCTGCAGGTCGTCGTAGATCACGTACTCGCGTTCGAACTCGAGGAGTTGCTCGATCCAGTTCTGGCGCAGCTCGCCCTTCGCGGCCATTTGCCTGGCGATGGGCAGCATCTGGTTGCGGATGAAGTCCTCGTAGTCGGGCTTCTCGAACAGGTCGAAAAAGGGCGGAACGGGCTGTGGACCGCGGTTGCTTTCAAACCGCGCCAGGGCCGCTTTGAAGTCCTGCTTGGTATTGACGGTCCAGGCGTCTTTGTAGTCACGCAGTGGATTGGGAGGCTCGAGTTTGGCAAGGCGCGCCTCTTCCGCAGTCGCTCGCGCCTCGCGGATCTTCTCGACCTCTGCATTGCGGGCCTTGTCGATGAAGGTCTGGCGTGCGTGCTTCTTGCACAGCTGGTCCTGGAGAATGGGGCTGCTCTTGTCGTCGACTTCCGCTTCTTGCTCGTCGGACAGCACGCTCCGGCAGAAGGGCTCGCTCTTGAAGGACTTGGTCGTGCTGCCCTCGGCGCGCTTCTTGTCGTGCCGAGCTCTGGCTTCAGCCTGCTTTTCATTGAAGGCCTTCTTCGCCTGTGCGTAGGCCACCTTGATGCCCTGGTCGAAGCGCTTCTGGTTCTGTGCGATGCGCGAGTCGGCTGCGGCGGCGAGCTCTTCGTTCTCCTTCTTCACCTCAGCGGCACGCTCAGCGGCCACTGTAGCGGCCTTGTCGGCAGCCTTCTTCTGCCAATCCTGTACCAGGTCAATGTCGCTTTGGGGCATCCGCGGCGGTTCCGGGATGGTGACCTGCTGGATCATGAAGAAGGCGGACCCGAACACCAGAATCGCGGTGAGCAGGCCCGAAGCCACACGGATTACCTGGGCTCGGCGGTCACCGACGTAGACCGCGGGAGTGCTCTTGTCGAAGTGCTTGACGTTGAGCACCGTGCCAGACCACAGTTCGGCGATCTCGAGGACTTTGGGTGCGTTGCGGTCGATGCCCAGGTCTGACTGAGCGGTGCCGGAACGCAAGATGAAGTCCATCACGTCTTCGGCGTCTTCAACCTGGGCGATCTCTGCCTGCTCTTGAGTGTCGATGGGGGCGGGCCCCTCGTCGGTATCTTCTTCGAGTTCGGGGAAGGCGATGCCCAGCTTGAGGTGGGTCTTGCCGATCTGGATCTCGTCGCCGTCGTTGACTGCGCTGTTGTTGACGGACTCACCATTGAGGAGGGTGCCCGTCTCGCTGCCCAGATCGAGCAGGGTCACGCTGCCATCGTCGGCTACCTGGACTGCTGCGTGCAGATCGGCGAGGCCCTCGTCGGTGATTTGCAGAACGGCGGCGCCACCCTTACCGATGGTGACCATCTCCTGTTCAAACTCCTGGGTCCCGGCCTCCTGGCCGTCCACAGTGATTGCAAAGGAGAGGGTGGGCAGCGAATCCTGCTCGGCCATGTAGCGGGTCCTCAGAGTGTCAGGGCGCTCAGGTGTTGGAGCGCCCTGGGTGGGAGGTTGGAATGCTCTAGTTCAGTCGCGCTGCTTCTCAGCGGACCTGGTTGACGGAGTCGACCATCTCCTGGCTGAAGTTCTCCTTCAGGCGGATCAGGGGATTGAAGGAGGACTGCCGCTTGTCGAGCAGGTAGGCACCGTGAGGCTTCTTCAACTCGCCGTCGATGGACACGTCCTCAAAGTCGATCTCGGTCTTCTTGCGATAGCGCACCTCGGGCTCATCACTCTGGGCCAGGGCCACCGGGGCTGCAAAGGCCAGGCCCAGCAGCACACACAGAATCGTCGTGAAAGCTCGTTGCATTGCTATTTCGCTCCTAATGAGGCGCACATTGTGCCAGATAATCCCATCGTTCCGAAGGACTGACGCTGATAAGCACCGGATCCCTTCTATTGTAGGGTCGCATCCGGCAATTGCTCTTGGTTAATTCGACTCCTCGCCAGCCTCCTGGTTCCCGGTTTCTCCTGGACTGGCGCTGTCTCCGCCACTGGCAGCACCTTCGGCCTCGCCACTGGCAGCACCTTCGGCCTCGCCACTGGCAGCACCTTCGGCCTCGCCACT
>CAZBDA010000014.1:0-4866 GCA_964490445.1 uncultured Rickettsiales bacterium | reverse complement strand
GGCAGCACCTTCAGCCTCGCCACTGGCAGCACCTTCGGTGCCCGTGGTGGCGGCTTCGGGGACTTCGATTACTGCGCCACTGGTCCACTCCGTGGAATCGACGATCGACCGGCCATCTTTCTGCAGGCCGTACTGGTAGTACTCGAGCATGAACTCATCGAGGTACTGGCCCTGCTCTTCCATGATGAAGAAGTCTTCGGACTCGATGGCGTACTGTGAAGCTTCGATCTGGCTTACCATGACCTCCGCCCACGAGGGGTCCTGCTCGATTTCCTTGTACTTGAGGAAGACGCGCTGCGCCCGTGTCATCTGGGCCTTGAGGGTCGTGGCGCGCTCCTTTGCCTTCGCTTCAAGCTCCTTGAGCTGCCGTTCCATTTCCGCCATCTCGGCCGCGAGGCGCTCCTCTTCGGCAATGTCTGATTCGACCTTCGCGAGCCAGGTGTCGACGCTGCCGTCGTTGGAGCACTCCTTGAACTTGGCGTAGGTCTTGCGGGCGTCCTTGTACTTCTTCTGGAACAGGTGCTGGACGATGCCCTTGTTGAGCAGCGCGGTCTCCTCGCACTCGTTGATCTCGAGGATGGTGGCGTACTGGGCGAGGGCGGACTCGAACTCGAGGTTGCCTCGGAAGGCGATGCCCATGCCGATGAGCGCCTCGACCTGCCCGGGGTTGTCCTTGAGGACCTTCTGGAAGGAGCTGGCAGCCAACTGGTAGTCGGCAGCCCGCACCGCGAGGATGCCGAGGTTCATGTTGGCTTCGAGGTTGTCGGGGTCCAGCTTGACCGCCTCCTTGAATTCGAGGACCGCTGCTTCCTCGTTGCCCTCCTTCAGCCAGGTCAGGCCGAGGTTGTTGTGGATGTCAGCGTCCTTGTCATCCATCTTCAGGGCGTTTGCCGAGGCCATCTGGCTCATGCGGTAGCGCTTTGCCAGGAAGTAGATCCGCGCCAGCGTTTTCTGTGCCCGGGTGTCCTTGGGATTGGAGAACAGCAGCTCCTGGATCACTCGCACACCGTCATCAAAGCGGCCAGCCTCGCCCAGGGCGCCGGCGTAGTTGTTGACCATGTCGCCATCGTCGGGATTCTCCTGCAGGTAGCGCTCGTAGATCGGCAGGGAGTCCGTCGCCTTGCCAGCGTTGAGAAGCGCTACGGTCAGGTTCTGTACTGCGGCCGAGAGGCCCGGGTCGGCTTCGAGGGCCCGCTGGTACAACTCGACCGCTTCCTCGTAGCGCCCGAGCCGTGCGGCAGCGACACCGGCGTTGTAGCAACCCCGAGCATGGGGCCGGGCGAACTCGGTGCCAATGTCACAGGCGGACTTGAACTCACGGAACACCTTGTCGTAGGGCACCTTGTCGGCGGCACGCCCCTCTTCGAGGAGTTCTACGCCCGCGCGGTACGGGTGCTCGGGGTTCTCGGGATCCTGCTCACCACTGTTCTTGGCGCCACCTTTGGGGCAGCCGACCAAGACCAGGGTCAAGGCCGGCAGCAGCAGCAGACCTGCGAGGCGGAGGTTACGAAAGAGACCAGTATTCATCTGCGGGGTTTCCATCACGCGGTTCACAGTTGGAAGTCGGCGGTGGTGTAGGGATTCGAGGTGTAGTCGGGCTTGGGGGCGCGCTCGGCGTTGGACGGATACTCCTCGGGACGGAGATGCGAGAGCTCTTCCAGTGCCTTGACGGTGTAGTCGCTGTAGACACCCAGTTCATACGACTTCTGGCGTGCCTGGGTGAAGGCCTCGACGGCCTTGTCGACCAGCGGGTAGGCCTTGTCCTGTAGGGTGAACGTGTAGATGGCGCACTGGTCCTGGTCGAGCTTCTTGGGGCAGGGGGCGGCACGCAAGGCGTCGGCAAAGTTGCCGTAGATTGTGCCGATCCGATACAGCGCCGCAATACCCCACTCGCCCTTCGCGACCTTGACGACTTCGATGTACTTGTTCTGCAGGCCACCGAGGGTGCTGGCTCTCTTCTTGAGGATGGCAGTGGCCTTCTTGGTGTCGGCCGGAAATTCCAGTGCGGCGTAGCGCGCGAACTCGGGCTCGAGCAACTCGAAGCGCATCTCGGCGACAAACTTGGCGGCCTTGTCTGCGCCCGGTGCCTTGCGATTCTTCTCGAAGAAGCGCAGCCCCTCGCGGTAGTGCGCCAGCTGCTTCTGGCGGTTCCCCTTGAGCAGTTGCCCGTAGGAAAGGAAGCACTCCATGGCGGCGTCGAAGGCGCTACCGACGACCTTGGGGTCGGAGTAGATGGCCTTGTATGCCGCTTTTGCTTTGGCTGTTTGGCCGGACTTGCGCAGGATTCGCGCGATCTTCACTCGAATCGAGAGCACATCGGAAGCGTCTGGCCAGGTCTTCATGTAGTCGCCGAAGTCCTTGATGGCACCGGCGATGTCGTCCAGGGCTTCCTTGTAGAGCGCGGAGTCGTAGAGCCCATCCTGGGAACTGGTGAAGCCGGCTTCCTGGAACTTGTTGCTGCTGTCGTAGAGGGTTCGGAAGAAGTGGGCCGAGCGGTCATAGGCCGCAATGCTCTGGTAGTGGGCGCCGAGCGAGGCCAGGCTCTTCTCGTAGAGTTGGAGCTTGGCGGTGTCCTTGCGCAGCGGTTTGGGAAAGTTGTCGACGAACTCGTGGAGTAGGGACACGGCCTGGGTCTTGTCACCGGTCTTTTGGAAGTAGAAGCCCGCGTTGTACAGCGCGAGGTCACGGTCCTTGCTGTCAGCGAACTCCTTGTAGAAACCCAGGAACGCCTTGGCAGCGTCTGCGTGCTGATCTCCGATGGCGTAGCCCTCGGCGATCTTGAAGGTCGCGCTCTGGTAGATGACGCGCAGTTCCCCCTTGAACTTCTTGGTCTTGCCGATGTCTGGGTTGTTGTAGAACTCGCGGGCGGCCTCGTTGAGCTTCGCCCAGTTCTCGATCCGCTTGTAGGACTCCAGGATCTCGTGGACGCCGTACTGCGCTCTCTCCGACTTGGGGTTGGCGCGGATGATCTTCAGGAAACGCGGGTTGCTCTCGTTGTAGTGGTTGCGGTCATGCAGTAGCAGGGCTGCCTTGTACAGGAAGGCCTGGCTCTTCTTGTCGTCGGGCAGCGCCTTCGCGTAGGAGTCGCAAGCCTTGACCAGCCGCTGCTCCCAGGGGTGCAGCTCGATCTCGGCGTACTTGCCCACGCCCGTACCGGAACGCTGCAACTCACGGAGGGACTTCTTGGCTGCAGCATCAAGCTTGCCCTTGATGGGCTTGAGCACCTTCTCGATGGCGAAGATCTGGTTCTCGGCAGCGTTCTTCAGCCACTTGCCGCGGGCATCGAGGGCGACCACCCTCTCGTACTCGTCGGTGGCCTGCTCGAAGCGGTTCAGCTTGTACAGGACCTCGGCGTACCAGTAGCGTAGCTCGTAGGTCTCGTAGCCACTGTCGAAGTAGCTCAGGTAGCGAGCGTAGCCCGTCTCGGCGAGCTCGAGGAGCTTTCTGGAGCGGCGCTTTTCTGCCTGGCGGTGATTGTCGAGGGGCACCGAACGGAGGTTCCTCTCGATGAGCCGCTCCGCCTTCTTGGATGCGGATCGGTTGTCCTTGTTCTCTTGGGCCCAGCGGCTCGTTCGACCATAAACCTTGACCAGCTTGTCGATCTCCTCGTTGGCTTTGTCGAACTTGTCGCGGCCCTGGTAGGCCTTGATGATCGAGTTCTGGTGCTCGGGGTTGTCCGACGCGTAGGGGTCATCGCCGATCAACTCCCGGTAGGTCTCCACCGCCAGGCTGTTCTTGCCCTGGTCGACATAGGTCTTGCCCAGCTTTGTGAGCATCTTGCGGTAGTAGCGCTTCTCGCCGTAGCGGGTGAAGTACTCCTTGGCGGCCTGCAGGTCGCCTTCTTCGGAGAAGAACAGCACCAGGTCCCGGAGGGCTTCTTCTTTCAACGAGATCCCGTCCTGCTCGCCGGATTCGCGCATGCGTCGGTCGGTCTCGGAGACCAACTCCTTCATCGTCTCGATGGCGGTGCCGAATTCGCCGACGTTGTAGTAGCACCAGCCCATCTTGAACAGAGCAAAGGTGTAGATCCTGCTGTCCTTGTAGCGTGCTGATTGCTTGTACGCCGCCAGCGCCTTGAAGGCGTTGTTGTGGTCGAAATAGTACTCGCCGATTGCGAGGTAGGCCTCGGGTATGAAGGCGCTGTTGTCATAGGTCTTGACCAGCTTCTGGTACTTGCTCAGCGCTTCCTTTTGCTGGCCGACGTCGTTGAGCATGTAGGCCAGGAAGAACAACGCCTGGTCGACACGCGGGTAGTTGGGATAGTTCTTGAGAATGATCTGGTAGTTCTGGATCGACTTGCGCATGTAGTTGGTGGAACTACCAGCAACAAACTGGGGTTCAGGCTGCTTCTTCTGCTCTCTCTCGGGCAGATCGAACCACTTGTCGTAGCTCTTCTCGTAGGCCTGCATCTCGAGGTTGTATTCGTACTTGCCCTGCTCGTGGTAGAGGTCGGCGAGCCGCATCAGCATCTCGGCCTTGGTGTCGGCAGGCAGCCGCTGCTGCTGGCTGAGGATGGACTTGAGTTGGGTGATGGCCTCCTGGCGCTTCTGGTTGGCTAACTCGCCGTAGGCCTCGCGGTTCTGTTCGCGTTCGAAGGCTTTGTAGTCGAGCACCTTCTTCTTGCGTTTCTCGCGCCGGCTCTGGGCCTCGGCTTCCGAGATCAGTGAGGCGTCAGGGGTGAGGAGCAGTCCGCCAAAGCCCACAGTAAGGGCGAGGAACAGAACGGATAAAGAGCGAAGTGAGTGCATCGTTGGCAGTTACTCCTTGCAGTCGCCGGGTTCGTCGCGTTCGTAGTAGCCCAGCTCGTCTTCCCAGTACTCGTCGTTGAAGGGCCAGAAGATGACGTCGGGGTTGGTCGCGAAGTCG